>JAEYTY010000133.1 GCA_023433775.1 Pseudomonadota bacterium | reverse complement strand
CTTCCGCCCAGCCCGCCAGCATGGTGCGCGTGGCCGCGAGGCGACGTTCGATCACCGCGTCCAGGATCGTGTCCTTGGTCCGGAAATGATAGTAAAAATTCCCGCGCGAGATGGCGACCGCGTCGGCAATGTCCGCCAGTGAGCTATTCGCGAAGCCGTTCCGGTAAAACAGCCTGTCAGCCGTCTCAATGATCGCATCGCGTGTTTCAAGGCCCCGCATGAGCACACCTTCTGGTCGATCATGCCGAATTAGGTCAAATGTCCTAATTTGTCAATCAAGGCTTCGGCGGCGCTTTCTCCTCTCCCTTTGAGACCTGTTTTGATGCTTCACGCCGCCACGATGGCAGGCTTGGTCGCAGCGAGGCGCGGCACAGGCAGAATCTGCGAAATCTGCAATCCGGCACTTCTGATGAGGGCAGGGTATTTCCCCCGTTGCGCAATCCAGACCCTTCGACTACTTTGCGCCCGTTCAGCCGGGGCCCTGCCCCGCCTTACGGATGCACCCGTAGCTCAGCTGGATAGAGCGCTGCCCTCCGAAGGCAGAGGCCACACGTTCGAATCGTGTCGGGTGCGCCAATACCCTTTCATGATTGCGCTTTTGAAATCACGCGTCGGGGCGCCTGAGTTCCAGGTTGGGTCGATAGGTGGACAGCACCATGCATCGGCTTTAAAGGTCTCCGCCACTGAAGCGAGCATTGAGCCTGAACAATGAAAATCGCCGATCTGTTCACGACCGATCACATCTTTCTCAATCTCTCGGTTGCCACAAGGGATGAGCTGTTTGCGGTTTTGGCCGAGCGCGCGGGAGAGCTGGGGCTGGTCAATAGTCGGCTCTGCACAAAGGCGCTGCATGTGCGCGAGGAGCTTGGATCGACGGGGCTGGGCAATGGCATTGCCATTCCCCATGCCCGTATCGAAGGGCTCGACAAGGTTGTCGGCCTTCTGGCAACGCTCGAACGGCCAATCGACTTTGAAGCCGTCGATGGCGAGCCGGTCGATCTGGTGATGATGCTGCTGATGCCCGAACAGTCCGGCGGCGATCAGATCAAGGCGCTGTCGCGTATTGCCCGCGTGGCGCGGGATGAGGCGGCGGTGAACGCCTTGCGCCGCGCCGTCTCGGTTGACGACGTCACCGACATCCTTGAGGGCGTCGACGAGGGTCTCTGACCCCCTATTGGTCCGCTGGCTTGACGAGCGCTGCGGGGACTTCCGGCGAATTTTCGACGCGATCGCGATGCAGGGCCGCACGGGCCAGCAGCATCAGTGTCACCGGCGTCGTGACGCTGACGAAAATGAAAATCAGAATCTCATGGGCTATGAAACGCCCTTCACCGATCGAGGCTAGGACGGACGAGGCCAGCAGGATGCCGATGGCGCCAAAGCTGGTGCCCAGCGTCGGCATATGGATGCGCTGGTAGAACGAGCCTGCCCGCACCAGCCCGATGGCGCCAATAAAGGTCAGGGCAGCGCCGATGAGCACCGCGGCAGAAATCAGAATGGCAGCCCAAAACGGGATCTGGTCATAGTTCATTCGATCACCTCGCCGCGCATCAGGAATTTGGCCAGGGCCACGGTGCCGACAAAGCCGAGCAGCCCGATCAGCAGCGCCACCTCGAAATAGACCAGCGTGGCGGCCCGCATTCCAAATGTGACCAGCAGCAGCATGGCAACGACATAAAGCGCGTCGAGGCTCAGCACCCTGTCCTGGGCGCGCGGACCGACAACCAGCCGGCACAGCGTGACCAGCATGGCCGCACCAAGCAGCACCTGGGCAATGCCGATGCTCCAGAACAGGATCATTGCGCTCATTGGAATATCTCCAGCAGCAAGGCTTCGTAACGTAGCTTGACGGTTTCCACCCATTGCGCTTCGTCGATCAGGTCCAGAACATGGATAAGGACCGTGCTTTCGGTGGGGCTGTATTCTAGCCAGGCGCTGCCCGGCGTCGCGGTGATGATGCAGGAGAGAACGGCAAGGCCTGCGGGGTCCCTGAGCTCCAGCGGCATCTTGATGAAGCCGGCCTTGGTCTCGCGCCGGTCACCGGCCAGAATGATGCGACACACTGCAATATTGGAGCGCATGACATCGGCCGTCACCAGGGCAATGAGCTTGAGCACCTTTCCCGGACGCCGGATCACCGGCTTGTGCGGTTGCAGGCGCGCCATGGCCTGGGAGGCGGACCAGGCGACCACGAAGCCGAGAAGAACCTGGCCCAGGCCAAGCGATTGCTGCAGCAGCAGCCACATCAGCGTCAAAGCCAGGGTCAGCAGCGGATAGGGGAAAACCCGTCTCATGGGAGCGTCTCCCGAATGAGCGTGGCCGCCGCCTCAGGCCCCATGATTTCGAGCACATAGAGCTCGGGTACGCTGACCAGCGCCGCCGCGCTTTCCATATAGCCCAGGATCGGCGCGGGTAGCACGCCGATGGCGATGCACAGCGCCAGCAGCACCACGATAGGCACCATTTCGCTGAGGCGCGCGCTCACAGCGCCCGGCTCGAGCGTCGCCCAGAAGATGTTGATGCCGCTGCGAGCCATGGCGATGAGCACGGCAAGGCCAGACACAATCAGGGTTCCGGCCAGCCACCAGGCGCTGGGGTCCGGATCTGCACTGCCGCCCAGGGCCGTGCCGAGAATGGCAAATTTGGCCAGGAAGCCGGAGAGTGGCGGCAGGCCCGCCAGCAGCAGGCAGCAAAGGCCGAAGCTGACGCCGAGGAAAGCGGTGCTCGCCGGGATAACAAGGCCGGCCTCTTCATGCTCGGGTTCTGCGTCCTCATCATCGCCCTCGCCATAGGCCTCCATGGTTACGGCAAGAACGTCCGCACCCACGATGCGCGAGCGTTCGATGATCTCGATGAGCAGGAACAGCGCGGCAATCGCAAAGGATGAGATGACAAGGTAGAACAGCGCACCGCTGAGCACGCCCGGCCCGCCAAAACCGATGGCAGCGAGCAAGGTGCCCGACGAAACCAGCACCAGATAGCTTGCGAGCCGCATACTGGTTTGTGCCGAGAGAACCCCGATCGTCCCATAGGCCAGGGTGGCGAGCCCGCCAACAAAGAGCACATTGTGGTTGAAGCCGAGCACGCCCTCTGCTTCTGCCGCAAAGAGCAGATAGGAGAGGCGGAGCAGCGCATAGACGCCCACCTTGGTCATGATGGCAAACATGGCCGCGACGGGCGCCGCTGCCACCGAATAGGCCCCCGGCAGCCAGAAGCTGATGGGCCACATGCCTGCCTTGATCAGGAAGGTCAGGCCAAGCAGCCCCAGCCCGGCGTCCAGCAATGGCCGGTCGGCGCCGGCAATCTGGGGAATGCGCACCACAAGATCGGCCATGTTGAGCGTGCCGGTCACGCCATAGATGATCGCGGCACTGATGAGGAAGAGGAAGGATGCGAGGAGATTGATGGCGATGTAATGCAGCGACGCCTTGACCCGGGCGCTGCCACTGCCATGCAGCAGCAATCCATAGGAGGCCGCCAGCATCACTTCGAAAAAGACGAAGAGATTGAAGAGGTCCCCGGTGAGAAAGGCGCCATTGAGACCCATCAGCAGAAGCTGGAAGATGGCCGCGAAATGCGGGCCGGCGGCATACCAGCGGGCGAGCGAGAATGTCAGCGTCGCCATGCCGAGAATGCTGGTCACCAGCACCATCAGCGCCGAGAGCCTGTCAGCCACCAGCACGATACCGAAAGGCATGGGCCAGTTGCCGAGCGGATAGGCCTTGATCAGCTCAGTATCGGAGGGACCAACCTGTATGGTCGGCACGACCAGCAGCAGCGCGATGACGACCAGCAGGGCGGTCGCGCCGATGCTGAGACCAATCTTGAGCATCCGGAAGCGGTCGTCGATCAGCGTGACGAGCACAGCCGTTATCATCGGCAGCAGGATGGGCAGGATGACGAGGTGATCGAAGAGACTGGTCATGGCGTCAGTCTCTCCCGTCGACATGGTCGGTGCCGGTGAAGCCACGCGCCGCCAGCATCACCACGAGAAACAGCGCCGTCATGGCAAAGCCGATGACGATAGCGGTCAGCACCAGCGCCTGCGGTACCGGATCGGTATAGGCCGAAGGATCGATATTGTCGCGATCGAGCACGGGCGCGGCGTCGATCCGCAACCGCCCCATGCTGAAGATGAAGAGATTGACCGCATAGGAAATCAGCGAGAGGCCGATGATCACCTGAAACGTGCGTGGCCGCAGCATGAGATAAATGCCAGAGGCAGTCAGAACGCCGATGGCGATGGCGAGAACGAGTTCCATCAGACAGACCCTCCTGCGCCGGGCTCTCGCTGCAGGGCTTCAGCCTTGCGCTGAACGCGCGAGATGCGCGGCGAGCGGACCGACTGGTGCGCCAGGGCAATAAGGATCAGGACCGTCGAACCGACAACCAGCAAGAAGACGCCGAGGTCAAACAACAGGGCCGACGCCATAGGTACGCGGCCGATCCATGGAATATCGGCATACTGGAAATAGGTGGTGAGGAACGGATAGCCGAAGACCCACGACCCCAGGCCGGTGAGGATGGCGATGGCGAGGCCCGAGCCGATCCAGATCACGGGCAGGATGCGGAGTCGATCTTCCACCCAGCGCGTGCCACCGGCCATATATTGCAGGATAAAAGCGATGGACATGGTGAGGCCACCGACAAAGCCGCCGCCCGGCAGGTCATGCCCGCGCATGAACAGATAGACCGCAACAACGATGATGACCGGAAACAGCCACTGCATGATCTGCGAGGGCACGATGAGATAGGCCGCAATCGTGTCGCCCGGATTGCGCTCCGGCGTGTCCTCATCAAAAGCATTTTGTACCAATTGCTGTTTCGGCTTGCCCACGCTTTCGCTTGCAGGGCGGAATCGGCGCAGCAGCGCATAGACGATCAACGCCACAACCCCCAGCACGGCAATTTCGCCAAAGGTGTCGAAGGCGCGGAAGTCCACCAGCATCACATTGACAATATTGGTGCCCCCGCCCTGGCTATAGGCGTTTTCAACGAAAAAGCTCGAAATGCCGTCTATCGCCGGGCGCGTCATGATCAGATAGGCGGTAACGGCAAGCCCGATCCCCGCCACACCGGCAATGACCATGTCACGATAGCGGCGGATGCTGTCGCGGACTTTTGCATCCATGGTCAGGTTGGGCAGACGCTGCGGCAGCCAGCGCAAACCGAGCAGGATCAGCACCGTGGTCGCGATCTCGACCACCAACTGGGTCAGCGCCAGGTCGGGCGCCGAGAACCAGACAAAGGTCATGCAGGTGACAAGACCGGCGCCACCCAGCAGGATCATGGCCGCGAAGCGGTGGAACTTGGCCTGATAGGCAGCGGCAAGGGCACAGGCGCCGCCCACCAGCCACATGAAGGCAAAGACCGGATCGAAGGCCGTCGGCGACGCCACGAACGGATTGACACGGCTCCACAGCGGCAATGCGCCGACGATGATGGCAAGCACGACAATGATCAGCAATTGCGGCTGCAGACGGCGTGTGCCGAACAGGCTGTGCAGCCCACGGGCCCAGCGGCCGGTCACGGTGACCAGCACGCTTTCGAAAATGCGCTGCCCGCGGAACCGATGCAGCAGCGGCGTGCCGTCGCGTTCGCTCGACAGATACCGGAACAGCGCCAGATAGAGCAGCACGCCGCCCACCATGGCCACGATGCTCATGACCAGGGGCAGGTTGAAGCCGTGCCACACCGAGAGGCTGTAGTAAGGCAGGTCGGGACCCAGCACAGAGCCAACCGCGGCGGCCAGATAGGGCCCGATGGTGATGCCGGGTATGATGCCGACGGCAAGGCAGATGAGCACGAGGAATTCTATTGGCCGGCGCATCAGCGCCGGCGGCTCATGCGGCACCCGGTCCAGCTTTTCGGGCGGCGGACCGAAAAACACGCCGTGCACGAAGCGCAGCGAATAGGCGACACTGAACATGCCGGCAACGGTCGCGCCAATGGGCAGCGCCAGGTTGACGAACATATTGGGGTCGAACTCTGCCGTCTCGGTGAAGAACATTTCCTTTGAGAGGAAACCGTTGAGCAGGGGCACCCCTGCCATGGCCGCACTGGCAATGATGGCGAGAGCAGCGGTAAAGGGCATGAAGCGGCGCAGTCCGCTCAACCGCCTGATGTCGCGCGTGCCCGTTTCATGGTCGATAATGCCCGCGGCCATGAACAGCGACGCCTTGAAAGTCGCATGGTTTGCGATGTGGAACACCGCGGCAACCATGGCCAGCGGCGTGCTCATGCCGAGCAGCGTGGTGATGAGACCAAGATGGCTAATGGTGGAATAGGCGAGGAGGCCCTTGAGGTCGCGCTGGAACAGGGCGGCATAGGCGCCGATCATCAGCGTAATGAGGCCCGAGAACGTGACGATCCAGAACCAGAGGTCGGTTCCGGCCATGACTGGCCAGAACCGAACGAGGAGGAAGACGCCGGCCTTCACCATTGTGGCTGAGTGGAGATAGGCCGAAACAGGCGTCGGCGCGGCCATGGCGTGCGGCAGCCAGAACTGGAAGGGGAATTGCGCGCTCTTGGTCATGGCGCCCAGCAGCATCAGGATCAGCGCCACGGGATAAAGGACATGGTCGCGAATTGCGCTACCCGCAGCCAGCACCACATCGAGGTCATAGCTGCCCACGATATGGCCGATCACCAGAAGGCCTGCGAACAAAGCCAACCCGCCTGTCGCCGTCACAATCAGGGCCATGCGGGCGCCGTCGCGTGCATCGCCACGATGGTACCAGTAGCCGATCAGCAGGAAGGAGATGAGACTCGTCAGCTCCCAGAAAATAGCAAGCTGGATGAGATTGCCGGCGGTCACCAGCCCCAGCATCGCGCCCATAAAGGCTAGCAGAAACGCGAAAAACCGCGGCACCGGGTCCTTGGGCGACATGTAGTAGCGCGTATAGAGCACCACCAGAAAACCGATGCCGGTGATGAGGACGCAGAACAGCCAGGCAAAGCCGTCCATGCGGAAAATCAGGTTTAGCCCCAGGGTCGGCAGCCATTCGATCTCGTGGCGGATCACCCCTCCATTCGCCACCTGCGGATAGAGCGCAATGGTGATGGTCAAAAGCGCCATCGTCATGATTGCCGATAGCCAGGCCTCGGCATTGCGCGCATTGGCGGACAGACTCGCAGCCACAAGCGCTGTGAGAAAGGGCGCAGCAACGATAGCGATTAACAGGTACGATGCGGTCATGGCTGCTTATGGAACGTCAATCGGAATGGTCGGTCGAGGTGAATTGCAGAGGGACGAGTCGACGGCAGGTCAATGCCTCCATATCGCAACGCTACCAACATCTTCTATCGACTGACTTTGCTGAGAGCAAAATGCAAGTCCCAGTATGAACATAAGTACAAATAGCCAAGCCGATCGCGAGCCTGGAAATTCATTGTTTGCCTCTCAAACCCCGATAAGTTTGTCTCTTATGAGGCCTGTGCCCCCGTGGATCCGCCTGGATGCATATGGAACCACGGCGCTCTCACACTTTTGTCACGGGGAGGCGCAGACGAGAGTGTCTTGCCGGAGCAATGCCCTAAGCAGGTTCGGAATCCGTGGTCCATGCCACAAGATTTCGCCAATCTCAGGCAAATTGGGCATGTTTGTGAGTGCGGAACTCTTTTCCTCAGACACTGCTTTTAAAGCGGCACGTCCTACTGCAGGTGTTGAGCCTAGGCCGACAGCTTTGAGATAATTGCAATGGGCGCCTTGCCCGGCGCGCATTGATGCTCGGTGCCGCCCGAAATGAACACTGCGGTCTCCCCCAGTGTGGCGCCGATAGCGCCAGAGAGGGCGGCGCGGGCATGACGTTCGGCGTGGATATCGGCGTCGGACAGCATGGTTGTGCGCTTGCCAAGCACCTGTGAAGCCGGTTCTGCTTTTGCAAAGATAGCTGCAATTTCGCCTGCACCGGACGCGTGATGCGCTGCCTTTATGCCGGCGGCGTCGCAGACATTGTTCAGCACGCCATGTCCGATCCGGAAGGCGCTGCCCGCAGTCTCGCTATTGCCCAACAACACGACTTCGCATTCGGCGACTTCGCCGCCAACGGAGGTCGACGCGACGCTGGAATAAAGCGAGGGATCGTGATGCAGGGTTTGTGCCGTCACCGCTTCGGCAGCCACTTCGCCCAGGGCGATTGCTACGCCCATGGCGAGCGCCCCGCGTGCCAAAGGTTTGGTGGCATTGGGGTCCGCACCGATAACGGGCTTGCCGCGCTTTGCCGCATCGGCCATGCGTGCCGGGGTCAGCAGCGGTCCCTTGACCTGCACGTAATTTATGTCGGCGGTGCTTGTGATTTCCGCGTCGCGCATGGCCGACCGGACGGCGTTCGCCACAAGGTCGACTTGCGTCAGCGTACCGATTTCCTCGGGCAACACGAGGCGGCTGCGACCGAGCCCCAGCGCGAGACTAGGCCCGAGGCGGGATCCGCCCTCCCGGCGGGTAAAGATAGTCGCATGGGGCGAAAGAACGCCCTCACAGCCACCTGACCAGATCAGGGTTACGCGCGCCATCACATCATCGGGGCTCTCGCCGGAGAATTTTGCGATGCATGTGGCAACCGACAGCGTCGCAAGCGCCCGGGTGAAGTCATTTGCTCCGCCATTGCCCTCGGTCTTACCGATGACCGCGACAATTTCGCTTGCGTCGAGACGTCCGGCCTCCAAAAGCGCGGCCAGCCCGGACACATCGTCCGGGGAGGCCATGAGAATACGATCTACACCAACGCTCATCGTAATCCCGGCTCAGGTATCCAGCGCAGCAAGGTCACGGGTCTTCCAGCTCTCCAGGCCCCGCAGGTAAACGGAACTGTCCTCAAGGAAGAGGCGGCCTTCCACGGAGGCAGCAAGCCGCTCCAGCCCGTAGCGAATGCCTGACAGACCAATAGACAGCGTGCCCATCGAGAGTTGGGCGCCGCGCGCAAAGTTGAACACCTGATCGTGCCAGGTCCGCTCATTTCCGGGCTTGGGACAGAAAGTGAAATCCTTTTCCAGCCAGGGCGCCCGCTCCATGCCATTTCCCGGCAGGTCTGCCGGCGGCTCGAACATCTCGCCCCATAGGGCAATCTCGTGGAGATGGTCGGCAAGCGAAGGAACCGCGTTTAGATCGATGCGATAGCCGGTGCCGAGTATGAGGAAATCCGCATTATAAGCCCCGCTCGGCGTCGAGACCCTCAGCGTGCCATTGTCGATGGCCACATTGTCCCAGCCTTCTCCGGGGTGGATGGTGATGTTGTCCAGAGCCAGGGCGCGCTTTATCGTGGCGACCGGCGGGCCGCCTTTGACCGAGCCAAAGGTCTTGGCATAGCGCCATTTTTCCTCTGGCGGCAGGTCGACATAGTGGGCCAGGTAGCCGTTGAATTCGCCCCAGGTGCCGGGATTGACTGAAATCAGCTGCTTCATGCGGTGGAAGATATGCGTGTCCGCCCCCGCTTCCGCGGCCCTTATGGCATTGTCATAGGCCGAGGCGCCGCCGCCCAGGACCAGGACCGTCTTGCCCTTATAGGCCGGAAAATAGATGTCTTCCTGGGTATGCGCATAGAGCGCGCTGGGAATGTCGGGCCCGATAAGGTCGGCGATATGGCGCTTGCCATTGCCTTCGATGCCGGTGGCGAGAACGAGCGTGCGGGCATAGATGGTGTAGGCGCCGTCGGGTCCAGTCAGCCGTGCCGCGATCAATCCGCCCGGATCACGCGAGAACCCGTCGAACCGGGTGTCATTGCGCATGGCAATACCGGCAACCTTGCGAAACCACGAGAGATAAGCGTGCCAGTCACCGGTGGGCACCTTGTAGAGCGACTGCCAGCTGCCATAGCCATGCTGGACTTCGTACCAGGACCGGAAGGACAGCGAAGGGATGCCGAACTCCATGCCGCCATTGTCCTTGTGGGTGCGCAGGGTCTGCATACGGGCATAGGTGCCCCATGGACCTTCACGTCCTTCCGGCTCGGCGTCGACCACCAGCAGGTTGTGAATCTGGCGGCATTTGAGCGCGTGCGCCGCCCCCAGGCCCGCCTGCCCGCCCCCTACGACCAGTACATCGAGGGCATTTGTCCCGTCGGGTGCAGCATGGGGCAGGCACCAGTTCTTGGCGGGATAGCGCGATATATTCAGCTCGCGACGGACATGGGCGGCAAGCTCATCGAGATCCTTCGGCAGCGTCGCCCGGCCTTCAGCAAAGGCGCTTTCATCGCCATAGGGGATCTCCGGCATCATGCCCGCAAGCTCTTCTGCCTGTGGATGGACCGGGCCTGCGCTTTTCATCGAATTGCTATGCATGTTCATCGCGTACTCTTCTGGCTCAGCGGCCGGCCCAATGCACGAAACGCCGTTCCGTGAGGAAAAACAGGAGGTTGAGGGCATAGCCCAGCAGGCCGGCACAGAAGATCGCCGCATACATGCCGGGCATGTTGAAGAGCTGCTGCTCTTCGAAAATGCGCAGGCCGAGGCCATCGATCGAGCTGAGCAACATTTCAGCGGTGATCATCAGCACGAGGGCCAGCGTGGCGCCCATCCGCAACCCGATAAAGGTCTGCGGCAGGGATTCGAGCAAGACGACGATCATGCGCTGCAGAGCCGGTGCGCCCATGACTTTGGCCGCCAGAACGCGGGTCTTGCGGGCATTCATCACGCCATATGCAACATTGAAGATGATGGCGAGCGATGCACCAAAGGCCCCGATATATACCTTGGTCATATCGCCGACGCCGAACAGCAGCAGAAACAACGGGAAGATGGCAGAAGCCGGGGTCGAGCGGAAAAAGTCGATGATGAATTCGACGGATCGATAGACCTTCTCCGAGGCCCCCAGCATCACCCCCACAGGGATGCCGATGCACGACGCCAGGGCGATGCTCATGGCTGAACGCTGCACCGTCTTGCCAAAGTCATAGGCAAGCCTGCCATTTTCGAACAGACCTTTGTAAAGGGCGGAAAAGGTCTTTTCCGGCGACGGCAACAGGACCGGTTCAACGACCTTGAACAGGACGGCCAACTGCCAGAGCAGAAGGAAACCCACAACCCCGATGAGGGGACGTAGCCGCTCAAGTATTTTCCTGTTCACTGGCGCACCTGCTGCTGGAAGATGTCTAGGCAATGCCCCTTGATCTGGTTGAACTCGGGATCGGCCAGGGTCAGCGCATTGCGCGGACGCGGCACGTCCACAGAAGGGAATTCGACCACATGTGTCGGCGCCCGTGAGAGAAGCAGCACCTTGTCTGCGAGGTACACGGCCTCATCCAGGTCATGCGAGACGATGATGGTCGTGGTTCCGGTTTCCTGGAACATGCGCTGCATCTGGTCACGCATGAACAGGGTCATTTCGTAGTCCAGAGCGGAGAACGGCTCGTCGAGGAAGAGGATTTCGGGCTCAACGACAAGCGCCCTCAGGATCGAGACCAGTTGCTGCTGACCACCCGACATCTGATAGGTATATTGCTCGAGATTAAGCCGGATATCGAACTTCTTGACCAGCGCCTCGACCCGCGCATTGCGCTGGTCCTTGGGCACCTTCATGAACCGCAGGGGGTAGGCGATATTGTCCCAGGCACTCATCCAGGGAAACAATGCGTCACGGTAGTTTTGGAAGACATAGCCGAAGCGGATTTCGTCGATGGTCTGGCCATCAAACAGGATCTCGCCCTTGTCCACGGGAATGAGCCCGGCAATCATGTTGATGAGCGTGGACTTGCCACATCCATTGGGTCCGAAGATCGAAATGAACTTGCCGCGCGGCAGGTCGAGATCGAAATTGTCATAAATCGGTCGGTCGCCGAACTGCTTGCTGAGCCCCCGCACGGTTACGTGCGGGCGCCGGTCCCTGGAGGAATGTGCGGTGACTTCCCCCTCTTGGGTGTTTGCATCGGCAACAGCCTTAAGAGCGGGGGAAGCCACCACAACAGCTCCTTACTTCACGATGAAGGGGCGAACGTCGATGTCGCCGGGAATGGTCCCGATCTGGACAGAGAAGTCGATGTACTTCTGGAAGTTATCGATGTCCTCTTCGGACACATCCGAGATCTTGGAGAACAGCACCAGCGGCACCTTGTCGATGATCTCGGGAGCGATAGGCGTATAGGCCAGCAGGGCCTGACGTGCTTCGCCGGGATTATCATGGATGAAGTCGATGGCTTCGTCCCAGGCCGCGATATAGCGTTCGGCCACTTCGGGACGTTCGGCGAGGAATTTTTCCGAAAGTGCACCGCCCGCCATATAGGCATTTGCCTTTGGATCACCCAGCACGATCCCGGCCACGATGCCGGCCTGCAGGGTGTGCGCAACATTCTGCTCGTTCATGATCGTGGCATTGGGCTCGAGCGTATAGGCGCCGTCATACTGGCCCGAAGTCAGGACGTTGATATGCTGGGCCGTATCCAGCTGGTCGAGAACATAGTCCCCTTCTTCAAGGCCTGCCGCTGTCAGGGCTGCCTTTGCCAGGGTCGCATTCCCGACGCCGGGCGCGGTCACGAGCTTCTTGCCCTTGAAGTCGGCAAGGGTTTTTACGTCGACGCCTTCGCGGACAACGAACTGCTCCATGCGATAAATGTCGCTCTGGGCGTTGAGCGAAATGTAGTTGATCGAGCCGGGCTTCACCAGATTGCCAGCCATGCCCTCCACCGCGAGCATAACGGCGGCGGCGTCAACCTGGTTGGCAATCAGCGAGCTCTGGAGATTGGAGTTGATCGGAATGACGACCCCCTCAATCTCGATATCGTGCTTGGTGAAGATGCCTTCTTCCATGGCGACAAAGAAAGGCAGCGCGGTCGAGCCCGTACCGTAGCCCACGACAACCTTGTCGGCGGCAAGGGCCGGCGCCACAACGCACATCGCCGCGAGCAACGAGCCAGTGTAAAAGAGTTTTCTCATGAATTCCGACCTTTTCCTTGATCCACAGGCAGCCAAAGGGTGACTGGGCGACCTTGACTGATGGTTGTCAGGTCAGCGGGAGGAAGGAAAATCGGTTCGTCTGAACGCTACATAAGCGCAGGTTATGCGAGTTGACTACATCGTCACCTTGAAAGGAATTCCGGCGGCCTCAAGCATGTCCGCCTGAACGCGGGCGCTGTCGCGGATCGCCAACATGAACTTGGAGACGATGCGGGATAGAGGTCGCCGGCGGGAGTAGAAGAGGGCAAAGGCAACCTGCTCGCGAGGCTCGAACCTGGCCATATGCAGAGAACCGAAAAGTGAGTGAGGAACGGTGAGCGGATGCAGGACCGCCACTGCATTGCCGTGAATGACCATATTGAGCGCGGCAATCGACTGATTGGTCGTGATCAGGGCCTGATTGGCCAGTGCGTCATGCAGGACTTGCTGCATGTTGAAGGTTGCGCCGATGTGGTGATCCACCACAGTCACGGTCTGACCGACCAGTTGGCGCAGGTCTATGGTGGCAAAGGCCGAAAGGGGGTGATTCTTTCTTACCACGCAGATCAGCTCTGTCTCGAAAAGCGGTTGCGTGGCAATGCTGCTTTCCATGCTTGGATAGAAGCCGGTTCCCAGATCATAGATCTCGTCCCGCACCTTGCGAGCCATGTCGATTTCCGTCGAAACCTCCAGATGCACGCGCACATTGGGGCGCTGCTGTCGGAAGGAGGAAATGGCCCGGGGGAGCAGGTCGACCGACGGCGTTGGCCCGGCCACCATGGTGATGGAACCAGCGCGTAGGTCGCGCAGCTCCATGACCCTGCCCTGCAGGTTCGAGAAGGTCATGAGCAACCGCTCGACCTCCGGCATGACCTGCAGCACTTCTGCGCTCAGCACCACGCGATTGCCCACGCGACTATAAATCGGAAAGCCGAATTGGGCCTCCAGATCCTTGAGCGTCTGGCTGACCGCTGGCTGCGAGACATGCGTCATGCGCGCCGTCTCGGTGACGGAACGGGTGAGCAGAAATGCTCTCAGAGTTTCGAGCTGTCTCAGCGTAGCGTGCATAAGCGCATCTTATACTATTTTTCCAATTTCTGCTTTGCTCTCTTTGCCATGCTCGGAAACAAGCAAGGCTAGACACAAGCTCGAGATGCGGGCGGAAGCTTTGGCGCCCCCAGTTCTAACATAGGGGCGCGGAGGAAGGCAGACGGACATGCCAGTAAAAAATGTAGCGCAATTTGTGGCGCAATATGGGTCCGTCGCGCTGGTGCGCGAAGCGCTTGCCAGCATTTCCAGGCTTGATGGCCAGATAAACGCCTTTTGTGCCGTGGACGATTCCGC
>JAEYTY010000161.1 GCA_023433775.1 Pseudomonadota bacterium | reverse complement strand
CCATCCGCCTTGGGGATGAGCACTTTGGCCATGTCATCGCGGTCGGCTTTTGGCCCGTGCATTCCCGGCACGTCGGGCAGGAGGCCGGTGGCATTGGCGATGGCGCACATTTCGACGGCGGTTTTTGAGCCATCGACGAACTCGACCAGCATACGCGGGTTCATGTTGCGGCGGGTCGCTTCTTCCCGATAATCGTCGGGTACGGCGTCGTGCTTCAATGGATTGTTCTTGCCCTTGCCGGCGGCGACGATGGGCAGGCCAAGGGCCGATACGAACTCGATCAGCTCCATGCAGGAGCTGGGTTCATCGCCGGCGCCGACAGAATAGACGACTCCGAGGCGGTCGGCCTGGGCCTTGAGATAAGGCCCGATGGTGACGTCGGCTTCGACATTCATCATCACCAGATGCTTGCCATGCTCCATGGCCATGAGATCGTAATCGGCGGCGACGCCGGGCTTGCCGGTGGCATCGATGACCACGTCGATATTGGGCGTGGTGACGAGGGTTTCGGCCGAGGTGATGGCAATCTTGCCCTGTTCGATGGCGGCGGTCGCGGCCTTGGGCGTGTCGCAGACCTTGCCCATGGAATCCTCGCCATAGGCGATCGTCATGGCGTCGAGCGCGGTATGGGGGCGGCGCGTGGCGATGGCCGCCATCTCGATGCCGGTCATCAGACTCATCTGGGTGACAAGATCGGTGCCCATTTCGCCCGAACCAATGACGCCGACGCGAATGGTCTTGCCGGCTTCAGCGCGAAGGGCGAGGTCACGGGCGAGGCCGGTCAGGGTGATATTGGCGGGCATGGGGCGGTCCGGGAAGATGTGTTGGGGATGCGATAGACCGGAGTGGGGGTTGGGGCAAGGGATTAGCGCCCGGGGAGTATACCAGTTCCGGTGGGTCGGAGCGGTTGCATATTCGGTGTTCTTGGCCCAGCCCTGCGAGAATAGCTCTCCGGGCCTATGCCGCTCCAAACGCCCCCCGGGGCGTTTGGCTGCGTTTTGCGGCTTAGCCTTTCGACCATAGGTCTCAAGGCCTATTCGGCTCTGATCGCGCCACTGGCGCGCTCAGTCCCTTCGAGTACGCCTCATAGTTAGCACTTCTTAAACCGTTCCGGCTGAATATGGCGCCTGGAGAAGACTCCGGGGGTTCCGCCACTGCCATGGCCAGCAAATCCAAACAGCCGATCGCCTTGCCTGCGATCATTGACCTTGATGCCATTGATGGCATCCGGGACATGTTGATCGATGTGCTCGAAGAAGGTCCTGTCAGCGTATCGGCAGCAGGCGTGGAGCGGGTTTCGACAAATGCACTGTTCATGCTGATGAGTGCAGCCGAAACCGCACGGCGAAATCATTTCGAGTTCGCAATTGAAGCGCCGAGCGCGGCCATGACTGCCGCGATCGACCGCCTGGGTTTGAATGCCCAGTTTTCAGGGATGATAAAACAATGACATTGCGCGTACTGACGGTCGATGATTCCAGGACCATTCTGGCCATGCTGCATCATACGCTGTCCAATGCAGGCTTCGAAGTGCTGCAGGCCGAAGATGGCAAGCAGGGTCTGGATGTGCTCAAGGCCCAGCCCATCGATGTGGTGATCACCGATATCAACATGCCGGTCATGGATGGCATCGAGTTCATCAAGAATGTGCGCTCGAGCGGCCAGTATCAGAGCCTGCCGATCCTGATCCTGACCACCGAGACCAGCCAGGACAAGCGTGATCAGGGCAAGGCCGCCGGCGGCACGGGCTGGATCGTCAAGCCGTTCGATCCCGAAAAGCTGATTTCGGTAATCAACCGCGTCGTGCACTGACCAAGTTAGCGAACCCAGAAGGGTTGGATGAGCTGTAGATGAGCGACCTGGACGACTTCAAAGCCACCTATTTCGACGAGTGCTCCGAGCTCCTGACCGAGCTTGAGGAACAGTTTGCCGCTATCGAAGCGGGTGAGCGCGACAGTGATCGTCTCAATGCCGTGTTCCGCGCCATCCACTCGATCAAGGGCGGCGCCGGGGCGTTCGGCTTTTCTGCGCTGGTGGGTTTTGCTCATGCCTATGAGACATTGCTCGACTATGTGCGCGACGGCCGCGTCGAGCTGACCGACGATGTTGTCGTGCTCTGCATCAGGGCCAATGACATTGTCGCCGACCACGTCAATGCTGCCCAGAGCGGCGAGGCTTTGCCGGCCGATTACGGCCAGGAAGAAAAGCAGCGTTTTGACGCGATTGCGCGCGGCAAGGCCAGCGCCGATGGCGATGACGAAGATGACGAGAGCGGTGAGCATGTCGAAGAGTTCGACATCGATTTTACCCCCGTCATGGTCAATATCGGCGGGCCTGCCGCCGGCGAAGCCCCGGTCGAAGACGCCTTTGAAGCGCCGCCTCTGGCTGCTGCCAATGAAGACGAAGCCGGGCAGTGGGAAATCCGCTTTACCCCGCATCGTGCGCTTTATGCCCGCGCCAATGATCCGCTGCTGCTGTTCCGCGAACTGGCCCTGCTGGGCGAGATGAGTGTGCGGGTCGTGCTGTCGGAAATTCCGCCGCTGAGCGATTTCGAGCCCTTCGCGGTTTATGGCGCTTGGGAAATTTCGCTGGTCTCGCCTACCCTGACGGAAGAGGCGATCCGCGAAGTCTTCGAATTTGTCGAAGGCGATTGCGATATCGTCATTGCCCATCTCGGCTCAGTGGTGCAGCCCAAGCCGGCCGCCGAAGCCGAACCGCTCCTGGGGCTTGATGAGGGCCCGACCCTCTCCAGCCTGATCGATCTCACCGATGACGAGGTTGCGCCGCTTACGAGCGCGCCGTTGATCGAGATTGTCGATGTGCCTGAGCCGGCTCCCGCGCCTGTCGCCGAAGCGACGCAGGACAATTTTGAAGTTCCGCCAGGCCTCAGCTTTGCAGAACTGGCCGCAGAGATCACGCCCAGCGTGGTCGCGACGCCCCCGGCGCCCGTTGCCTCGGCGCCCAAGGCGCCGGTTGCTGCCTCTGGCGAAGGCGGCGGCGAGGAAAGCAGTGGCCGCAGCGTTGGCGTGCAGTCCATCCGCGTCGATCTCGACAAGGTGGACCGCGTGGTCAACATGGTGGGCGAATTGGTGATCACCCAGTCCATGCTTACCCAGCAGATGGATGAGACCCTGCGCGCCCGCTATACCGAACTCGTGCGCGGGCTAGAAGTGCTGGCCCAGACGACACGCGGATTGCAGGACTCGGTGATGGCCATTCGCGCCCAGCCGGTCAAATCCGTCTTCAGCCGTATGCCGCGCCTGGCGCGCGAGCTGGCCACCAAGACGGGCAAGAAGATCAAGCTCGAAACCATTGGCGAGAACACCGAAATCGACAAAACGGTGATCGAGCAATTGTCCGATCCGCTGACCCATATGGTGCGCAATTCGGCCGACCATGGCATCGAGACGCCGGAAAAGCGCATCGCTGCCGGCAAGCCCGAGATCGGTACGATCCGGCTTTCTGCCGAGCAGGCGGGCGGCAATATCCTCATCATCGTCGAGGACGATGGCGCGGGCATCAACCGCGAGCGCGTGCTGAAGCTGGCGCGCGAAAAGGGCATTGTGGCGCCCGACGCCAACCCCACGGACGAACAGATCGACCAGCTGATCTTTGCGCCCGGCTTCTCCACCGCCGAGGCGGTGAGCGATATTTCGGGCCGCGGCGTCGGCATGGATGTGGTGCTGAGCAATATCAAGAAAATCGGCGGCTCCGTGCATGTGCGTTCGTGGACCGGCAAGGGCTCGCGCATGACGCTGCGCCTGCCGCTGACTCTGGCCGTGCTCGATGTGATGCTGGTCAAGGTTGGCGGCTCGCCCTATGTGGTGCCGCTCTCCTCGATTGTTGAAACCATCCAGTGTTCGCGCGCCAATTTTGAACGCGTGCCGTCGGGCGGACAGGTGCTGCAGGTGCGTGGCGAATATGTACAGGTCATCGATCTGGCCACGCGCTTTGACATGGTGGCCAGCGCCGATGCGGACAACCGCTTTGTCGTCCTGTGTGAAACCGAAGGCAGCCAGAAACTGGCGCTGGTGGTGGACGATATTATTGGCCAGCAGCAGGTCGTCATCAAATCGCTGGAAGAAAACTTCGAGCGGGTCGAGGGCATTGCCGGCGGAACAATTCTCGGGGACGGCAATGTCGCCCTGATCGTGGATGTGCAGGGGCTTCGTACGACGCCCATGCACCAGAATGCAGCCTAGAGGCTAGGCAAAGGCGGCGGCGGGCCGCAAGGCGTTGAGATGCCCAGAACGGGCAGAAAGGCATAAATCATGGAAGCGCTCGGTCTTCGCGACGAGATGGGAGACAAGTCGGTCGCGGCCGGCCACAATTCCCTGCAGCTCATCGCATTCTCCATCGGCGAACAGACCTATGGAGTGGAAATCACCACGGTACGCGAAATCCGCGCCTGGAACGGCGCGACACCGCTGCCGAACACCCGCGAATTCGTGCGCGGCGTGATCAATCTGCGCGGCACGATCGTGCCGATCTTTGATCTGCGCGCCCGCTTCGGCGATGGCCAAACGTCGCCCACCAAAAACCATGTCGTGGTGGTGATGAGCGTCGGCGACAAATGGGTCGGCATCCTGGTCGATGCCGTGTCCGACATTCTCACCGTGTCGCGCGACGACATCCACAATGTGCCCGAAGGCAATGCCATCGACACCGAACTGCTCAATGGCATCGTGACCCATGACAACCGCATGGTCGGCCTCATCGACCTGCAGGCCGTTGTGACCGGCGCCAAGATGGACGGCTAGGACCGGATTTCATCGCTGAAGAAATTGAGGGCGCCGCGTGGCGCCCTTTTTGTTGGATATTGTCCGGGTTGCGGCAGGCTGGCGCCCGATCACATTGGCAAGCGGGGCGAACAGCTTTAGCATTTGCGGATGACTGCTCTCAGCATCCAACCCATTCCCTATCAGGGCAGCAAGCGGGCGCTTGCGCCGCGCATCTGCCGGCATTTTCCGGGCGGGGTGAAAACGCTTTATGAGCCCTTTGCGGGTTCGGCGGCGGTCACGCTCTATGCGGCCCATCATGAAATGGCCGAGCACTTTGTCATTGGTGATGTGCATCCGGACCTGATGGGGTTGTGGCACCTTATTATCAATGAGCCGGCGGCGCTTGTGGACGCGTATGGGGCGATCTGGCGGGCGCAGTTCGACGCTGGTCTCGGTCATTTCAACAGTGTACGGGCCGCCTATAATGCGGACAGAGACCCAGTAAAGCTGCTCTATCTGATTGCGCGCAGCGTCAAGAATGCGGTTCGGTTCAACAGCAAGGGGCAGTATAGCCAATCGCCCGACAAGCGGCGGACGGGAATGCAGCCGGAGCGGCTGGAGCGTTCGGCTCTGGCAGTGAGCAAGCTGCTCAAAGGCCGAGTCACGCTTTTTACCGGCGATTTTCAGGATTGCATGGCAGATGCCGGTCGCGGTGATCTTGTCTATATGGACCCACCCTATCAGGGCACGACCTATAGCAGCGACAGGCGCTACGCCCAGCAATTGGAGCGGCAGCGACTGATTGAAGGGCTGATGGCGCTCAATGCGCGGGGGACGCCGTTTATCCTCTCCTATGATGGCCAGACCGGCGACAAAACTTATGGCGAACCCCTGCCGGCCACGCTGGAACTCGACCACCTGCAATTGGCGGCGGGGCGATCAAGCCAGGCGACCTTGAGCGGACGAAATCAGGAGACCATCGAGAGCCTTTATCTCTCGAAGGCGCTGCGCACTTTCGATATTACGGCTTTGGCAGGAGCTGCTTGATCAGCTCGCTGAGCGTGATCCCGCGCGCCTGTGCCAAAGCTTTGGCGGCTTCGAACTGGGCGATTTCGTCTTTGGACCAGACCACATCTACGCGGCGGACCTGCTCCATGGCGAGATGATCATAGTCTTCGGGAAAGGCCCAGAAGCAGCGGGTGCAGATGGCAGGATCGTGAATTTCCATCCAGTTTACACAATGCTCGCAGGACCAGCTTTTGGCGCGCTGGGACGAGGCATCGAGCAACATGAAATGTTCGGGGGCCAGCGCAGCTTCTTCGCCGGCGACCTCGTATGGAATGCGGTGGTCGATTTGAAGATAACGCTCTTCCAGTAACGCGCCTGAAAAGGCGTCGCGGCTGCCATAGGTGGCGATGAGCTGCGGTTTGAAGGTTTTGGGGAAGGCTTTGCGTCCGCCGATGCGCCCGCTTTTGATCTTGCCGATGTCGTCGAAAGTATAGGCGCCCATGCGCCGCCCGGTCTTTTCGCTCACAATGCTATGGGTGATCAGCGGAATGCCGTTCTCACGCACGTCTCGGATGGCGCGTGGCTGGTGATCGTAGCCATAGAGCTCGCTCAGCTCTTCATTGGTGATCATGCCGTGTTTGAGAATATGCTCGATGACCGTGCGCGGGCGCTTGGCGGTGACGCTTTTGCAAAGCGCGACGAAGTCCGGCGGCAGGCTGGATTCGGGGGTGGGGATGATGTTGCTGGTCTTCATGGGATCACCCTGAAATAGAAAAGGCGCCTTGCGGCGCCTCGTGGTCTTGCTCTGCGCGACGGGCTAGAACAGTTCGGCTTCGCCATGGGCCTGGTGGGCGGCGATGCCGGAGAGGGCGGGGACGCGGAGTTCGTCGAGGGTGAGGCTGGCCCAGATTTCGTCATAGACGCTGTCGGGGGCGGTGGGCGGCAGCAGGGCGAACTGGCGGACGGCCAATGCCATATTGTGGCAGCGCTGCTCGATGCGGTCCTGGCCCTGCAGGGCGGTGATGATGAGCTGCACGGCTTCGCGTACAGTCGGGTCCTTGCCGATATTTTTGTCAGCGAGCACTTCGAGCGCCTCGGTGATGCCTTCCAGCATGGAGGCGGTCTGACGTGCCGTCTCGTCGAGTTCTCGCGCAAGCTTTTGCAGTGACATTTAACGTTTTCCTAGCCCCGATATTGCCCACCCTACCGCGCGATTTCTAAACCTCTTCTTGCTGAAACCGCGCTGGCCAGTCCTGTCGTTGGTTGTGGTTAGCAATTGGCTAACGAGTTCTCAGCTAGCATCGCATCAATAGGCCCGCAGAGGTAAACGACGACAAATGGCTATGAGTAGTTCCCTGCCGCCTGAATTTGACCGCGGGGTGGTCACAACTGTTCATCAGGGCGATTGCCATGTTTCCAGTGCACCCGATGTCACCTTCTCGACCGTGCTCGGTTCGTGCATCTCGGCCTGCGTCAGGGACCGGGCCGTCAATGTCGGGGGCATGAACCACTTTCTACTGGCCGAACAGTCGGGCTCGGCGCGGGATCGCTATGGTGCTTCGGCCCGCTATGGCGCCTTTGCCATGGAGCAATTGATCAACAAGGTGCTGAGCCAGGGGTCGGGCAAGAAGTCCAATCTCGAGATCAAGATTTTTGGCGGCGGCAAGATCAACTCGGCGCTGGATGATGTGGGCGCCAAGAATATTGAATTCGTCCGCCAGTTTCTCGCCGATGAAGGCTATAGCGCCGTCAGCGAGGATCTCGGGGGCAATTATGCGCGGCGCGTGCTGTTCAAGCCGCATTCGGGGCGGGCATTCGTCAAGCGTCTCGACAGCGATGTCGGCGCCAATGTGGCCAAGGAAGAACTGGCGCTGGCCCGTCGCCGCGTCGTGGTTCCGGCGCCGGTGGACGATATCGAATTGTTCTAGGCCGCCTTTTTGGTTGCGTAAGTCTTACCGCAGACGGTCTGCTTACAGCTTTGATTAACCATTGCGCGGCTAGGCTTTAGCCATGCTTGACCAAGGTTCGTCCAAACCCGATTCGTCGCCCGAACAACCGGGCCTGCGCCTCATGTTCGCCGCTGCCGGCCTGTGGCTGACAGCGGCGGCAACAGCGGGTGGAATGTTGCTGGCCCAGGGTCCGGGGCCCGGCTGGGTAGCCGCTGTCGGCAGCATTACCGGACTTGGCCTTGCCAGCACGCTGGCGCTGGGCTGGCTGGCCGACCGCACCGAAGGGCGCCGGCTGGCGCTGATGGCGCATATGGCCGGCCTGTCCGAAAAGAACGATCTTGAGCTCAGTGTCGATGCGCTGGTGGGGCGGCTGTCGCTGCGCCTTCAGGGCGCAATGGAATTCCGGACGGCGCTGCTGGCGCTGGACCAGCCCGTGGCGCTGCTGGGCGAAGACGGGAAGATTCTCGCGGCAAGCCGGGGTTTTGAGAACCTGGCGCCGGAGGTTTTTGCCAGCGGCAAGGTGACGGACGCCGCGGTATTGGCGCTGTCCGGCCAGACAATGCGGCGCAGCGAATTGTCGGATGGACTTGTGCTGGTCGAGTTCATGCCGGCAGGACAATATCTCGACGACAAAAGCGTCGTCGCGCTGGCCGATGCGCTGGCGCGGGGCGACACGGGATTCCGGTTTGACGCAGACATCGCCGCGGGCAATGCGGCTCTGGTCCAGCTTAATGCCGGGATGGCCGCGCTGGCGCAGGGCGTAAAGCAACTCGATGACGTGCTGGCGGGCGAAGCCGAAGGCCCCGGTGACACATCGCTGCCCCTCGCGTCGCAGGCGCAACAGGCGTCCGGAATGCTGGGGGCCATGCTTGCTCAGCACGAGGAGGATGAGGCGGCGCGCCAGACGCTAGAGGGCAAGCTGGCCACACTGAAATCGCTGCTGGGGCAGTTTGAAACGCGAGCGGCGTCCCTCGAGGCTGCGTCGGAAGCCGCGCGACTGGCGCAGGCGGAGGAAAAGAGGCGTGCCGATCTGGCTGAAGACCGGCTGCGCGAGGCGCTGGTTTCGGGCCGTGCCGCCGAGGCGCTGGCGGGTGAGGCCGATCTGGCTGCCCGCCGGAGCGAAGCTCTAGTGGCCGAAATCGACGCCATGACCACCGAAATCGCCAAGATGACCTCGTCCATTGAGGATGTTTCCTTCCGCACCAATCTTCTGGCGCTCAATGCGGCGGTGGAAGCGGCACGGGCGGGCGAAAAGGGCGTGGGCTTTGCTGTGGTGGCCGACGAAGTGCGCCAATTGGCCCAGATCAGCAATCGTTCGGCCAAGGACATCAGGGCGCTGGCCAGCAAAGGCCGCGAGCAAAGCAATATCGGGCTTGAAGAGGCGCGGGAGTTGCAAAAAATCACCGCGGCGCTCGAAGATAATTTACGCAATCTAAGGAATGAAACTGCCACACTTGCGCCGGTTCCTCAGGACAGGCCAGCGCATCTGCGCGTGGTGCCGCCGGTGGAGCCGGGGAGCGACTGGGATGCGACGGGCCAATATGAGGCCACACGCGCCAGCGCATAGCCGGGCCGGCAGCGGGCCGGTCAGGAGCGGGGAAGATTTCATGGAACAGGGAGAACTCTCCCTCAGCGAACGGGAATTTGCGCGGATCAAGGCCAGGGTTTACCAGGTCGCCGGCATTTCCCTCAGCGACGCCAAGCGCACGCTGGTGATTTCGCGCCTCAGCAAGATCGTACGTGCGCTGGGTCTTTCCGGCTTCGATGCCTATGTGGACTATCTGGAGCGCGGGGGCACCGCACAGGACGGGCAGGATTTCGTCAATGCCCTCACCACCAATCTGACGCGGTTCTATCGCGAGGATCATCATTTTGAACATCTGCGCTCCCATATCGGGGCGCTGATCGCCGAAAAGCCGCGCGGGACGCGGCTGCGCATCTGGTCGGCCGGATGCTCGACCGGGCAGGAGCCCTATACGATCGGCATGGACCTCTTGGGCGCCTTCCCCGAGCTGAAACGCTGGGATTTCCGTATTCTGGCTACCGATATCGACACGGCGGTGATCGCCAAGGCGGCGACGGGCACCTATCCTGAAAGCGAACTGTCAGGGCTTTCGCCCGAGCGGGCGCGGCCGTTTGAGCGCGTCGGTGGCGGCATGGTCAAGGTGCCGGCCGCGGTGCGGGAACTGGTGGCTTTCAACCAGCTCAATCTCATCGGGCCATGGCCGATGAAGGGGCCGTTCGACGCCATTTTCTGCCGCAACGTCGCCATCTATTTCGACAAGCCGACCCAGGGCGAAGTGTTTGGCCGTTTCGCCAAGATGCTGGCGCCCGAGGCATTCCTCTATATCGGCCATTCTGAAAATCTCGGTTCCGGAGGCGAAGGTTTCCGGCTGGTCGGCAAGACCATCTATCAGTCGCGCGAAAAACTGAACAAGCGAGCAGCAGCATGAGCATCAAGGTTCTGGTGGTCGATGATTCGGCACTTATCCGCGAGGTGCTGGCGCGCATGTTGGAGCGCGACGGCGATATCCAGGTTGTCGGCACGGCGGTCGATCCGATTGATGCGCGCGAGAAGATCAAGACGCTCAATCCGGACGTCGTGACGCTCGATATTGAAATGCCCAATATGAACGGGCTGGCTTTCCTCGAAAAACTCATGCGCCTCAGGCCGACGCCGGTGGTGATGGTGTCGACGCTGACCAAGAAGGGCGCGAGCGAAACCCTCCTGGCGCTGGAACTGGGCGCGGTGGATTTTGTCGCCAAGCCCAGCGCGGAGCTGGCCGGCGGGCTCGATGCCTTTGGTGTGGGCCTGCGCGAAAAGATCCGCGCCGCAGCTCGCTCGGATGTGCGCGGGCGCGCCAACAAGGTCGACGCGCCCAAAGTGCCGATCCGTACGGCGGCAGCGCCCGAAGGCGCGCTGATTGCCATTGGCGCCTCGACGGGTGGCGTCGAAGCCATTCGCGAAGTGCTCTCGCATCTGCCGGCTGATTGTCCGCCCGTGGTCATTGCCCAGCACATGCCGGCCGGCTTCACCGCCCGCTTCGCCGCGCGCCTTGATGAATTGTGCAGTCTCAAGGTTGTTGAGGCCGAAGACCGGGCCGTGCTGCAGCCGGGTCATGCCTATGTCGCCAAGGGCGACCATCACCTGCGCGTCGAGCGCTCTTCGGGCCAGCTCAAATGCCGGCTCGGGCAGGACGGGCTGGAAAGCGGGCACCGCCCCAGTGTCGATGTGCTGTTTGAATCGGTGGCCAAGACGGTCGGCCCGATGGCGGTTGGTGCCATCCTCACCGGCATGGGGCGCGATGGCGCGCGCGGGCTCAAGCTCATGCGCGACGCGGGTGCTTACACGGTGGGCCAGAGCCAGGCCTCGGCGCTGGTCTATGGAATGCCGCGGGTGGCTTTTGAAGAAGGCGCGGTAGTCGAACAGGCCTCGATTGAACAGATCGCGTCGCGCCTTGCCAATGCGCTGATCAAGCTCAAATCGGCGGCCTGACACCGCCACGCGAGAATGCGGGCGCCGGGATTGAGAGATTTGTAACGCTTGATCCCTAGACTTGAGGCTGATGTGCGGGAACCCGCGCGGTTCGAGTAAAGTTCGGGGCCGATCTCCAACATGGTTTGGAGACGCGGCAAAGAGTTAGTATCCCGGCGCGTAGAAGGTGGAAATTCATGCCTAAAGCAAGTGCTGTCAGCGTCCTGATCGTTGATGACCAGCAGTCGATGCGTGGCATCTGTAAGTACATTTTGACCCAGCTCGGCTTCAAGGACATCATCGAGGCCAAGTCCGGCCGCGATGCGCTGGGCAAGCTCGAAAAATCCAATGTCGATCTCATCATTTCCGACTGGAACATGGAAGACATTGACGGGCTGACCCTGCTCAAGGTGATCCGCAAGCATCCGCGCACCCAGGCCATGCCCTTCATCATGGCGACGGGCCGCTCGGACAAGGAACAGGTCAAGGAAGCCATTTCCTTTGGCGTCAACAATTACATCATCAAGCCGTTCGATGCTTCGACCATGAAGAAGCGCATCGAGGCGGTGATCGGCGCGCTGACCTGAGGCGTCCATCCTCCAAACAGAGTCGATCTGCGAAAGCGCTCCGCCACTGGCCGAGGGCGCTTTTTGTTACAAAACGCTCCTTTGTGATCGGGTCAGGAAATATCCGTAACAGGTGATTAATCCACCACCTGTATCGTTTGCGGAATTACGGTCATAAAAAACCGCTCGACATTGGTTGATCGTCGACGCCGGGACATACCCCTGTCCCCATAAATGGCGCGACTATCCGGGGGAATTGTTTCATGCGCCTTTTTCCGCAGCTCAAGATTGCCCAGAAATTGCCGCTGGCCCTGGTGGGTTCGGCGCTTGTGGTTGGCGCCGGCATCGGCATTGCCAGCTATCTCATCGGCCTCAATACGGTGAAGGAGCAGCGCGACCAGTCGATGCAGGCATCGCTGCAAACGGCGGCGGCGCTGGTCAGTGATTATTATGGCAGCGTGGAGGTTGACCTCCGCCTCTTCGTGCAGCGCGACGACACCGCGGCTGCCGCCAAGAACCTTGATCGCGCGTTGGGTGAGCTGCGCTCGGGCCTTGCAGAAAAGGCGGCGCCGCTGGTGCAGAAGGCCTATATCACCGACAATCCCGATCCCGCACAGCGCTTCCTGCTCGATAGCTCCGGGGGCAAGGCGGCGGGTTATGATGCGGTGCACAAGCGCTACCATGCCGGTTTCCGCACGCTGATGCAGGAGCGCCTCTATGGCGACGTGCTGCTGATCAATTCAGCTGGCGACGTGGTCTATTCGGTGCAGAAGAACAATGATTTCGTCGCCAATGTGGTGAGCGATGCGGCCCTGGCCGAAAGTGGTCTGGGGCGCGCCTTTGCCGCTGCACAGGCTATGGAGGAAGGCCAGGCGGCCTTCGTTGATTTCTCGGTTTATGCGCCGACCGGCCAGCCGGTCAGCTTCATGGCCATGCCGGTTTTCGACAAGGAAAACCGCATGGGCACAATGGTGCTCGCCATTGGCCCAGAAGCGATCAGCGGCAAGGTTGCCGATCTTTCCGGGCTCGGGCGCAGCGGCGAAGTTGTGGTGGTGGGCAGCGATGGATTGCTGCGCACCAATTCGCGCATCACCGAGGAAAGCGATGTGCTTGAGACCAGCCTTACCTCGGATGTGGTGGCGGCAGCAATCGGCGGGGAAACCGTCGAGGGCACGAGCACCGATTACCGGGCGGCGCCCATGGTGGTGCGGGCCCAGCCGGTGAGCGTGGGCGATGTGACCTGGGCCGTGGTTGCCGTGCAGCCGGAGGACGAGGTCTACGCGCCGGTCAACAATATGCGCAACATGATCTTCCTGGTCGGCGGTGCCCTGCTGGTGCTGGCCGCGCTGGGCGGGGGCCTTTTTGCGCGCACCATCACCAAGCCCATCTCGCGCCTCACCAATACGATGCAGACCCTTGCTGATGGCGATCTCAGCACCGAGGTGCAGGGCGGCCGGCGCAAGGACGAAATCGGCGCCATGGCGCGGGCGGTAGAAGTGTTTCGCGAGAACGGACTCAAGGTCAATGAAATGACCGAGGCCGAGGCTGTGCGGATCGTGCAGAACCAGGCCGAGCGCACGGCCATGATGCAGGAATTGCAGCAGGCCTTTGGCGCGGTGGTCGATGCGGCTGTGGCCGGCGACTTTACCCGCCAGGTTAATGTCGAATTCCCCGATCCCGAGCTCAATGCGCTTTCGGCGGGCATCAATAATCTCGTCAGCACCTTCCATCGCGGCGTCAGCGAAATCGGGTTGGTGCTCGGCGCTCTGGCCAATACCGATCTCACCAAGCGTATGAGCGGCGAATATGAAGGTGCCTTTGCCACGCTGAAAGCCGATACCAATGCCGTGGCCGACCGCCTCAACGATGTCGTGGGGCAATTGCGCTCGACGTCGGGTACACTGAAGACGGCGACGAGCGAAATTCTCTCGGGCGCCAACGATCTTTCCGAGCGCACCACGCGACAGGCCGCGACCATCGAGGAAACCTCGGCGGCGATGGAAAAGCTGGCCTCGACCGTGCTGGGCAATGCCGAGCGGGCGCAGGACGCCAGCCGCAGTGCTGACTCGGTGACCAATAGCGCTGAAGAGGGTGGCGTGGTGATGGCGCAGGCCACCAGCGCCATGGAGCAGATCACCGCCTCCTCGGGCAAGATCTCCAATATTATCGGCATGATTGACGACATCGCCTTCCAGACCAATCTGCTGGCGCTGAATGCTTCCGTCGAAGCGGCGCGTGCCGGCGAGGCTGGCAAAGGCTTTGCCGTGGTGGCCGTGGAAGTGCGCCGCCTTGCGCAGTCCGCCGCTTCAGCCTCTGCGGATGTGAAGGCGCTGATCGAGCAGAGCGCGCTTGAGGTCAAAGGCGGATCGCGCCTTGTCCATGATGCGGCGGCCAAGCTCGAATCCATTCTCGAAGCGGCGCGGATTTCCAATGGGCTGATGACGACGATTGCCCATGAAAGCCGCGAACAGGCGGCCTCTATCGAGGAGGTCAATTCAGCCGTCCGCCAGATGGATGAAATGACCCAGCACAATGCCGCGCTGGTGGAAGAAATGAATGCTGCCATCGAGCAGACGGAAACCCAGGCCACCCAGCTCGACCGGATCGTGGAAGTGTTCACGGTGGCCGGCAATGGCAATGATGTGGGCGAGAAACGCGCGGCGCCGGCAAGGCGTGCTTCGGCCCGGGCCTATCTCGCCCAGGGCAATGCCGCCATCGACAGCGACTGGACCGCGTTCTAGCGCTGTCCACCAGTCAATCGGCAGGGTGCGGGGTGACGAAAACGTCTCCCCGCCGGCTTATGGCGCGCGAAATGCGATAAATTTGAGCATTTGCTGCAAATTTGATCGTTTTTTACCGATACGGAAAAGTCCTTACAACACTCAGTTAACCGCTTTGACTTAGCCTTTTCGGACTTGGCCCGAGAACGGGCTTGGGTCGGCCAAATGCGCCGCCTAATGGGGAGAACAAGATGCGTAAAATTGCCCGGCTTTTCGGCAATATACGGATGACCAGCACCATTCTCGTGCTCGTGATGTGTTCGATTATCGGATCGATCGCGGCGGTGTCGGCCTCCATCTATGTCAATCTCTATTCGCAGTCGCTCGCCGACAGCCGCACCCAGCAGGACACCAATGTCGGTGTGGCCGCGACTATTCTGGAGCGCCGCATTTCCGGCTCCGTGCTGCAGTGGAACGAGGATGGCACCATCAAGCGGTTCCAGACCTGGGCCGTGCCTCCCTTCTATGACAATGAAATCATCGACTCGGTCACTCGCGTCACCAAGCAGCAGGCGGCCATTTATGTTTTTGACGCGGCCAGCGGCGAGATGACGAGCAAGACCACGAGCCTTGTGCTCGATGGCAATGCCCGCGCCATTGACCAGACCATGGACAAGAGCAGCGCCGTCTATGAGCAATTGGCGGCGGGTATGCCCTATACGGGCCCGCTGGTCATGAATGGCGTTGAGTTTTACGGCGCGGCCCAGCCCATCCAGAAAATGGATGGCGCGGTGATGGGCGCGATTGTCGTTGGTACGCCCATGAGCCATGTCGAAGCTTCGGCCACGAGCGTATTGGGCCTGCTTGCCATGGTGGGCGCAGTCGTGACGCTGGCGCTGGGTGCGGCGGGCTTTATCGCCTCGCGCTTCATCACCAGGCCCATTCCCCGGCTGGCCGGGGCCATGGATGCGATTGCCGAAGGCAATTATGAGGCTGAAGTGCCCTATACGGACATGGGCAATGAAGTGGGCGCCATGGCGCGCGCGGTGGAAGTCTTCCGCCAGAACGGCTTGCGCGTCAGCCAGATGACCGAGGCGGAAGCCGCCCGGATCATTGCCGACCAGGAAAGCCGCAAGCACATGATGAGCGAGCTGCAGAGCGCGTTCGGTGCGGTGGTCGATGCGGCAGTGGCCGGCGACTTTACCGGCCGCGTGACGGCGGAATTCCCCGATCCCGAACTCAATGCGCTGGCCTCCAGCGTCAATAATCTGGTCGAGACCTTCAATCGCGGCGTCACCGAAATCGGTGAAGTTCTCGGGGCCATGGCCAATACCGACCTGACGCACCGCATGGTGGGCGAATATGAGGGCGCCTTTGCGCGGCTCAAGACCGATACCAATGCGGTGGCGGACAAGCTTAGCGCCGTGGTCAGCCAGTTGCGCCATACCTCGGGCTCGCTGAAATCGGCCACCGGGGAAATCCTCTCCGGCGCCAATGACCTTTCCGAGCGCACGACCCGGCAGGCAGCAACCATTGAGGAAACCTCGGCTTCCATCGAACAGCTGGCTTCGACCGTGCTCAAGAATGCCGAACGGGCCCGCGACGCCAGCGCCAATGCTGCGCGGGTGACCAAGACCGCCGAAGAGGGTGGCGAGGTGATGGATGCAGCCAATCAGGCGATGGAGCGGATCACCGCATCCTCGGCCAAGATTTCCAACATCATTGGCATGATCGACGATATCGCCTTCCAGACCAATCTCCTGGCGCTGAACGCCTCGGTGGAAGCAGCCCGGGCCGGGGATGCGGGCAAGGGCTTTGCGGTGGTAGCCGTGGAAGTGCGACGCCTCGCCCAATCGGCAGCGCAGGCCTCGTCCGAGGTCAAGGTCCTGATCGAGCAAAGCGCGGGCGAAGTGACTTCGGGCTCCAAGCTCGTGGGTGACGCTGCCGGCAAGCTTTCGTCCATGCTTGAAGCCATCCGCGAGAATACAGCGGCGCTCGAAGCCATCGCCCATGACAGCCGCGAGCAGGCCTCGGCCATCGAAGAGGTGACCACGGCGGTGCGCACCATGGATGAGATGACCCAGCACAATGCGGCGCTGGTGGAACAAACTAATGCGGCCATCGAGCAAACGGAATCGCAGGCCAGCGAACTCGACCGGATTGTCGAAGTCTTCCGCATCGGTGATAACGGCGCTGCCCACCGGAAAGCACCAGCGGCAAGCCCGGTTCGCGCCCAGCAGGAGCGCCTGCGCAGCGCAGCGCCCAGCCTCAAGACCCAGGGCAATGCCGCCCTCGCCGAGGACTGGGACGAATTCTGACACCTCTGCAAAACGGCTGACCCCATCGGACCCGCTGCACTCCGAAGTGCCGCGGGTTCTCCATTTTTACCTGTATGGTGGGGATAACACTCGGTTAATGCGGCACTGGTAAATTTCCCAATCTAGGCCCGCTTCGTCTCGGGCACGTCCTGTTTGGGGGAATGGTATGCTCAAGGCTCTGGCCCGTCCGGTTGCAAATATCCGCATGACCACCGGCATCGCTGCCCTGGTCATTGTTTTCGTCATTGTTGCCGTCGGCGCTGTTACCGCTGCGCTCTATGTCAATATGTCGGCCTCGGTGCGCGATACCAACCAGCGCCAGCAAGTCACCAATATGAAGATCGCGGCAACGGTACTGGCCAATACCATGCCGGGCGTTGAAACCCTGTGGCTGGAAAATGGCGATATCGACAAGGTGCAGACCTGGTCGATGCCGACGCGAATCATCGATCACAAGACGGTGGATTCCATTGCCCGCGTGACTGGCGAGACAGCGGCGATCTTTGCCTGGGATGCGGCGAGCGAGGAATTCGTGCTGCTGACCACCAATATGCTTTCCTCGGACGGTGTCCGCATCGAAGGTGCAACGCTTGGCCGCGACGGCCCCGCCTATGAGCAGCTGCGCAATGGCATGAGCTATTTTGGCGAAGCCGATGTTCTGGGCACGCCTTATTATACCGGGTACATGCCGATCTTTGACCGCGACGCCAATGTTGTTGGCGCCACGCAGGTCGGTGTCGACAAGGCCCAGGCCGACAGCGTCATCCTGGGTACGGTCAGCGTGTTGCTCGCTGTTGGCGCGGCCGTGCTTGTGGTGCTGGGCATTGTCGGCTTCTTCATCTCGCGCCTGATGATCAGCCCGGTTCCCCGCCTCGCCCAGACCATGAAGACCATTGCCGAGGGCGATTTCGATGCGGTGGTGCCCTATCTCGACCGACGCAATGAAATGGGCGAGATGGCCAAGGCCGTGGAAGTGTTCCGCGAGAACGGCCTCAAGGTCAGCCAGATGACTGATGAAGAGCGCGCCGCCTCGATCCGCCGCCGCGAAGAGCGCACCGACATGATGGTGGCGCTGCAGGCGGCCTTTGGCGAAGTGGTCGATGCGGCCATTGCCGGCGACTTCAGCAAGCGCGTTCACGCCCAGTTCCCCGATGCCGAACTCAACAGCCTTGCCGGCAGCGTCAATACGCTGGTGGAAACCGTGGATCGTGGCCTGGGTGAAACCGGCGCCGTATTGGCGGCTCTGGCTGAAGCAGACCTCACACAGCGCGTTCAGGGGCAATATCAGGGCTCGTTTGCCAAGCTGATGAACGACACCAATGCGGTGGCCGAAAAGCTCACCGAGGTGATCGGCAATCTGCGCGTCACCTCGCGCGCGCTCAAGACCGCGACAAGCGAGATCCTGTCCGGCGCCAATGATCTGTCCGAACGCACGACGCGCCAGGCCGCGACTATCGAGCAGACCTCGGCGGCCATGGAGCAGCTTGCGTCCACGGTGGCCGAGAATGCCCGCATGGCAGGCGACGCCAATGTGAAGGCGGAAGCCGTTTCGAGCAATGCGGCGGCGAGCGGCAAGGTTATGGAAAACGCCAATGCGGCGATGGAGCGGATCACGGCCTCCTCGGCCAAGATCTCCAACATCATCGGCATGATCGATGACATTGCTTTCCAGACCAATCTGCTGGCGCTCAACGCTTCGGTGGAAGCGGCGCGGGCGGGTGAGGCGGGCAAGGGCTTTGCCGTGGTGGCCGTGGAAGTGCGGCGCCTCGCCCAGTCTGCCGCGCAGGCCTCGTCCGAGGTCAAGGTTCTGATCGAGCAGAGCGCCGAAGAAGTGCGCGGCGGCTCCAAGCTTGTGTCGAGCGCGGCCGACCAGTTGCAGAACATGCTGGGCGCGGTCAGCGAAAATGCCGATCTGATGCAGCAGATCGCTAAGGCCAGCCAGGCTCAGGCCGTTGCCATTGATGAAGTCGGCTCCGCCGTGCGCACGCTGGACGAGATGACCCAGCACAATGCGGCGCTGGTGGAAGAGACCAATGCGGCCATCGAGCAGACCGAGTCGCAGGCCAGCGAGCTGGACCGGGTCGTGGCTGTGTTCTCGCTCGAAGAAGGATCGCGCGGCGGCGAAGCAGAAGAAGCGCCGGTGGCGCGGGTTCAGCGGCCCCGCGAGGCGCCACGCGCGCCTGCGGCAGACAAGGTGCGCAGCGCGGCCCAGTCCTATCTCAGCCAGGGCAATGCAGCGATTGCTGCGGATTGGTCAGAATTTTAATCCGCCAGAACAATTTATAGTTGTGAAAGAGGGCCTTTTGGCCCTCTTTTTTATTGTCCTTACATCAGCGTTATTTGCTCAAAAAGTAGACATCAAGTCGTTCATAGTTAACGCCGGATTAAGTTCTAACGCGGTATTTTATAGAGGAGGGTATTACGCGCGGGGGATTGGAGTCCCCGGCAGAGACTGGCGAATGCAGCCGGAGAAAAGAGCGTCGAAATGAAGATCCGGGGCAAGGTCCTGGCGGTTGTTGCCCTGATGGGGCTGGCATCCGTCGTTATTGGGGGCATCTCAGCCTATGTCATGCTGGAGTATGACGCGCGGATGAACCGCATGGTGAACCTGTCGGACCGAGCCTATCTCGGCGAAAGGCTCAATCGCTATGTAACCGCTGTGGTGATGGAAGCGCGCGGTATCTATGCCTCCGACACGGTCGAACAGGCCAAGCCCTTTGCCGAAGGCATTCTCACCAATCTTGATCGCATAGACGCCTTGTTGGCCGAGTGGCGGCCGCTGGTCGATGCCGAAGGCCTTGCCGCGTTCGACGCCGTGGTCTCGCGTGCGGCCGAGTTTCGCCAGTTCCGCGCTGAAACCGCGCGACTGGGTGGCGTTGATCCGGCAGAGGCCAATGCGCAGGGCAATAACGACGACAACCGCGCCAATCGCAAGGCCTATCAGGGCGAGATCGACGCCGTGGTCAACCGCGACCTCGAACTGGTTGCCGAGGTGAAAGCGGGCATGGAAGACTTCGAGTTCGCCATGCTGATGTTGCTGGGCGCGGCCATCGTCCTCAGCCTCGGGGTTGGCACGGGCGTCGCCATCTATGTCGGCACGGTACATCTGTCCCGACCGGTTGGCTCGCTCACCAATTCCATGCAGGCACTGGCCGATGGTGATCTCGATGCCGAGGTCGACTATCTCGACAATAGAGACGAAATCGGCGCCATGGCGCGCACGCTGCAGGTGTTCCGCGACAATGCCAAAACCGTTGCGGCGCTCAGCGAGGAAGAAAAGCGCCGGGCACGCGGCATTGCCGAACGCGCCGAGATGATGGAGCAGTTCCAGGCGCAATTCGACCGGGCCGTCGCCGCCTCGCTCGATGGCGATTTCAGCCAGCGTCTTGATGCCGAGCTCAGCGACCCGGACCTGGCGCGCATTGCGACCAATTTCAACGGCCTGCTGAGCGGGGTCGATAGCGGACTGGAAGATGCAGGCACCGTGCTGGCCGCGCTGGCCCGTACGGATCTGACCCTGCGCATGGACGGCACCTATCGCGGCGCCTTCCTTGAATTGCAGACCAGCATCAATACGGTTGCCGAAACCCTGACCGATGTGGTGATGCGCCTGCGCAGCACCTCGCGTTCGGTGAAGACCGCAACGGGCGAAATTCTCTCGGGCGCCAATGATCTTTCCGAGCGCACCACCAAGCAGGCCGCAACCATCGAGGAAACCTCGGCGGCGATGGAGCAGCTTGCCACCACGGTGCTCCAGAATGCCAATCGCGCCCATGACGCCAATGCCATTGCCCAGAGTGTCAGCCAGACGGCCGAGGAGGGTGGCCATGTGATGGGCCAGGCCACCGAGGCCATGGAACGCATCACCACGTCTTCGGCGAAAATCTCCAATATTATCGGGCTGATCGACGATATTGCTTTCCAGACCAATCTGCTGGCGCTGAATGCTTCGGTGGAAGCGGCGCGGGCGGGCGATGCCGGCAAGGGCTTTGCGGTGGTTGCCGTGGAAGTGCGGCGCCTGGCGCAATCGGCGGCCTCGGCCTCTGCGGACGTCAAGGCGCTGATCGAGACTTCGAGTGGCGAGGTCAGCTCGGGCACCCGGCTCGTCAGTGAGGCTGCGGCCAAGCTTGCCACCATGCTGGAAGCGGCCAAGTCCAATTCGAGCCTGATGGAAAGCATTGCCCGCGACAGCCGCGAGCAGGCCTCGGCGATCGAGGAAGTGACCGTTGCCGTGCGGCAGATGGACGAGATGACCCAGCACAATGCGGCGCTGGTGGAAGAAACCAATGCCGCGATCGAGCAGACCGAAGCGCAGGCCAGCGAGCTTGACCGGATTGTCGCGGTGTTTCGCACCGATGGTGATGCGGCGCCTGTGCAAAAGGCTGCGCCCGTCGCCGTTGCGACCCCGGCCAATGCCTCGGTGCGCCAGACCGCCAAGGCTTATCTCAGCCAGGGCAATGCGGCGATCTCGGCGGACTGGAGCGAGTTCTGATCCTGCGACGAACCAGCAGTTTTTGACCTAGTAACAGACATGCGGAAATATCCGTATGTCTTTTTTATTGTTGGTTAGAGCAAGCCGGTTTGTTCGATCACAATTGATGAAATCTCGCATTTTACTGTAACATAGGGAAAGTCACTATTCCCAATAAAGCCCGTTGTTAACCTTGAAAGCTCAGCCTCTATGGCGAGCGGCATGGGGCGCCGCGTGACAAGGGGTTGGGATGATGGTTCGGCTTTTCGGCGGCAGCGCGCATTCGGACACGGCGTCGACGGTAGCGGCGATTATGCGCAGTCAGGCAGTGATCGAGTTCAAGCTCGATGGCACGATCCTTACGGCCAATGAGAATTTCCTTCAGGCCATGGGCTACAGTCTCGAAGAAGTCGTGGGCCGGCACCATTCCATGTTCTGCGAGCCCGAGCTTGTTGCCAGCCCCGCCTATCGCCAGTTCTGGGCGGATCTGGCGCGGGGCCAGTTCCAGTCGGCGAGCTACAAGCGCATCGCCAAGGGCGGGCGCGAAATCTGGATTCAGGCCAGCTATAATCCGGTGCTGGATCGCAAGGGTAAGCCGGTCAAGGTGATCAAGTTTGCCAGCGATATCACCGCCCAGACCCTGCAGGCCGCCGATCACGAGGCCCAGATCGAAGCGATTTCACGCGTACAGGCCGTCATTGCCTTCAATCTCGACGGCACAGTGATCACCGCCAACGAGAATTTCCTCTCAACAGTCGGCTATCGGCTGCATGACATTGTCGGCCAGCACCATTCCATGTTCTGCGATCCCGATTATGTACGCAGCACCGAATATGCGCGGTTCTGGGACCGGCTGCGGGGCGGGGAATATGTCTCGGCCGAGTTCCAGCGCTTCGGCAAGGGCGGCAAGGAAGTGTGGATCCAGGCCAGCTACAATCCCATTCTCGATGCCTCGGGGCGGCCCTTCAAAGTCATCAAATTTGCCACCGACATCAGCGAGCGGAAACGGGCCGAGGGCATTATTGCCGAGCTTACGGCAAGCCTGGCACGCATGGCCGAAGGCGATCTCGGCGGGCGGATCGATACGGTCTTTACCGGGCAATATGAGCAATTGCGGCAGGCCTTCAATAGCTCACTGGCCCGGCTCGAAGAGATTGTTCTGGGCCTGCGGCAGGCGTCACGCGCGCTGAAAACCGCGACGGCGGAAATTCTTTCCGGCGCCAACGATCTTTCCGAGCGCACCACCAAACAGGCGGCCACCATCGAGGAAACCTCGGCCTCGGTTGAGCAACTGCCTTCTACCGTAACCGACAATGCCAGGCGCGCCGCTACGGCCAGCGAAAGGGCACGGGCCGTGGCGCAGAACGCGACCGCGGGCGGCGCGGTGATGGGCGACGCGACCGGCGCCATGTCGGCCATCGAAAACTCGTCGGGCAAGATTTCCAATATTATCGGCCTCATTGACGACATCGCCTTCCAGACCAATCTGCTGGCGCTCAATGCGTCGGTGGAAGCGGCGCGGGCCGGCGATGCCGGCAAGGGCTTTGCCGTGGTGGCGGTCGAGGTGCGGCGGCTGGCGCAAAGCGCGGCGCAGGCCTCGGCCGAGGTCAAGGTGCTGATCGAGACCAGCGCCGGGGAAGTGCGCAACGGCGCGCAACTGGTCGGCCAGGCGGCGGAAAAGCTGGCCGACATTCTTAGTGGCGCCGAGGAAAGCGCGAAGCTGATCGATGCCATCGCCCGGGCCAATCAGGAGCAGTCCGGCGCGCTCGAAGAGGTAGCGGTGGCCGTGCGGCAGATGGACGAGATGACCCAGCACAATGCGGCGCTGGTGGAACAAACCAATGCCGCTATTGAACAGACCGAGGCCCAGGCAGCGGCGCTCGATGGCATTGTCGATGTGTTCCAGATCGAGGATGCGCCTGTGCCCGAGCGTGTTCACGAGCGCCCCCGAATGCTCAAGGTGGCGAGTGGTGGCTGGGTCGAGGCTTAGAGCTTACTGCAAGAAAGTAAAAATTAACCATAGTAAACTATTATTAGACAAGCTGACTTGGATCAAGGCATCGGCCTCCGAACCGGATCAAGTTTATTTACCTTTTTACTTTGGAACAAAGAAATGCCGGCCCAGGATCAGGATAAACTACAGTCCCGCCTTGATTTTATTGGTCTTGACGACGAAAGCCGTACCCAGCTTGCTTCGGTTCAACACCACATACACAACCACCTGACACCGGCGCTCGACAAGTTCTATGCCAAGATTGCCACCGTGCCTGCGGTTATGCGCTTCTTCGATGGCAAGGCGCAGATGAATCGCGCTCAGTCCAAGCAGGCGGGTCATTGGCAGGCGATCGCGGCCGGACAGTTTGACGATGCCTATTTCGAAGCTAGCACCAAGGTCGGGCTGCGCCATGCTCTGATCGGGCTTGAGCCGCGCTGGCATATTGGTGGCTATGGCGTCATCATGGAAACGCTGGTGAAGGGCCTGATCCACGATGTGATGAAAGAGGCGCTGGAGCCGGTCAAGGGGCGGTTCGGACGCAGCCAGCCCCGCAATGCCGATGAGGTTCTGGCCGATGCCGACGCCATGGCGATTGCGCTGACGGCGGTGCTCAAATCCATCCTGCTCGACATCGATATTGGCGTTTCTGCCTATTTCAACAAGCTCACGGAGGAGGCGCAGGCGGCCGATGCCGCGGCGCGCGCAAAAATCCAGACTGCCGTGACCGCGACCGCGTCTGTGCTGAAGGATGTAGCACATGGCAATCTGACCACACGTGTCACCGAAGCGCTCGAACCCGAATTCGACCAGATCAAGGACGATACCAACGCGGTCGCCGAGCGGCTCTCGACCATTGTGGGCCAGTTGCAGCAGACCTCGCGGGCGCTGAAAACTGCGACCGGCGAGATATTGTCGGGCGCAAATGACCTTGCCGACCGCACAACGCGTCAGGCCGCAACCATCGAAGAGACCACTGCGGCTGTCGAGCAATTGTCGTCAGCTGTTGTTGAAAATGCCAAGCGCGCCGCGACGGCAAGCCAAAAGGCGCAGTCGGTTGCCGGCAGCGCGACGACCGGCGGCGGAGTGATGGAGCAGGCCAATAGCGCCATGGGCGCCATCGAAACCTCCTCGGCCAAGATTTCCAACATCATCGGCATGATCGACGATATCGCTTTCCAGACCAATCTGCTGGCGCTCAATGCTTCGGTGGAAGCGGCCCGGGCTGGTGAAGCCGGCAAGGGTTTTGCTGTCGTCGCCGTGGAAGTGCGGCGCCTTGCTCAGAGCGCGGCGCAGGCTTCGGCAGACGTCAAGGCGCTGATCGAAACCAGCGCCAGCGAAGTGCGCAATGGCACTCAGCTGGTGGCGCGCGCCACCGAAGTGCTGCATGACATTCTCGCCGGTGCCCAGGAAAGTGCCGGCCTGATCGATACAATCGCCACGGCCAATCAGAGCCAGTCCGAAGCGCTGGAAGAGATCGCTGTAGCAGTGCGCACCATGGACGAGATGACCCAGCACAATGCGGCGCTGGTGGAACAGACCAATGCGGCCATCGAGCAGACAGAAGGTCAGGCGACAGAACTAGACCGGATTGTCGATGTGTTCCGCGTTGACCATAGCGGCGCGATGGGCCGGGTTGAGGCACCTTCCCACAAGGCGGCGAGGCCGGCACCCAGAATGGTGGGCAACACAGCCCTCGCCAGCGATTGGGAATCGTTCTGATCCAGACAGGCTGCTGACAGGGTCTGTCAGCCCGGCTGGACCATTGGAAATTGTCGTATAGCAGGCAATTGCAATGGTCCGGGTGGCAGCGATGAATTTGACCGACAAAGACCTTCGACTGCTCGACACATTGCTTGCCGCGCGGCCGGCGGAGATTGCGATGCTCTGCCGCTCGCTGCTGGCGGTGGTGGGCGCGCGCCCCGATCTGGCGGGCGCGGTCAAAACCGGATGGGGTTCGATCAATTTTCGCCACGAAAGAGCCGGGCATGTTTGTGCCGTCTTTCCCCATGCGGACCGGGTGTCGCTCTATTTCGAACATGGCCGCCTGCTGGAAGATCCCGATGGGCTGCTGATGGGCGAGCTCAAGAAGGGACGCTTCCTGCGCCTTTACCCCGGCGACAGGGTGCCCGAGGATGCCATCGGGGTGTTCATCGCGCAGGCCATTGCCCTTTTTTCCTGACAAAGGCATGAAGGCCCACGCATGATGGAGGGCATTCATGGCACGCATTGGTCTCGTCGCCCATGACGACAAGAAGGACGATCTCTGCCGCTGGGCCGAGCGCCATAGGGAAAAGCTGGCCCGGCACGAGCTCTGGGGCACCGGCACCACCGGCAGCCGAATCATCGAAGCGACCGGGCTCAGCGTAACCCTGCTCAAAAGCGGGCCACTGGGCGGCGACCAACAGCTTGGCGCGATGATCTGCGAGGGGCGGCTCGACATGCTGGTCTTCTTCATCGATCCGATGTCGGCCCAGCCCCATGATGTGGATGTCAAGGCACTGACCCGGCTGGCCACGCTTTATGATGTGCTGCTGGCCAATAATGTGGCCACGGCAGACGCGGTTCTGGCCGCGATTTAACCCCGCAAAAGGCGGCGCTGGCGCGTTTTTGTACCCGCCAGAGCCCCCGCCAAGTTGACCACCCCGCGCTCTTGTGAGCAGATGCCGCAAAATTGCCCGGATTAACCGGGTGGCATGGCACTCAGGAAATCGGGGCGTTTATCACTTGTCCTCCGACTTGGTTATCGACGTACGCAACGTCAGCAAACGCTTTGGCGGCCTCACGGCGGTCAATAATTGTTCACTCTCGGTCCGCCGCGGCTCTGTCACCGGGCTGATCGGCCCCAATGGCGCCGGCAAATCGACCCTGTTCAACATGGTGGCCGGCAATATCGCGCCCGATAGCGGGCAGGTGATCTTTGACGGGCAGGACGTGACCGGCTTCCGGCCGCACCAATTGTTCGGCATCGGCATGTTGCGCACCTTCCAGATCGCGCATGAATTTTCGCAGATGACGGCGCTGGAAAACCTGATGATGGTGCCGGGCGATCAGCCGGGCGAGCATCTGCTCGATACCTGGTTCCGGCCCGGGCTTGTCAAATCGCGCGAGACCGAGGTGCGCAAGAAGGCGCTCGACGTTATTGACTTCCTCAAGCTCGGCCATGTGCGCAATGAGCTGGCGGGCAATCTCTCGGGCGGGCAGAAGAAGCTGCTTGAGCTCGGACGCACCATGATGGTCGACGCCAAGATCGTGCTGCTCGACGAAGTGGCGGCGGGCGTCAACAAGACGCTGCTCAATGATCTGGCCGGCAATATCGAGCGGATGAACCGCGAGCTGGGCTATACCTTCTTTGTCATTGAGCATGACATGGACCTGATCGGGCGCCTCTGCGATCCGGTCATCGTCATGGCCCAGGGCGAAAAGATCGCCGAGGGCCCGATGGCCGAAATCCGCGCCAATCCTGAAATTGTCGAAGCCTATTTCGGCTCGCCTGTGGAGCCTGTCTGACCCATGCCGCTCATTGAACTCAAACATGTGGTGGGCGGCTATGGCGGCGCGCCCATCCTCAATGGAGTCAACATGGCCATTGAGAAGGAAGATATCGGCGTCATCGTCGGCCCCAATGGCGCGGGCAAATCGACAACGCTCAAGGCCATTTTCGGGCTGCTGAAAGTCACCGGCGGCACCATTGAATTTGGCGGCGAGAACATCGCCAATTCCCTGCCCGACAAGCTGGTGCCCAGGGGCCTCAGCTTCGTGCCGCAGGAAAAGAATGTCTTCACCTCGCTCACGGTCGAGGAAAATCTCGAAATGGGTGCCTTTACCCGGACCGATGATTTTTCGGACACCATGGAATGGGTCTATGGCATGTTCCCGGTGCTGCGCGAAAAGCGCCGTCAGCCGGCGGGTGAATTGTCCGGCGGGCAGCGCCAGATGGTGGCCATGGGCCGGGCGCTGATGAGCAAGCCAAGCCTGCTCATGCTCGACGAGCCCTCGGCAGGCCTCTCGCCGCGCTATGTCATCGAGATTTTCGAGACCATTGTGCGCGTCAACAAAGAAGGCGTCGGCATTCTTATGGTCGAGCAGAATGCGCGGCAGGCCCTGGCCTTCGCCTCCAGGGGCTTCGTGCTGGCCCAGGGGCAAAACCGCTTCACCGGCACCGGACCCGAACTGATCGCGGATCCGGAAGTCGCCAAGTCTTTCCTGGGGGGCTGAGCCGTGGACGAGCTGATTTTCTTTATCAACCGCGTGCTGATTTCAGGCACGGTTCTGGGCTCCATCTATGCGCTGGGCGCCATCGGCGTGACGCTGATTTTCGGCATTCTGCGTTTTGCCCATTTCGCCCATGGCGACATGATGACCCTGGGCGCCTTTGTGTCCTTCGTTCTGGCGACAGCGCTGGCGGCTCTGGGCATTGTCACGCCGCTGCCGACCGGCTTTGTCGTGCTGCCTCTGGCCATGGTCATCGCCGCTATTTTGGCGCTGGGGCTCGACAAGGGCTTTTATGCGCCGCTGCGCGCACGCGGGGCCAAGCCGGTGACTTTGCTGATTGCCTCCATCGGCGTCACGCTGATGCTGCAGGGTCTGATCCGTCTGGTCTTCGGTTCGGGCACGCGCTCGCTCTATGTGGGCGGCGAAAGCAAGGACATTTTCCGCTTCGACATGAGCTGGGCCGGCGGCACGCGGCCGATTTCGATCACCGAGCCGCAGATCATCATGTTTGTGGTGACGGCGCTGCTGGTGCTGGCGCTGCATTTCTTCCTGACGCGGTCGCGGCTGGGCAAGGCCATGCGCGCCATGTCGGACAATGCCGATCTGGCGCAGGTTTCGGGCATCAATACCGCGCTGGTGGTGCGGGTCACCTGGGTGATTGCGGGCGCGCTTGCCTGTGTCGCCGGCACCATGCTGGCGCTCGACGTGGCGCTGATGCCCGATCTTGCCTTCAATATCGTGCTGCCCATCTTTGCCGCCGCCATCGTGGGCGGGCTGGGGCACACCTATGGCGCCATTGTCGGCGGCTTCCTGATCGCCTTTGCCGAAACGCTGGCCGTGTTCAACTGGACCGCCGTGCTGCGCCCCATCAATGGCCTCCTGCCCGAAGGCATGGCATTGCCGGCCAATCTGGCGCTGGTGCCCACCGAGTACAAGCTCACGGTGGCCTTCGTCATTCTGGTCATCACCCTGCTTGTGCGACCGACGGGTATTTTTAAGGGAGCATCCACATGAACGCCGCTTCCACCAGCCCGGCCCGTCTCTGGGACAAGCCGCTGCATCGCGGCCTGATGCTCTTTGCCGCCATGTTCCTTCTCGTCGTGGCGGTCGGATTTTCCCAGGGCCAGGCTTCGATCCTGCTGATCCTCACCCAGGCCACCGCCTTTGCCCTCATTGCGCTGGGGCTCAATATCCAGTGGGGCTATGGCGGGCTCTTCAACTTCGCCATCATGGGTTTTCTCATGGTGGGCGGCGCCTCGACCGTCTTCCTCTCCTATCCGGTCAATATGGCTTTCTGGGAAAGCGACGGGCCGATGATGCTGGGCCGGGCGCTGGCCGCCTTCCTTGTCGGCGTGGCGCTGGTGCTGCTGGCGCGCCGCGTTGACCGCATCGGCATTCATGGCAAGTGGAAGGCCGCTCTGGTCGCGCTGGCCTGGTTTGCCGGCTACATCATCTATCGCACCCAGATCGATCCGGCTGCCGCCTATATCGAATCCACGGCCGGTTTTGTCGGCGGACTCGGGCTGCATCCGGTTCTGGGCTGGCTCTTCGGCGGGCTGGTTTCGGCCGTGATCGCCTTTTTCATCGGCAAGATCAGCCTCGGGCTCCGCACCGATTATCTCGCCATTGCCACCATCGGCATTTCGGAAATCCTGCGCGCCCTGATCAAGAACATGGACTGGCTGACGCGCGGCACCATGACTGTGTCGCCCATGCCCTGGCCGACGCCGATCCCGCAGCAATTGCAGGCGGCGGGGTATTCCATCCCGGACAGCTTTGTCTTTGCCCGCCTCGGCTTTCTCGCGCTGACGGTTCTGACGCTGGTTGTTGCCTTCGTCATCGTGCAGCGCGCCTATGGCGGGCCATGGGGCCGCATGATGCGCGCCATCCGCGACAATCACATCGCGGCTTCGTCCATGGGCAAGGACGTCAAGGGGCGCCAGCTTGAGCTCTTTGTCTTCGGTTCGATCCTCATGGGTATCGGCGGCGCGATCCTTGCGACCTTCACCCAGATTTTTGATCCCTCCGGCTATCAGCCGATCAACCACACCTTCATGCTCTGGGTCATGGTGATCGTGGGTGGCGCGGGCAATAATTGGGGCGTGGTGCTGGGGGCTTTCCTCATCTACATCGTCTGGATCATTTCCGATCCGCTGGCGCAGTTCATCTTCCTCAACCTCTCCTTGCTGACCGATAGTCTGGGCTGGGGCGCCATTCCCGAAATCGACAGCCGCGCTTTGCAAATGCGCGTCTTCGTGCTCGGCGTCGTCATCACCGTGGCCCTGCGCTACGCTCCCAAGGGCCTGCTGCCCGAGGTTGTGCGCCGCGAGGGGTGAGGGTTTATTCCGCCAGAATATCAGCGGCCCGCCGGAGTGATCTGGCGGGCCGTTTTCTTTGGGTTGGCGGTGGACAGTGGTTCGTCCTGAGTTGCAGGTCGTCGCTTCTCTCCACTTGAGAGGGGAGTTTTCCTTGGACTGCCGGGTGGACTGGTTCCTGCGCCTCCCTCCCCCTTGAGGGGAGGGAATGAGGGTGGGGGTCCATGAGTGGACCACAGCATCACCTCCACCCCAGCTTCGCTAGGCCTGACGGCCAGCTTTGCTACCCTCCCCTCAAGAGGGAGGGCAGGGCGATGGCCATCGGCCCGGCGTAAGCGCAGACGTCGAAATCTCAGCAGATAAGCCCAAAACAAAACGGCCCGGGAGCGAACTCCCGGGCCGGATAAATTTCGGCGTTCGTGCCCTTCGAGCGTAGCTCTCCGGGCCTAATCTCCACAAAACCCTCCACTGGAGGGTTTTGCCGGCTTCGCCGGATGGAGCCTAGTCGATCAGGCCCTTGTTCACCACTGCGCCGCCTTCAACCACGAAGTAGTTGATGGCGCCGGCCACGTCGCCAACGTCATCGAACTCGACGGTGCCCGAGGCGCCTTCATAGTTGATGTCGGTGCCGGCAGCGATCAGTTCCTTGGCCTTGGCCCATTCACCGGGGAGAATGGTTTCGCCCGGAGCGTTGGCAACTTCGCGCAGAGCGGCAGAGATGCCGTCGCGGTCAGCCGAGCCGGACTTCTCGATGGCGAGAGCCAGGAGGAACACGGCGTCATAGGAGTTGGTCACGTAGACGCCATTGGCGTCCTGGCCGGCAGCTTCGGTGAGGGCTGCGAGTGCGTCGAAGGCCGGGCCGGCAGCGGGAGCCGCCTGGGTCAGGATGAGGCCTTCGAGGTCGGCAGCATTGCGGCTGGCCAGGAGAGCGTCACCGGCCATGCCGTCACCACCAACGAACTGGGTGAACGAACCGGCTTCGACGGCCTGGTTGAGGATGGCGCCGCCACCAGCGTTTTCGTAGCCATAGATGACCAGCGTGGTTGCGCCGGCAGCTTCGATCTGGCCGATTTCCGGACGGTAGTCAGCCTTGCCGTCTTCGTGGGCAACGCTGGCGAGCACCTTGCCGCCACCGGCGGTGAAGGCGTCGGAGAATGCACCGGCCAGGCCCGAACCATAGTCATTGTTGACATAGGTCACGCCGACTTCGGTGATGCCCTGGGCGATCAGCAGCTCAGCAGCCTTGACGCCCTGGATGGAGTCAGGAACCACGTCACGGAACACGAGGTCATTGTCGTCCAGCTCGGCAACGGCAGGAGCCGTTGAGGCAGGCGAGATCATGACGACATTGCCCGGGATGGCCGAGCCATTGGCGCCGGCAATGGTGGAGCCGGAGCAATAGCCACCGAAGATGGCGACGACCTGCTCGGCATTGACCAGACGGTCAGCGGCAGGGCCAGCAGCACCGGCGTCGCAGGCGCTGTCGGCCACGACGGAGGTGAGGGTCAGGCCATCGAGGATGCCGCCCTGGTCGTTGACATTGGCGATGGCCAGATTGCCAGCGTCCACCATGCCGGGGGCGAAGCCGGCGATCGGGCCGGTCACGTCGGCCAGGAAGCCGAGCTTGACTTCCTGTGCCAGCGCGGGTGCGGCCAGGGTCAGGGTAGCGGCGGCTGCCGCCAGAGTCAGGGTCTTGGAGAGTTGAAGCATTGACGTCCCTCTGCTTTTGTTGCGCGCCCAGAAACCTTGATGGTCCCTTTTCTCACTGCGCCGCAACGGGATAAGGGGGCGCGTTACGCACCCCGCTGAATCAACTGTTGCACATTCCATGGGCAAGAGTCACCGGGATTTGATGGAGTTTTCGCGATGGAGTGACGGTTGCGTAAACCGCGCCAAGGCGGCATAGACTTTGCCTGTTCGCGCAAAGGGGTCGGCATGAACCTTCGGCTATGGTCCGTACTGATTTTCACATTGGCGTGCACGGCACAGCCCGGCATGGCGCAGATCACCATATTGGACAGCGCCCAGGACAGTGCGGGAGCGGCCAGTGCACCCGCCGAGGCTCCACCCGGCGCCGCTCCACCGCCGGTTTGCGGCACACGCCCCCTTTCCATTGCCCGCATGAGCTGGCCTTCGGCGGCGCTTCTGGCCGAAATCCATGCGCTGGTGCTGGCCAAAGCCTATGATTGCACAGTGCGGGTGACGGCGGGGGATCTGGCGGCGACGGCCTCGTCCATGGGCTCGACCGGTCAGCCCTCCATGGCGCCCGAAATGTGGGTCACGCGCATTGCCGATGTGTGGAACGGGGCCATTGAAAGCCAGATGGTGCGCAGCGCCGCCCCCACCTATGCCGAAGCCAATTTCGAGGGCTGGTTTGTGCCGGCCTACCTCGCCAACAGTTTTACCACGCTCCCGGCGGCGGGCGAGCTGGCTGTGGCCCTGCCGCAATTGCAGGCGGGGGCGCCGCTGCGCTTTATTTCCTGCCCGATTGACTGGGCCTGTTCGGTCATCAATCGCAATCTCATCAAGGCCCATGGGCTGGAGGATCTGGTTGAGATTGTCGAGCCGGCCAACCGTTTCGAAATGGATACGCTGATCGCCGAAGCCTTTGGCCGGCGCGAGCCCTTCATCACCTATTACTGGCAGCCCAATGCTGTTTTGGCGCAGCTCGATTTCGTGGGGCTCGATATGGGGCCCTATATCGAGGAAGCCGCAAAATGCCTCGCCGACCGGTTCTGCGCCGATCCGCAACCATCGGCTTTCGCCACCGACCTTGTGGTGATGGCCGTGGCCGACCGGCTGTTTTCCGATGCCCCGGCCATTGTCGGCTATTTCCAGCGTTCGACCATGCCCTTTGCCGAAATGAACCGCCTTCTGGCCCAGCTCAATGAGCCCGGCGCCACCCCGGAGGGCGTGGCCGCCAAATTCGTCGCCGAGCGCGCGGATGTTTGGGAGGATTGGGTGGGATTATAGCGGCACTCCGCTAGTCTGATCTGGCCTCGGCTCCTGCTGGGACGCGAAACCGTCGCGTCCCAGCAGCCAGTTTAGAACGGTATCGGGATTGGCGGCGACCCACTCGCGGGCGATGTCTTCGGCACTTTCTCCCATCATGGCATTGCGGTAGCTCCAGTCGCTCACGGTTGACAGCGGGACGCGGAAGCTATGCAGCAGGTTGAGGAGAGGTTGGGAGGCCTTGTCCAGTCGTGCGCTGTATCCGATATGAATATCGGATACTGGCCAGGGAGACCCGCTTTGAGGTGCTGATTGGCCCAGTTCGGCGGCAAGCAATATCTCGGCCCATGCCTCGGGCTCAAACTGCCCCTCGTCAAGCATATGAACTTTCAGATCTTCTCCGAAGTAGCTTGGCATGTAGCAGAAGAACAGCAGCGGAACATCGCGGTTGTTGAAATGCTGAAGAGTGGCCACAAGCAGGGGCTCGTCGAAAACAGTGGTCTCGTAGCCTTCAGTCAGGCCATAGGCGTCCGCCCGGACCAGCTCGATCCCCGTCGATGACCAGTCGGGCGCTCCGGCCCAGAGGTCTCCCCGGCCATCGCCATTATAGTCGAACAGGGCGATGACTTCGGGACTTGTGAGGCCTGCAATGTCAATCGGCACGCCCTGTTGGCGGGCAGCCTCATTGATGCACAATCCCTGCTGTCCCGGATTGCCCTTGGCACCCAGCCGCACCGTTTTCAGTGCGGAAACATAGCGGCGCGTCAGATCGGTGACATTGGCCATCCAGACTTCAGGGATAATATCAATATTGCCCTGGGCTGATGCCATGGATTCAAATGCCGTCGTATGGCCCGCGGGCACCAGGTTGACGGACATAGCCAGATGCTGCTCGGCAATTTCCTTGATGACATGCGCCTTGACGCGGGCCGACGCCCAATCGGGCACGGCGATGCCAATGGATTGCCGGGCCGGCCCTGAGGCGGCCAGCGAGGTCATGGGCGATTGCGAGGGCGGATCGACACGGGCAATGTTCTTGTAGCTCAGCGCATAGGCGAAGCCTGCGAGCACAAAAGTGAAAATGGCCATGGATGGCAGGAAGCCAAGCCGAGGCAGTGTTTCGGCCGGCGGCGATGGCAGAACGGCCTGCTTGCCGCGTCCGGAAACCTTGCGCCATGCCATCGCCAACGTGTCGGACAGTTCGGAAAAGGCTGTCACCTGGCCCAGACCGCCATGAATTTGCTGGTCGCGCTCAAACACCAGAAACAGCAAATAGGCTGCCGCTGCCGAGACGGTGAAGGCGAAGAGGTCGAAAAGCAGGCCGGTATTGCGGAAGACCACGATGACCGTGACATTGAGAGCGGCCAGCAAGATCATCACCACATATTCCCCGCCAGAAAGGCGGCTGTCGTTCATGGCCATGACGCGCGCGCCGACATCGACAAGCTCTTCGGCGCGGTCAAATTCGGTAAATTTGGCCAACGAGGTGCTAATCCTGTCACTGGCATCGATCAGTTCGGGCCGCGAATTGACCTCACTTTGGCCGTGGTGGCGCACATGGACCAGCAGCTTGTCGACATAGCCAATAAGCTGACGCTTGAGGGCAACGGGAAGCCGCGAGGCGGTCAGCTCTACCACCATGCGCCGGAGCTTGAGATAAAGCTCTTCGCTCTGCTGGATGGAGCGCGAAACCTGGTCGAGTGCGTGGGTGCCGATGAGGATGTAGAAGATCGCCGAAACCGACACCAGTTCGAGATAGACGTCGACCTGGCGTGCCGGGACGAAAACGCACCACAGCCCAATGGCAAAGGTGGCCAAGTAGAGAAGGGCAAAGGAGGAGCCGAGCGGCTGGCGCGTGCCGATAAGGATATTGGCCGATACGATCATGATTGAGGATACAGCCTCGAAGCTGGACAGTAGCCGGCCCTGCAAGATGGCCAGCACTGCCAATGAGGCGACCGGCATGAGATACCACAGGGCGGTGAGCGCTGAATTGGCGGCTCGGAAAATGCTGAGATCATAGAGAACGCTGGCAATGCCGATCGTGACGCCGCCCACGAGAAAGGTGATGGCCCATTGCGAGGCAGTAGGCGCAACAATCTCTACCGGTGAAAAGACCAGCAGGCCCAAGATCAGTACGGCGTTGATCGAGCGGATCATCAGCTCGGACACCATGGCGGCCGCCATGTCGCCCGGCGGGGGGCGTCCGGATTCCACGATGAGGGCATTGAGCGCCAGCAGGCTGCGGCGGCGGCCATAGGTGCTGACGGCCATGATGATGCCGCCCAGCGCCGCAATGGCTGCAACCTGCAAGACTTGACTGTCGAACAGGATCCAGTCGACCACGTCGATCTCCTGGAACATCAGCGTGGCAAAGCCGAAAAACGTGACAAAGACGAGCATGAAGTCGCGGGGGGAGACCGATACCGACTGGCGCTGCCTGAAGAAGGTGTCGATCAGGAAGAACAGCATCGGCCAGGTTTCATAGATCAGCAGAGCCGTAACGTCGAAACGCTCTGTCATGGAAAGCGCATAGTAGAACAGCAGATGGGTCAGCCCGTTGAGGATACCGGCGCCGCTTGCCGCGAGCAGCAATTCCCTGCCTCTGGCACTGCGGATCAGGCCAGGCAAGTTGCGCAGAATGGCACGCGGGGCTTTCCAGAAAACCGCCAGCAGGCCAACGGTAAATGCAGCAAAGAAATGCAGCATCAGCGCCAGTTGCAGCGGTCCCATGCCATCGAGCAGCAGATTGGCCAGCGGCGGATAGAGGGCATAGAGGCCCACCGAAAGCAGCATGATGGTGACTGGCGCAGCAAGCAGGCGATGGTGAAACAGACCCATGCGAATGATCCCGAAAAAATCTCAAACAAATTCAGCGACGTGATGAAACCAAAAACGATGCTTTGATGTGTCCCCAGGACTTCTGGCATCCAGGGGCGGATGGTTCAACATCAATGGACCAGTTGATTGTCGCTAAAGGGCGGGCTCGACACTATGCCCAAAGTCGAGGGCATTTATCGGCACTGGCCAGTTGCGTCTTGCGCAATGCCCCGGATATAAACAAGGCGCAAGTCATTGTCGGCGGGAGCAGAACTTTGGATTTGAAGCGCATCAACGATCACGTCAGTGTTTCCGGGCAGATCATGCCCTCCGATGTGGCCGCGCTCAAAGACCTGGGGTTTGTCGCCATCGTCAATAATCGGCCGGATGGGGAATCCCCCGACCAGCCGGCGGCGGCCGAGATCGAGGCTGCGGCCAAGGCTGCCGGGCTTGCCTATCATTTCATTCCGCTGGGGCGCGACGGGGTGAATCCCGAGCTCGTGGCCCAGACCCGTGCCGTGCTTGAGGGGAGCAATGGCCCGGTGTTCTGCTTCTGCCGTTCGGGCACGCGCTCCACGACCCTGTGGGCGCTCAGCCAGGCCGGCGATATGGAAGCGTCGGACATCATTTCGCAGGCGGCAGAGGCCGGTTACGACATGAGCCACCTGGCCGGTTATCTCGGCCAGAAATGAATTGAAGACTAGGCGGTTGGGCGGGCAACCGTCATGACCGTTTCTGCTGAGCCGGACCCGGCGCGGGTCCAGATTCCCTCTCGCTCGGAATGGTCCATCCATGCCCATCAAGAAGATTCTTGTCGCCAATCGCAGCGAAATCGCCATCCGTGTCTTTCGTGCCGCCAATGAGCTTGGGCTGAAAACAGTCGCGGCCTATGCGCAGGAAGACAAACTGGCCCTGCACCGGTTCAAAGCCGACGAGGCCTATCTCATCGGCAAGGGCAAGGGGCCGGTCGAGGCCTATCTCCAGATCGACGAATATATCCGCATCGCCAGGATTTCCGGCGCCGACGCCATCCATCCCGGCTATGGGCTGCTGTCGGAAAGCCCGGAATTCGTGGATGCCTGCGAAGAAGCGGGGATCATCTTTATCGGGCCGCGCGCCCAGACCATGCGTGATCTGGGCAACAAGGTCGCTGCCCGCAATATGGCGCTGGCCTCAAATGTGCCGGTGGTGCCCGCCACCGAAGCGCTGCCGGATGACCCGGAAGAGATCAAGCGTCTCGCCGCCGAAATCGGCTATCCGCTGATGCTCAAAGCCTCATGGGGCGGCGGCGGGCGCGGTATGCGCCGGATCATGGATGAGAAGTCGCTGATTTCGGAAGTTTCCGAAGGCAAGCGCGAGGCCAAGGCGGCCTTCGGCAAGGACGAGATGTATCTCGAAAAGCTGATCGAGCGCGCCCGCCATGTCGAAGTGCAACTGATCGGCGATGATCACGGCAATCTGGTGCACCTCTTTGAACGCGATTGTTCGGTGCAGCGCCGCAACCAGAAGGTGGTCGAGCGCGCGCCTGCGCCTTATCTTTCCGACGCGGTCCGCAAGGAACTGACCGATGCCGCCGTGCGCCTCGGCAATGCTGCGAACTATCGTGGCGCCGGCACGGTCGAATTCCTCATGGATGCTGATACGGACAAGTTCTACTTCATCGAAGTGAACCCGCGCATCCAGGTGGAGCATACCGTCACCGAGGAAGTGACCGGCATCGACATCGTCAAGGCGCAGATCCACCTGCTCGATGGCGCCGTTATCGGCACGCCTGAATCTGGCGTCCCGCTGCAGCAAGACATCAAGCTCAATGGCAATGCCATTCAGTGCCGTGTCACCACCGAAGACCCGGAACAGAATTTCATTCCCGATTATGGCCGCATCACCGCCTATCGCGGCGCCACCGGCTTTGGCGTGCGCCTTGATGGCGGCACGGCCTATTCGGGCGCGGTGATCACCCGCTATTACGATCCGCTGCTGGAAAAGGTCACCTGCTGGGCGCCAAGCGCCGACGAGGCCATTGCCCGGATGCATCGCGCCCTGCGCGAATTCCGTATCCGGGGCGTCGCCACCAATCTCGCCTTCCTCGAAAACATCATCACCCACCCCGATTTCCTCGAGAACCGCTATACGACGCGTTTCATCGATACGACGCCGGACCTGTTCAACTTCAAGCCGCGCAAGGACCGGGCGACCAAGCTGCTCAGCTATATCGCCGATGTGACGGTCAATGGTCACCCCGAAGCGCGCGACCGGCCCCGTCCGCCGGCTGATGCCGCCGCGCCCATCGTGCCGGAATTTCCTGCTGCCCAGGCAGTGGATGGCAGCCGACAGATTCTCGACCGCGAAGGGCCGCAGGGCCTTGCCAACTGGATGAAGGCGCAGGATCGCGTTCTGTTCACCGACACGACCATGCGCGACGCGCATCAGTCGCTGCTGGCAACGCGTATGCGCTCCTTCGACATCACCCGCATCGCCCAGGCCTATTCGCGCGGCCTGCCGAACCTCTTCAGCCTCGAATGCTGGGGCGGGGCGACCTTCGACGTCGCCATGCGCTTCCTCAATGAGGACCCGTGGGAGCGCCTGGCCAAGGTGCGTGAGGGCGCGCCCAATATCCTCACCCAGATGCTGCTCCGCGGCTCCAACGGCGTCGGCTACACCAATTATCCCGACAATGTCGTAAAGTTCTTCGTCCAGCAGGCGGCCAAGGGTGGCGTCGATATTTTCCGCGTCTTCGACTGCCTCAATTGGGTCGATAACATGCGAGTCTCGCTCGATGCGGTCATCGAAGCCAACAAGGTTGCCGAAGGCGTCGTCTGCTATACCGGCGACATGCTGGACCCCGACCGGGCCAAATATGATCTCAAATATTATGTGGGCCTCGCCAAGGAACTCGAAGCCGCCGGCGCCCATGTGCTCGGCCTCAAGGACATGGCGGGCCTCCAGAAGCCGGCTGCTGCCAGGAAGCTGATCTCGACCCTGAAGCAGGAGATCGGCCTGCCGATCCATCTCCACACGCA
>JAEYTY010000087.1 GCA_023433775.1 Pseudomonadota bacterium | reverse complement strand
CTGTTCTACCATTGAACTATTCCCCAGCAGGGCCTGCTGGCCGGCCTCCTGACGCTGCCGAATGGGCGGCGATTTGGGGCGCGGGGTCTGCATAGACAAAGTGTTGGCCGATTGCAAGCGCCTGCATCGGGTATCGCGTGCGCCACGCCAGGATTGCGCTGCTTACCCCCATGCTCTACCTTTGACTTCGACACGTAATATTTCTGCGCACGGGCGCGGTCGGCTTGACCGGCACTGCGACCGGCGCATGAAGGAGAGCACAGTGACCGATCAAAATCGGTCCGCTCCTGTTTCGGAACTTGATTCCGATGCAGGGCTCCGCATTCCGCCCGCCGCTGTGCGGGGGGAACGGGTTGGCGCATTGCCACCCGGCGCGGGGCATCGGACAGGCCATAATTCCGCACCGCGCCGCCACCGCGGGCCGCTTTACGCGGCGCTGGACCTTGGTACCAACAATTGCCGTCTGTTGATTGCCCGCCCTCATGAGCATGGCTTTCGTGTGCTCGATGGGTTCACCCGCATTGTGCGGCTGGGCGAGGGGGTGTCGGTGACAGGAAGGCTGGGCGACGCAGCCATGGAACGGACCATGGATGCGCTGCGCCAGTGCCGTAACAAGCTGCGCGATCACCAGCCGACGCGGATGCGCCTGATCGCCACTGAAGCCTGCCGCGCCGCCGATAATGGCCCGGAATTCCTGGCTCGGGTGAAGCAGGAACTGGGGCTGGAGCTCGAGATTGTTGACCGGCGGACCGAGGCCGAACTGGCCGTGACGGGCTGCGCTGATCTCATCGATAGCGAGGCCCAGGGCGCGCTGATGTTTGACATTGGCGGCGGTTCTTCTGAACTGGCCTGGCTTGATTTTCGCGGCGGACGGCCTCGGTCGCAGGGGCGGATGTCGGCTTCGATCCGGTCATGGCAGTCCATGCCGGTGGGGGTGGTGTCGATTGCCGAAAAATTCGGCGGCGTCGATGTGACCAATGACGTTTTCGAGGCCATGGTGGCCCATGTTTCCGAGCATTTGCGCCAGTTTCGCGGGCGTGAAAAGCTGCGGCAGATGATCGGGACGCATCCGGTGCATCTCATTGGAACATCGGGCACCGTGACGACCCTGGCCGGACTGCATCTGGGGCTAGAACGCTATGAACGTCAAAAGGTTGACGGACTTTGGATGCGACGCGATCAGGTCGATGATACCATGCGGGCGCTGCTCGGAATGACGTTTGACCGGCGGGTTTCCCATCCCTGCATCGGCAAGGATCGCGCTGATCTGGTGCTGCCGGGCTGTGCGATTTTCGAGGCAATCCGGCGCGAATGGCCGACGGAGCGGGTGCGGGTCGCCGATCGCGGTTTGCGCGAGGGCATATTGATTTCATTGATGGATTCGGATCGGGCGCATAAGCGGCCACGCTATGGGCGGAGGAATGGCAATGGCCAATAAATCGCTGGGCACCGGTGGCCGCAAGTCCGATAAGGACTTGAAAATACGGGTGAAAACCGCCCGGGGCCGGACAGTGGCCTCGACGAAATGGTTGCAGCGCCAGCTTAATGACCCCTATGTCGCGCGGGCCCGCGCCGAGGGCTATCGTTCGAGAGCCGCCTTTAAAATCAAGGAGATGGACGAAAAGCATAAGCTCTTTCGGAAGGGTATGCGGGTCGTCGATCTGGGTGCGGCGCCCGGCGGGTGGTCGCAGGTGGCGGCCAAGGCGACTGGGTCGACCGATGCTAACCCATTGATTGTAGGGATAGATTATCTCGACATGGATCCCATTCCGGGTGTGATCCTGTTCAAGAAGGATTTTACGGAAGACGACGCGCCGGCCATGCTGGTCGAGGCATTGGGTGGCCACAAGGCCGATATGGTGATGAGCGACATGGCCTGGCCGACGACTGGCCATCGGGCCACTGACCATCTACGCATCGTTCATCTCATTGAAATCGCAGCGGAATTTGCCGTAGATGTGCTGGCGCCCAATGGCATTTTTGTCGCAAAAGTGTTTCAGGGCGGAACGGAGCATGAGCTGCTGCATATGCTCAAGCGCCATTTCCGAACGACTTTTCACGCCAAGCCGCCATCTAGCCGGTCCGATTCGGCGGAGGCCTATCTGATTGCCAAAGGCTTCAAATCCAGTGCCACTTCTGTCGACGAAGATGCTCAGGATGATAGCGCTGAAGGCTAATTCGCTAGCAGACTGTTATCGTTGAGCGCGTGTCACCTGCGAAAGTGACAGGGTCGCGACGCACAAAGTGCAAATGGGCGGGAAACTGCCGGCGCGTGACGCAAAAAATGCGCGCTGACGCATACCGTGTCGAGCCGATCGATCACCCGATCAATGCATACGCGGACGCTGGGTCAGTTGGTGGCCGGCGTTGTGGGGGAGGCGGAGGAACATCAGGGTCGCGATGACCGAGATGGCCGCCACAACGTAAAAGGCGATGTGGAAGTCGGCGAGCTCCAGCGCGCCGCCGCCGCGCAGGCGGTGGGTGAGTTCCAGCGTGCCGCCGCCGAGCGCGACGCCCATGGCGAACATGAGCTGGCCCCAGACCTGGCTGATGACATTGGCCTGGCCGGCATCCTTGTCTTCGATATCGGCAAAGACGAAAGCGTTTGAGCCGGTCCAAAAAATGGACTGCCAGAAGCCGACAAAGACCAGAATGGAGAGGATGAGCGGGATCGGCGTGCCGGGACCGTAAAAGCCCATGGCGAACACGCCAAGCGTCGAGACGGCGGTCGAGATGACCAGGGGATATTTGAAGCCCCAGCTTCTGAACATCCAATTGGCAACAAACTTGGCGGCCAGCGCGCCGATGGCGCCGGCAAAGGTGACCATGCCGCTTTCAAACGGGGTGAGGCCAAAGGCCAATTGCAGCATGAGCGGGAAGAGGAAGGGTATGGCGCCCTGACCAAGACGGAAGAAGGTGCCGGCCACCACGGACATGCGGAAGATGGGAAAGCGCAGCAGGCGCAGGTCGAGCAGGGGATATTCTGTGGCCAGCGCGTGGCGCACATAGAAATAGCCAATGCCGATGCCAATCGAGGCGGCGATGGCGCCGATCACCGGGGGCAGGGCAGGCAGGCTCATCACCGAGCAGCCAAAGGCGAAAAGCGCGAAGGCGAGGCCAGCCAGCACAAAGCCTTTGCCGTCGATATTGCGCGGTTTGTTGCGTTGTTCGTTCGGAAGGGCGAGGCCGACCAGCGCCATGCCCAAAAGGCCGATGGGCACATTGATGATGAAAATCCAGTGCCATGAGAAATAGGTGGTGAGGAAGCCGCCGAAGGGCGGGCCGACAATGGGACCGATGAGACCGGGAATGGTGAGCCAGGCCATGGCATCTACCAGCAGGTGGCGCGGCGTCATGCGCACCAGCACAAGCCGGGCCACCGGACCCATCATGGCGCCGCCCATGCCCTGAATGAAGCGAGCGCCGACGAACTGTTCCAGCGAGCCGGAGAAGGCGCAACCAACCGAGCCGACCATGAAGACCAGCATGGCGACGCGAAAGACGCGGCGGGCGCCGAAGCGATCGGCCATCCAGCTTGAAATGGGGATGAATATCGCCAGCGCCACGAGATAGGCGGTCAGCGCCAGCTTGAGCGAAATCGGATCGGTGCCGATATCGGCCGCAATAGCGGCAAGCGAGGTGGCGATCACCGTCGAATCCATGTTCTCCATGAAAATCGCGGTGGCGAGAATGAGCGGGGTTATGCGTGACACAACACTGGCCGGGCGCGGATAGTGGCCCGATTACTCCCTGACAATGGCCCTGTGGCCGGAAACATTGCTGCCGGCATCGGGCGGCAAACGATAATAGAAAATGCAGGCAAGGGTGCTGAGCCCGCCAACGGCAAAAAAGGCGATCTGGAAATCCCAGAGGGAAAGATCACCGCCATTAAGGGCGCTGGAAATTTCGAGAATGGCGCCGGCGACGGCGACGCCGAAGGCGATGGAAATCTGCTGGCTCACCGCGACAATGGCCGTTGCCTGACTGGCTTCCTCGTCAGAGATGTCGGCATAGCCCAGCGCATTGGTGCCGGTGAAGAACACAGAACGCAGCACGCCGCCGCTGATGAGAACGGCCATCATGACCGGCACAGAGGTCTCGGCGGTGAAGAGGCCCTGGGCGGCAATCAGAAGCCCGCCCATGACAGCAGCGAAGCCGAGGACGCGCGGAAAGCCGAAACGGGCGAATACCCGCTCGGCAATGAACTTGCTGGCTATGGCGCCGATGGCGGAAACGAAGGTGATGGCGCCGGACTGGAATGGATTGAGCCCGAAGCCAAGCTGCAGCATCAGCGGCAGAAGGAAGGGGACGGCGCCAACGCCGATGCGGAACAGTGACCCGGCAATGATGGTGGAACGGAACAGCGGGTGGCGGAACAGTTTTGGATCGAGCAGGGGATATTGCGTGCGCCGGGCGTGGAGCAGGTAGAACATTGCGGCGGTGAGGCCGACGGCGAGGGTCAAATAGCCATAGATGATCGGCAGGGCCGGGAGGCTGATGACCGAAAGGCCGAAAACCGAGCCTGAGAAGGCAACGGCGGCGATGAGGAAGCCGACAAGATCGACCGGGCGCGGCGTGCGCTCATCGGGCACTTTGAGGTAGATACTGGCCAGGATGATGCCGGCAATGCCGATGGGAATATTGATCCAGAAAATCCAGTGCCAGGAGAGATAAGTGGTGAGGAAACCGCCGATCAGCGGGCCGGTGACCGGGGCGACAAGCGCCGGAATGGTCAGCCAGGCCATGGCGGAAACCAGCTCACTGCGCGGAGTGGAGCGCACCAGCAGCAGGCGACCCACCGGCGTCATCATCGACGAGCCGATGCCCTGGAAGAAGCGCGAGATCACGAAGGTTTCGAGCGAGAAGGAAAAGGCGCAGGCCAGCGAGCCGAGCATGAAGACGAAAATCGCCAGCCGGAAAATATTCTTGGCGCCGAAGCGATCCGCCATCCAGCCGCTGATCGGGATGAAGATGGCGAGGGCGACGAAATAGGCAGTCAGCGCCAGCTTGAGCGCAATGGGCTCTGTCCCGATGTCGGCGGCAATGGCCGGCAGGGAGGTGGCAATGACGGTCGAATCCATCTGTTCCATGAACAGGGCGACCGCCAGTATGAGCGGGGTAACGCGGATCACTGGCTTGGAAATGGTTTTGAATCAGAAATGCCGCGAACGCGACAAAATGACTATGGGCCTATGACGCCCGCCCGCCTAGCCTAAAAAACGTCCTTTGTATCAACCCTTAGGCTTACCAGTCGGGCAGCAGGGGCTCGCAGATGGCGACATCGACGGGGTGGAGCAGAAAGCGCTTGTCATCAAGTCCGGGCTCCAGCGGGAAGGTGGCGTCCTCTGTGCCGCCGCCACACTCGCCTTCCATGCGAATATAGCCGGTGGCCTCGAGATCGATGAGTAGGCCGCCCTCGGGCTGCATTCTGAGTTCGACACCGCCGCCATCGCACTCAACGCCGCAGCGCAATTGGCCGCCCTCGCCGATCCAGCAGCCGCCACCGGTTGTGCCCGTACGGCCATCGCGCATAGCGACAGACATGCCAAAAAGGCTGAAACCGGGATCATCGGGTTCGGGATCTTCATGGGGATGGAATTCGACCCCGAAGGTCATGGATTTCACGAGCTGATCAGGATGGTTCTTGAGATGGGTTTTTTCATAGACGCGCTGCCAGCAGGACTTGCCGCCATCGACCTGCTCGACCAGATCGGCCAGGGTGGCCGCGTGGGCCGTGGGGGCAGCGACGGTCGCTGCAATCAAGGCTGCCAATAATGGTCGTTTCATTCCGGCGCTCCCCGCTTCAAGCATGGCAACCATGCCGCAAATCCTGCCCCTAGGCAAAGTGGTTTGCGGGTGCTATTGACCCTCGCCAACCTGAACCCGCGCATTTCCAGCGCCGGTTCACATTCCAACATCGCTGGTTTTTACCGGTAGGCAGGAAGGGTCTGGCCTTGGCGAAGATTATTACCACTATCACGGGCGACGCGGCACTGACGTTTGACGACGTCCTGCTCCAGCCGGCGCGCTCGGACATTCTGCCGACCGAAACAGACATTTCGACCTATGTCACCAAGGACATAGCGCTCAACCTGCCCATCCTTTCGTCCGCGATGGACACGGTAACCGAGGCCAATATGGCGATTGCCATGGCGCAGGCCGGGGGCATGGGCGTGATCCACAAAAACCTGACTGCCGCCGAACAGGCCGAGCAGGTGCGGATGGTGAAGAGCTTTGAAAGCGGCATGGTGGTCAACCCGATCACCATCGGGCCGCAGGCGACGTTGGCTGACGCGCTGGCACTGATGCAGATGAGCCGGATTTCGGGCATTCCCGTGGTGGAAAATGGCGGCAAGGGCGGACGGGTGACCGGCAAGCTGGTCGGCATTCTCACCAATCGCGACGTGCGCTTTGCCTCCAACCCCAATCAGCCGATTGCCGAGCTGATGACGCATGAAAACCTCATCACGGTGCGCGATGGCGTTTCCAAGGAAGAGGCCAAGGTGCTCTTGCACCGCCACCGCATCGAAAAGCTGCTGGTGGTGGATGAGAATTATCACTGCGTTGGCCTGATCACCGTCAAGGATATCGAAAAGGCCCAGCTGCACCCCAATGCGGTCAAGGACGCGCAGGGGCGGTTGCGCGTGGCGGCGGCCTCGACCGTGGGCGATGGCGGCTATGAGCGCTCCATGGCGCTGATCGATGCGGGCGTGGACCTCTTGGTGATCGACACGGCGCATGGCCATTCGGTGCGTGTGGCCGAGGCGGTGGAGCGGGTGAAGCGCGAGAGCAATTCGACCCGCATCGTGGCCGGCAATGTGGCGACGCCGGAGGCGACCAAGGCGTTGATCGATGCGGGCGCGGATTCGGTGAAGATCGGCATCGGGCCGGGCTCGATCTGTACGACGCGCATCGTGGCCGGTGTCGGCGTGCCGCAGCTGGCGGCGGTGATGGGTTGCGCCGAGGAAGCCGCGCGGCAGGGCATTCCGGTAATCGCCGATGGCGGCATCAAGTTTTCGGGCGATATGGCCAAGGCTTTGGCCGGTGGCGCCAGCTGCGTCATGGTGGGTTCGCTGCTGGCCGGTACGGACGAGGCGCCGGGCGAGGTGTTCCTCTATCAGGGACGTTCCTACAAATCCTATCGCGGCATGGGCTCGGTGGGGGCCATGGGCGCGGGTTCGGCCGACCGGTATTTCCAGCAGGATGTACGCGACCAGATGAAGCTGGTGCCCGAGGGCATTGAAGGCCAGGTGCCTTATAAGGGCCCGGTCAACGCCGTACTGCATCAGCTTGCGGGAGGTTTGCGCGCCTCGATGGGCTATACGGGCGCGCATAACCTCAAGGATTTCCGCGACAATTCGGTATTCGTGAAAATCTCGGGCGCGGCGCTGAGCGAAAGCCATGTGCATGACGTGACGATTACCCGCGAAGCGCCGAACTATCGCAGCGGGCGCTAGGCTCTCGCCGGGGGCGGCGAAGCGCGGCGGGCGCGGGGAAAACTGATTCCCGCGCAAGCCGTTACTGCTGAATAGTGAATCTCAGCCGGAGCCTGGACCATGCCTCTCGTCGAAAAATTGCTGCTGCTCGCCATGGCGGCGCAGGTGTTGCTGACCTTGCTGATCCTTGTCCGGCTGGGGCAGGAGCGCGTGCCGCGCGTCGCCAGCGGCGCGGTCAAGGCGGCCGATGTGGCGGTGGACCGCACTGGCTGGCACCTCAAGGCCAAGCTGCTGTCCAACAGCTTTGACAGCCAGTTCCAGCTGCCGGTGCTGTTTTTCGTGGGCGCGCTGGCCGCGCTGCAGCTGGGGGCAGTGGGCTGGGTCGAGGTCGTGCTGGCCTGGGTTTTCGTGATGCTGCGCTATGTGCACGCCTTTATCCATACTACCAGCAACCGGCTCTTTCCGCGCTTCTTCGTCTTCTGCGCCGGCCTTGCCGTGGTGAGCCTGTTCTGGCTATGGCTGACCATCCGCATTCTCACCGCCTAGAGTAAACGCCATGCGCCTTCCCGGCCGTCTCGCCGCCGCCATCGATATTCTGGCCGATATGGAACAGCGCAAGCGCCCGGTTTCGGAGGCGCTCAAGGCCTGGGGCATCAATAATCGCTTTGCCGGGGCAGGGGATCGCGCCGCCATCGGCAATCTCGTCTATGACGCGCTGCGCCGCCGGGCTTCGCATGGCTTTGTGATGGGCAGCGAGAGCCCGCGGGCGCTGGTGCTGGCCGTGGCAATGCGCGACTGGGGCGAGAGTGCAGACGGGCTGAACGCGGCTTTTGCGGCGGACAGCCATGCGCCCGAGGCGCTGAGCGAGGCGGAAATTGCGGCGGCGGGCGCCGATATTTCGACGGCGCCGGATGTGGTGCGGGCCGATGTGCCGGAATGGGTGGCGCCGTCACTTGAGCGGGCTTTTGGCGCGGACTGGGTGGAAGAGGGCGCGGCCATGGCCGGGCGTCCATCGCTGGACCTGCGGGTAAACCTGCTGAAATCGACGCCGGAAAAGGTGATGAAATCGCTGGCGCGCTTCGAGGCGCAGCCGATGGCGATTGCGCAATGGGGCCTCACCATGCCCGCCGGGCCGCGCGATGCGCGTACGCCCAATGTGACGACGGACGAGGGCTATCAGAAGGGCTGGTTTGAGGTTCAGGACCAGGGTAGCCAGATCGTGGCGGCTTTGGCTGGAGCGCAACCGGGCGAACAGGTGCTCGACCTTTGCGCCGGAGCGGGCGGCAAGACGCTGGCGCTGGCGGCGGCCATGGGCAATCGCGGCCAGATTTTCGCCTATGACAGCGACCGGGCGCGGCTGGCGCCGATCTATGACCGGCTGAAGCGCAATGGCGTGCGCAATGCGCAGGTGCGGGCGCCCCATCCCGGCGCGCTGGATGACCTGGTTGGCAAGCTCGACCGCGTGGTGATCGACGCGCCCTGCACCGGCACGGGCACCTGGCGGCGGCGGCCCGATACGAAGTGGAAGCTGACGCCCGAACTGCTGGCGCAGCGGCAGGCCGAGCAGGCGGCATTGCTGGAAGAGGGCGCGCGGTATCTCAAGCACGGCGGCACGCTGGTCTACATCACCTGCTCGATCCTGCCCCAGGAGAATGATGATCAGGTCACCGCGTTTCTGGAGGCGCATCCCGGATTCAAGACTTCGGACATAGCAGCGGCGTGGCGGGGCGCGCTTGTGACAGATATGCCCGAAGGGCTGGCGACGGCGGGGGGCGGGATTTGCCTCACGCCACGGCGCACCGGCACGGATGGCTTTTATTGTCACCTGATCCGCAAGGCGAACTAGGCAGGCAAGGCCCTCTAGGCAGAAAATGAACCAGCGGCGCATGAGACTCGTTCAAGAGGCAGAGCCTTCAAAAGGAGCCGTCTCATGTCGAGTGCTGCAATTTCCTATCGTACACCGCAATCATGGATCGCCCTGGCCGTCTTTCTCGCCCTGGTCATCGGCGTGGGGGCGCTGATCGGGACGCAATCGACGCCGGGCGTCTGGTATGAATCCCTCACCAAGCCGCCGCTCAATCCGCCCAACTGGGTGTTTGGGCCGGTCTGGTTCACGCTTTATGTGATGATCGCCGTAGCCGGCTGGCGCATCTGGATGATCGACCCCAAATCCACGGCCATGAAGCTGTGGGGCGCGCAGATGCTGCTCAACTGGGCGTGGTCGCCGGTGTGGTTTCTGGCCCAGCAGCCTTGGCTGGCCTTTGCCATTCTGGCGCTGATGTGGCTCTCGATTGTGGGCTTCATCCTGACCAGCCGCCGCCATGACACGATCGCCCCGTGGCTGTTTGCGCCTTATTTGGCCTGGGTCAGTTTCGCCGGTTATCTCAATCTCTCGATTGCCCTGCTGAACTAGGCAGGTTGTGGAGCGGTGGCTATTGGCCGCCGCTCAAACCGCCGCGCCCAGGCCATGATGGGTGCTTCCAGCCAGCGATAGGAGAGGTCGGCGATGAGCACGCTTGCGCCGACAATGCCGAGCGCGGTCAGCCAGAAAAGGCCCGGATCGGTCATCTGGCCATAGACAAGTTTGGGCACGAACAGCTCACGCGCCAGCTCGATCAGCAGATAATGCCAGACATAGATGCCGAACGAGATGCGGGCGATGTAGCGCACGACCGAATTGTCGAAGAGCCGTCCGGCCAGCAGCGACGAGGGCCCGGTGGCGAGCGCAAAACCCACAATCAGGTGCATGGTGGGAAAAGCGTAGGGCACGCGGAGCCAGCCGAAAAACTCGCCCTGTTCGTCCGAGGCCAGATCCCACATGTATTGGCCTGCGGCGACGAGGGCAGCCACGAATACGAGGTCGAAGACCCAATGGTGCCAGCGCGCCACGAACGTCTGGACACCGCCCACCAGCGCGCCCAGCGCGAACATGGCAAAGAAGCTGAACGGGTTGAACCAGGGCATCCAGGTTTTTGCGCCGCCCTGCAGGCCGTATTCCCAACCCTTGTTGATCGGGTCGACCTCGACAAAATGGGAAAAGGCCATGTGTGCGCCAAGCGCAAGGGCGATAATTGCCAGCCATGCCACGCGCTTGATGATCGCTGGCAGGGGCCGGCCCAGTAGGGCAAGGGCGACGAAGCCAAGAGGCAGGATGGCATAGGCGGTTATCTCGAAGCCGATGGACCAGAGCGGTGCATTGACCTCCACCGGAAACAGGGTGAGCCAGTGCCAGTCGCTGACGAGGAAAAATCCGGCGAAAAACCGAATCCAGAGCCATTGATCGAGCGTGGCGCCGAAGAGGGTGAAGCTGAGGATGAAGGTCAGCGTCAGCGTGAGCCAGAAGCCGGGCAGGATGCGTGCGGCGCGGCGCAGGGCATAGACGCGCAGGGACGGCAAAGCCGTGCCGGCATCCAGCGCGCGCCAGAAGGGCAGGGACAGCAGAAAGCCGCTCAGCACAAAGAAAATGCCGACGCCCAGGCCTCCGCCATTGCTAAAAACCTGCCATGGCTCCCGGCCCAGCGCGGAGTCATGATCGACACGCTGGCCGAGATGATGCAGCAGCACAATCATGCAGGCGCCGGCGCGGACGAAATCGGCGCCAAGCAGGCGATTGTCGTTATCCGCCATAGTCCCCCCGAATATGCACGGGCGCTTTGCCAACGCCCCGCTTGCGGAATCCGCGCAGTCTGGCTAAAGCCTCGCCATGCAGCACCCAGACAATGCCCATCCCGACACCATTCTCATTGTCGACTTCGGTTCGCAAGTCACACAGCTGATTGCGCGCCGCATTCGGGAAACCGGTGTCTATTGCGAAATCCACCCCTTCAATAGCGCAGCGGAAGCCTTTGCCGCGCTGAAGCCAAAAGGCGTCATCTTCTCAGGTGGGCCCGCCTCGGTGACCGAAGAGGGGAGCCCGCGCGCGCCGCAGACGATCATCGACTCGGGCCTTCCGATCCTCGCCATCTGCTATGGCCAGCAGACCTTCTGCCTGCAGCTGGGCGGCAAGGTCGAGGGTGGACACCACCGCGAATTCGGCCGGGCCGATGTCGAAGTACTGGAGCCCAGCGCTCTTTATGAGGGCGTGTGGGAGGTCGGCGGCAAATATCCGGTGTGGATGAGCCATGGCGACCGGGTCACGCAATTGCCCGAAGGCTTCAAGGTCATGGCGACCTCGCCCAATGCGCCCTTTGCCATTGCCGGTGACGAGAGCCGCAAATACTATACCACCATGTTCCACCCCGAAGTGGTGCATACGCCCGATGGCGGCAAGCTGCTGGCCAATTTCGTGCACAAGATCGTCGGGCTCGAGGCTGACTGGAACATGTCGGCCTACCGCCAGAAAATGGTCGCCAAAATCCGTGAGCAGGTCGGCTCCGGCAAGGTGATCTGCGGGCTCTCCGGCGGCGTGGATTCGTCCGTGGCCGCCGTCTTGATCCATGAGGCTATCGGCGACCAGCTCACCTGCATCTATGTCGACCATGGCCTGATGCGGCTCAATGAGAGCGAGCAGGTCGTCACCATGTTCCGCGACCAGTTCAATATCCCGCTGGTGCATGTGGACGCCGAAAAGCTGTTCATCGGCGAGCTGGAAGGCCAGTCGGATCCAGAAACCAAGCGCAAGATCATTGGCCGTCTGTTCATCGAAGTGTTCGAGGAAGAAGCCAAGAAGCTCGGCGGCGCCGAATTCCTCGCGCAAGGCACGCTCTATCCCGACGTTATCGAAAGCGTGTCGTTCACCGGCGGGCCGTCGGTGACCATCAAGAGCCACCACAATGTCGGCGGCCTACCCGAGCGCATGAATATGCAGCTCGTCGAGCCGCTGCGCGAATTGTTCAAGGACGAAGTGCGGGCGCTGGGCCGCGAACTGGGTATTCCCGAGAGTTTTATCGGCCGCCACCCCTTCCCGGGACCGGGCCTTGCTATTCGCTGCCCCGGCGGCATTACGCCGGAAAAGCTGGATATTCTGCGCCAGGCCGACGCCATCTATCTCGATGAAATCCGCAAGTCTGGCCAGTATGACAAGATCTGGCAGGCCTTTGCCGTGCTGCTGCCGGTGCAGACCGTGGGCGTCATGGGCGATGGACGCACCTATGAATTCGTCTGCGCCCTGCGCGCCGTCACTTCGGTCGACGGCATGACGGCGGACTTTTATCAGTTCGACATGAATTTCCTCGGGCGGACGGCGACCCGCATCATCAACGAAGTGCGCGGCATCAACCGGGTGGTCTATGACGTGACGAGCAAGCCGCCCGGCACCATCGAGTGGGAGTGATCACGTCCACCCAAGCGTATCCTAAGCCGTTATGATGTTCCGGCAACAGAGGTGACGAACCTCTGGAGGTCGCCGTTAAAGCGCGGCGCATCCTCCCAGAACGGCATGTGGCCGACATCCGGATAGACGATCAGTTCCGCCCCAAGCTGCTCTGCAAAGGCGGGAATGCGCGTGGGCAATGCCACGCTGTCTTCGGCCCCATGGATCATGAGCATAGGCACGTCTATGGCCGTGTAGTCCGGAAAATATTGGCGGGACCAGTCCAGAATGGCGGTGCGGACATGGAGCGGGCACTGCATATTATAGGCCCGCATCAGCGCGAAATCGGCATCACTGAGCGGGGCATGAACCTGAGCCCTGAGAAAAGCGTGCAATGACGCCTCGCGCTCCTGGGGATCGGCGGACGTCATGCGGGCAATCAGGCCCGAGGCTGGCCCGCGCGTCGATGCGTCGTCTGAATGCACAGCGCGCGCGCCGGTCAGCACCACACCGGCGATACGGGATGTGCCATAGAGCCGGACATATTTTGCGATCAGGCGCGCGCCCAAGGACCAGCCGACAAGCACTGGCCGGACAATGCCTTTGGCATCGAGGATATCGCGGAGATCAGAGGCGTGGGATGGAGCTGAATATCTGTCCGGGTTGCTGGGCTTGATCGAGTCGCCATGCCCGGCGAGATCGTAGGACACCATCCGGAATTGCGACAGCATATCTGCCTGTTGCCGCGCAAAGGCTTTCTGGCTTTGCACGACGCCATGAACAAAGACGACTTCCGGTCCGTCCGGGTTTCCCCATTCCCGAACCGAAAGTCCATTGATGTCAGTTTCTGCCACGCCCATCAGAAATTGGGGATCAGCAGCGCGATCTGGGGAAAGGCGATCAGCAGCGCCAGCACCACGATATCGACGGCGATAAAGGCCCAGATGCCCTTGAAAACCGTGGTCACCGGAAGCTTGGTCACCGCGGAAACCACAAAGGAATTCAACCCCAAGGGTGGCGTCGCCAGGCCAATTTCTGCGGCCTTGACGTAGATGACGCCAATCCAGATCGGATCGTAGCCGAGATTGATCAGGATCGGCATGGTCACCGGCACTGTCAGCACCAGAATGGCAAGCTGGTCCATGAAGCAGCCGAGAACGAGAAGAATCGCAACGATGCTGAGCAGGATCCAGATGGGCGCGATATCGAGGCTGTTTATGTAAAGCACCAGATCCTGCGTCACCCCGGTCAGTGTCAGGAAGACGCCGTATAGGCCTGCCAGCGCGACGATGACGAGGATCATGCTCGAATGCTGCGTCGCGTTTTTGAGCGCTTCCCAGAATTTGGCCGGTGTCATGCGCCGCGACACCAGCACGATGACAAAGGCCGCCAGGGCGGCGAGGGCACCGACCTCAGTCGTGGTTGCTACGCCGCCATAGATCATGAAGACGATGGCGCCGAACAGCAGCATTGATGGCCAAACGCCCCTGAGCGAGGAGACGCGTTCCCTAAGGCTTGCCTTTTCCAGCACGCTGGGCGCCGCCTGCGGATCAATTCGAACAATGATATTGATGGCGACGAGGTAGCCCAGGGCCGTGAGCACCCCCGGCAGAATGCCGGCCAGCAAGAGCTTGCCAATTGACGTCTCGGTGAGCACGCCAAAGAGCACGAAGGCTATCGAAGGCGGGATCATCAGCCCCAGCGTGCCGATAACGGCAATGGCGCCAGCCGCAAAGCTGTCTTTGTAGCCATGCCGACGCATTTCGGGAAAGGCGGCATTGGCGAGGCTGGCGGCGGCGGCACTGCTGGAGCCGACCACGGCCGCAAGGAATGACCCGCCGGCCAGTGCGGCATAGACGAGGCCGCCGCGCCTGTGCGCCAGCCATTTATTGGCGGAAACGAAGATATCTCGCGTCACACCTCCGACCGACAGAAATTCGGCCATGAGGATGAACATGGGCAGGGTGGACAGCGTGTAGCTGGCAACGGCTTCATAGGGCCCGCCCTTGAGAATGCCGATCAAGACAGCCCAGCCGCCTGTCCACCAGAGGCCGATGCCGCCCGCGATGAGAAGGGAAAAGGCGACCGGGATGCCGATCAGCATCAAGACAAAGAGCAGCGCTGTTACGCTAATGGCGGCGAGGATCATAGCGCGTCCCCGCTGACCGGGTCTTGTTCAGCGCGCGCGGGCCCGGTCACCATCTCAAGGATGAGACGCAGGGTCAGCACGCCGCAGCCGAGCGGAACCCAGACATAGCTCAAATAGAGCGGGAACTGGATGACGCCGAAGCTGGTGTGCAGGCCCGCGATTTTATGAAGGGCTTCCTGCCCGGTGAAATAGGTCAAGACGCCCAGCCCTGCTGCCATAATCAATGCATTGAAGCGGTCGATCCATCCGTTCGTGACGCGGCGCAACCAGGCGAGGAGAATGTCCATCCGCACCTGAGAGCCGGCGGCATAGGTGCCCGATGCCGCCATGAACGTGATGATGACCATGAGATAGAGACTGACCACCTCATAGGTGCCGACTATGGGGTGACGGAACAGATAGCGTCCCAATGCGTCGGCTGAGATTGCGCACATCATGGTGGCCATCGCGATACACGCGATGACCATGAGCGCACGCTCGATCAGGCTCTGAATTTTAATCAGGAGCTCGATCATGATTACTCGGCGAGGTAGGCGGCAAACGCATCAAGCATTTCCTGGCCCGGCAGATTACGCTCTGCCATCTGACGTGCCCATTCATCCTGAACCGTGGCGAGCGCGGCATCAAACTCGGCGACGGTTTCAGCGGACAGCGGGTAAACGGTCTTGCCCATTTCCTCGAGGAAGGTGACGGTTTCGACTTCGGTGACGTCGATCGCCTGAGCAAGGTTCACGCCGGTTTCCAGACCGACACGCTCGATAACCTCCTGGACGTCGGCGGGCAGGCTGTTCCAGGTGTTCAGGTTCATGAAGGCAATGAATGCAACGCCGCCAAGCTTGGCGTTTGTCGTGTAGCTCTGGGTCACTTCCTGAAGCGTATAGGACCGCATGGCCGAGAGGGTATAAAGCGAGCCATCGACAATGCCGCGCTCAAGGGACTGATAGAGGTCCGCCGTCGGGATGGTCGCCGGCGTTGCACCAAGGGCAGCGGCAACCAGCTGGCCGGTCGCGCCGGCAACACGAAGCTGCTGGCCGGAGAGATCAGCAAGGCCTTCAATGGGCTCGGACTGGCGCAGCATAAGCTGGTAGGGCGGGGTGGTCATGGTCCAGAGCGGCTTGAGGCCAGCCTGTTCGAATGTGTCGGCCAGTTCGTTGCGCACGAGCGCTTCAAACGCCGCATGGCCGTCGATGACGTTGTCAAACAGGCCCGGGAGCTCCACCGCACCGGTGAGGGGAAGCCGGTCGCTCACATAGGAAACACCAACGAAGGCGATTTCGGAGACGCCGTTCTGAACGGTGTCGAGCATGGATGCACCCTTGGCGAGCTGCTCGGCCGGAAAATGCCTGAACGTCACGCGACCATCGGTTTCAGCTTCGACCTGCTCCATGAAAGGCTGATTGCCAGCGGCGGACGCAATATGGGTCAGGGGCAGTTGATCGGCAAAGCGCAGCTGGATCTCCTGGGCCAGGGCAGCGCCGTTGAGGCCGAAGGTGACCGCGGCAATGGCGCTGGCGCCGGTGATGGTCATTAGCTTTTTCATTCTGTTTCTCCCATGGGACATGCCATTTTATGGAGAGACTGCCCACCGAACCGGCCCTGTGCACAGTGACAATTCTGCGCGACGCTGCGTCGGGGAAGCCCTCCTCCTTCATAAAGTCCTATAAACTATCCTTTAGGATGTCAATTTAACTGATGGGATTGAATCCGGTTGGGGAAAGGGTCCGGCAGGCGGGTATGAACTGAGCGTAGATCGCCAGCGGACGCCACCATGCCTTTTGTAGCAGGTCATGTTCGGGGGAGGGCAGACGCGGTTTGCATTCGCCGGGCTGCGTGATAAAGCTGCGCCACTTCCAGAACCAGTCAGGCCTGCCATGTCCCAGGACAATATTTTCCGCGAAGTTGACGAGGAGCTCCGCTCCGACCGTATGCGTGCCCTGTGGCGCCGCTTTGCCCCCTTCGTCATCGGCGCTGCTGTCGCCATTGTCGCGCTGGTCGCGATCAATGAGGGCTGGTCCTGGTATTCCAACAGCCGGTCGGCGTCGGCTTCCGAAGAGTTCTATTCCGCGCTCGATCTGGCAGCCGCAGGCGACCTTGAAGGCGCGCAGGCACAGCTTGATGAAGTCGCAGCCAATGGCTCGGGCGGCTATCCCGTGCTGGCCGAATTCCGCAAGGCGCGGCTGCTGGCGCAGTCTGGCGACACTGCGGGTGCCGTGGCCGCCTATGACGCGCTGGCCAATAGCCAATCCAATGTCCGCCTGCGCGAGCTGGCGCTGGTGCTGGCTGCCAGCATTCTCGTCGACAATGGCACGCTGGCCGATGTGGAAGCGCGCGTCGGCACCATTGCCGAAGCGGGCAATCCGATGCGCCGCGTGGCGGGCGAACTGCTCGGCCTTGCCCAGTATAAGGCGGGCAATGCCGAAGCCGCTCAGGCCAGCTTTGAAGGCGTGATCAATGACCCGCTGGCCTCGAGCCAGGTGCGCAACCGGATGGCGTTCTATCTGGCGCAGATGTTGTCCGAGGGGACATTCGCCACTGGCGAAGCCAGCCCTGACGCGGCGGCGGACGTCATCGACGCCATCGTGCAGGGCGATGATGCCGCACCTGCGGCTGAGTAAGCGCGCGACTGCCCTTTGAAGGAATGATGCGGCCATGACCGTCACTGTTGCTATTGTCGGTCGACCCAATGTTGGCAAGTCCACGCTGTTCAACCGGCTGGTGGGCCGCAAGATTGCGCTGGTCGATGACACGCCCGGCGTGACGCGCGACCGCCGCGAGGCCGAGGGCCGCATTGCCGACCTCACCTTCCGTATTCTCGATACGGCGGGCTATGAGGACGTCAAGGACGGCAGCCTCGAAGACCGGATGCGCCAGCAGACCGAGCTCGCCATCCGCGAAGCCGATGTCATTCTGTTCATGATCGACGCCCGCGCCGGCGTGGTGCCGCTCGACCAGCGTTTTGCGCAGGTTTTGCGCAAAGCCGGCAAGACTGTGCATCTGGTGGGCAACAAGGCGGAAAGCAGCTCGGCGGAAGCGGGGCTGGTCGAGGCGTTCAAGCTCGGCTTCGGCGAAGCCATCGCGCTCTCGGCCGAGCATGGGCTGGGCCTTGCCGAACTCTATTCCATCGTCTCGGCGGCCATCGACAAGGCCGAAGCCGCCAAGAGCGAAGAAGAGGCCGCCGGCGCTGCCGACCTCGATTTCATGCCCGAGGTCGATGTCGATATCACCCCCGACATGCTCGAAGGCGAGGGCGACGAGGCGACGCTGCGCTGGAACCCGCGCCGCTATCTCAACGTCGCGATTGTCGGGCGGCCCAATGCCGGCAAGTCCACGCTGGTCAACCGCATGGTGGGCGAGGACCGCGTGCTGGTCGGCCCCGAGGCCGGCATTACGCGCGACAGCATTCTGGTGCCCTGGGAATGGGAAGGGCGCACGGTCAATCTGGTTGATACCGCCGGTATCCGCCGCCGCTCCCGCGTAACCGAAAAACTCGAAAAACTGGCCGTGGGCGACAGCCTGCGCTCGATCCAATATGCCGAAGTGGTCGTGCTGCTGCTCGATGCCACGGTGCCATTCGAGAAGCAGGATCTGGCGCTGGCGGACCTCGTCGAGCGCGAGGGCCGGGCCATGGTCATTGCGCTCAACAAGTGGGACCTGATCGAGGACAAGGGCAAGGCGCTGACCGAACTGCGCGAAGCCTGTGAACGGCTGCTACCGCAATTGCGCGGCGTGCCGCTGGTGACCCTGTCGGGGCTGACCGGGCGCAATATCGACAAGCTGATGGCCGCGATTTTCGACATTGAGCGGAGCTGGAACGCCCATGTGTCGACGGCGCGGCTTAATCGCTGGCTGGCCGGCATGGTCGAGGGGCATCCGCCACCGGCGGTTTCCGGGCGCCGGCTCAAGCTGCGCTACATGACGCAGGCCAAGACGCGACCGCCGAGCTTCATCATCTTCGCCTCGCGCCCCGAAGCGGTGCCGACATCCTATCAGCGCTATCTGGTCAATGGATTGCGCGAGGCCTTTGACATGCCCGGCACGCCGATCCGGCTCTGGATCCGTGGCGGCAGCAAGAATCCCTATGACGACAAGGGCAAGCGCAAGATCGGCTAACCGGCTGGCTTCGGCCTGCGGCGACGATGCCCTGTTCAGGTGGAGCGGCCATGTTATAGTGGCCGCGTCATAGCACCCCGCCATTGGCTGCGGCGTGCCAGCCTGTCACTCCATTGCTTACCGAAATTCTGATTGTCGTCGTTCTCATTCTTGTCAACGGCGCGCTCGCGATGTCCGAACTCGCCGTCGTTTCTGCCCGACCCGCTCGCCTCAAAGTGTTGGCCGAACAGGGCAATAACGGCGCGGCCACTGCGCTGACCCTGGCCGAAGACCCGGGAAAATTCCTTTCCTCAGTCCAGATCGGCATTACGCTGGTCGGCATTCTCTCGGGCGCCTTTTCGGGCGCGACGCTCGGCCTGCGCCTCAGCGAATGGCTGCGCGCCGTCGGTGTGCCCAGCAATATCGCCGATGTCGGCGGCGTTGGCCTCGTGGTTGTTTTGATTACCTATGGCTCGCTGATCCTGGGCGAACTGGTGCCCAAGCAGGTGGCCCTGCGCAATCCAGAACTGATTGCCTCGCGCGTCGCCCGGCCCATGCAAATCCTGGCGCTGGTGGGCACGCCGATTGTCTGGCTGCTCGATATTTCGGGCAAGCTGGTGCTGCGCCTGCTGGGCCAGTCAGGCGAGAGCGGCGAAACCGTGACCGAAGAAGAGGTGCGCAGCATTATCGCCGAGGCGACGTCAGCCGGTGTGTTCGAACACGAGGAGCACTCGATGATTTCGGGTGTGATGCGGCTGGCTGATCGTTCGGCGCGCGGCCTGATGACACCGCGCCCCGATGTTGTCGCCATTGATGTGGCCGATAGCTATGAGGACAATCTCAAAATCATCATGGGCACCAGCCATTCCAAGGTGCTGGCACAGGAGGGCGACGCCGATTCGATTTTGGGCGTGGTGGCTCTGGCTGACCTGCTGCCCGACCTGGCCGCCGGGCGCCGGCCCGACCTGCGCAAACTGGTCAAGCCTGTTCCCGTGGTGATGGAACATGCCGAAGCGCTCGACGTGATCGAAACCATCCGCAAATCGGGAAACCAGATGGCGCTGGTTGTGGACGAATACGGCCATTTCGAAGGCATCATCACCTATGGCGATGTGCTGGAGGTGATTACCGGCATTTATGGCGATGAAACGGGGGACGAGGCGGCGCTGACCCAGCGGGCCGACGGCTCATGGCTGGTGGCCGGCTGGATGCCGGTGGACGACGTGCGCGAGCGCTTCAAGATCACCGTGCCCAAGGACGCCCGCTTTGAAACGCTGGCCGGGCTGGTCCTGTCCCAGCTCAACCATCTGCCGGCGGTCGGCGAAAGCTTCGAATATGACGGGTGGCGCTTCGAGGTGATCGATCTCGACGGACACCGCATCGACAAAGTGCTGGTGTCGCCGCTAGTGGTGCCAAGCTAAAGCGACACAACCTAGAGTGCCATACCGAACCAGGCGGCGCGGCCAATGATCCCGAGCGGGGCAAAGCCGCTGCGCTGCCAGAAGGCGATGCCGCCCGTGTTGGCCGCATTGGCGCCGAGGTGAATGCCTGTGACGCCAGCATCGCGCGCCGCTTCGATCCAGCGCGTGAGGAGGGCAGTGCCAAGACGCTGCCCCCGCAGGCGGGGCAGCAGGTTCATATGAATATGGGCCGGGTAGGCGGCCACGATGTCCGGCGGGCTGTGCTCGGGCACTCGCATGGCGGCAATCCGCGCCAGGTCCCGCTCGGTGTAATTGGTCGCATCAATATGGGCATATTGGTCGCGCAGGGCGGGCCACCAGTCGCGTTCCTTTTTAGCGGCAAAGGCGTCGGTATCGAATGTGCCGACGATATAACCGGCCAGACCCGCATCGTCCTCTACGACAATGACCTGTTCCGGCTGCAGCGCGGCATAGGGGCCGGCATAGATATGGCCGATGGCCTTGGGGTCGTTGTAAAGGGCGGTGGCGTCGTCACCCGATTCTGCCGTGCGCAGGCAGATGTCGTAAAGCGCTGCAAGGTCGGCCGGGCGATAGGGCCGTAATTCGACCATCAGATGTCCTCGAAACCGCCGCTACCGATATTGAACAGGCGGCCATTTTCGGCGAGCGATGGGCTCAGCATGTCGATGAGCTGCGGCGCGATGGCGGATGGCTTGGGCAGGGTTTCCGGATCTTCGCCCGGCATGGCCTTGGCGCGCATGGCGGTGCGGACCTGGCCGGGATAGAAGAGATTGGCCCGCACATTGGTCTGGGCGATCTCGCCCGCATAGGATTTGACCAGCGAATCGAGCGCTGCTTTGCTGGCAGAATAAAGGCCCCAGAAGGGCTTGGCCGACTGGGCGGAACTGGAGGACACAAAGACGGCGCGGCCCGCTTCGGACTGGCGCAGCAGCAGATCGAGCGAGCGCAGCAGGCGGTAATTTGCCGTAACATTGACGGCGAAAACCTTGTCGAACTCGTCGGGCTTGATATGGGGCACGGGGCTCAGCACGCCGAGCAGGCCGGCATTGGCGACCAGACCATCAAGGGCGCCCCAGCGATCAAAAATCGCCGCGCCGAGCCGATCAATGGCCTCACCATCGCGCAGGTCGAGCGGCACAAGAGTGGTCGAGGAGCCAAGCTTCTGGATTTCGTCGTCGAGTTCTTCGAGCCCGCCCACTGTGCGTGCGACCGCAATAACATGGGCGCCACGGCTGGCAGCCTCGAGCGCGGCGGCATAGCCGATACCGCGCGAGGCGCCGGTGACCAGGACGGTCTTGCCGGCCAGCTCAGTCTTCTTCGTCATTAGCCGGCTTCCTTGAGCAGCGACATGCGTTTGGGAGAGTTTTTGCTGTCGCCGTTGAGATCGGTCAACTGTGTCGGATAGTCGCCGGTGAAATAGTGGTCGGTGAATTGCGGGGCCTGCGGGTTGCGCTTCTCGCCGCCAACGGCCTGATAGAGCCCGTCGATGGAGAGGAATTGCAGCGAATCCGCGCCGATGAACCGGCACATGGCCTCGAGGTCGGCATATTGATTGGCCAGCAGTTTTTCCGGATCGGGCGTGTCGATGCCGTAATAATCGGAGTGGAAAATCATCGGGCTGGCGACGCGGATATGCACTTCGGTCGCGCCGGCGTCGCGGATCATCTGCACGATCTTGAGCGAGGTCGTGCCGCGCACGATGGAATCATCGATCAGCACCACGCGCTTGCCGGCGATTTCGGCGCGATTGGCCGAATGCTTGAGGCGCACGCCGAAGGCGCGGATGGACTGGGTCGGCTCGATAAAGGTGCGGCCGACATAGTGATTGCGGATAATGCCCAACTCGAAGGGAATGCCGCTCTGCTGTGCAAAGCCGATGGCCGCAGGCGTGCCACCATCGGGGACGGGCACGACGACATCAGCCTCAACCGGGGCTTCCTTGGCCAGATTGATGCCCATGTTCTTGCGCGCCGTATAGACGCTGCGGCCGGAAACGCGGGAATCGGGGCGGGCGAAATATACATATTCGAACAGGCACGGCCGCTCGGGCTGCTGGCGGGCGGGCTTGCGCGCCTCGATGCTGATCGAGCCATCGGGCTGCAATTCGCAGATGATGACTTCGCCATTTTCGACATCGCGCACATATTTGGCGCCAATGATGTCGAGGGCACAGGTTTCCGAGCAGAAGATCGGCTTACCATTGAGATCGCCCATCACCAGCGGACGAATACCGACCGGATCGCGCGCGGCAATCAGCTTGGTGCGCGTCATGGCGAGCATGGCGTAGCCGCCCTCCATCTGGCGCAGCGCGTCGATGAAACGGTCGGTGGTGGAGGAGTGGCGCGAGCGGGCAATCAGGTGCAGCACCACCTCGGTATCGGACGTGGACTGGCAGATGGCGCCGGTGGCGATGATCTGGCGGCGCAGGGTCAGGCCATTGGTGAAATTGCCATTATGCGCAATGGCGATGCCACCGTCTTCGAGCTCTGCAAAAAGCGGCTGCACATTGCGCAGGGCGACTTCGCCGGTGGTGGAGTAGCGGGTGTGGCCGATGGAAATGGAGCCGGGCAGCTTGGCCAGCAGGGCAGGGTCGGTATAGTGATCGCCGACGAGGCCCATGCGCTTTTCGGTGAAGAACTGGCGGCCATCAAAGCTGACAATGCCGGCCGCTTCCTGGCCGCGATGCTGGAGCGCGTGCAGGCCCAGCGCCGTCAGTGTCGAAGCGTCCTCGTGCCCCAAAATGCCAAACACACCGCATTCTTCATGCAGTGTGTCGCCTTCAAGATCATCAAAAGAGTGATCGCTCGGATGGGTCACCAGAGTCTCCATACCAATAAAAGCTGTCTTCAGCGCCGCGCGTGGTTCGTCGCCTGTGATCGGCGCCGGGCAGGGCCTGCCAATAGCGCATTTTCACTGCCGGCACCAATGCCATGAGCGACCGGCTGAATTGAGGCGGAAGCACTTCTCCCGCCCCGGAAATCATCAGGCCGGAATGTCGGCCGACTCGGTCGGATCGACCGTGCCTTCGATCGTCGGGTCAACGGGAGCACCATCGAGCGGCGCAGCAGGCGCCTCGGGGTCTTCCATCAGATTGCCGCCATCGCGGGAGATGATGTCGTTGACCTGCTGCTCAAGCCCTTCGGGCAGCATGGAGATGAGCGTATCGCCCATATTTTGCAGATGCGGCAACGACTGCGAATTGCGCGCCCAGTCCGGCAGGCTCTGGCCCAGCAGCCAGACACCGAAAATGGTGATGACAATGGCGATCAGCACGCCACGCAGCACACCAAAGACAAAGCCCAGTGTACGGTCGATGGGGCCGATGCGGCTGTCGACGACGAAATCGGCAATGCGCATGGTGAGCAGGTGCAGCACGATCAGCGAAACGATGAAGGTGACGACGACCGTGGCTACGTTCGCCACCATGGGGTCATCGATATATTGCTGAGCGATATCGGGGTGATTGAAGTACATGTAGATGGCGATGGCGGCGGAACCAGCCCAGGTCGCCAGCGACAGAACTTCACGGGTCAGGCCGCGTGCCGTGGCCAGGATTGCTGAAATCAGCACCAGAACACCAACACCCACATCGAATGCAGTCAGCATATGTCTTTGCCCAGTTTCTCTTGTGTTCCGGCGAGTTGGCCGACCTTTAGCGACTTTGCTCCGCCCTGCCAAGGGTAGCACGGCCCAAGCATCATAATCTCCCCCGAAACCATTTTTTTACCATGAATCGGGCTCTGGCGGCGGCTTGGTGCCCTTGGCGGCGATCTGGCTGACCATTTCGGAGAGCTGGGCATATTCGGTAATTTCAAGACCCGGCGAGCGGTCGGCGGGGCTGAGGCGGCCCGTGGTGACCGAACTGAAGCCCAGTTTCTGCGCCTCGCGCAGGCGCAGGGAGCCATGAACGACCGGGCGAACGCCACCCGCGAGCGAGATTTCGCCAAAATAAACCGCGTCGGGCGGCAGGGGCGAGCCGGTGAGCGAGGAAATCAGCGCAGCGGCGACGGCAAGATCGGCGGCGGGCTCATTGATTTTGAGACCACCTGCGACATTGAGATAGATGTCATTGGCGCCGATGCGTACGCCGCAGCGCGTTTCGAGCACGGCGACGACCATGGAGAGACGGGCGCTGTCCCAGCCAACGACGGCGCGGCGGGGGGTTCCGAGGGGGGAGGGGGCGACAAGCGCCTGGATTTCGACCAGCAGCGGGCGGGTGCCTTCCATGCCGGCAAAGACGGCTGAGCCGGCAGCGCCTTCATCACGCTGATCGAGAAACAGGGCGGACGGGTTGGCAACCTGCTCCAGCCCGCGCTCGGTCATGGCGAAGACGCCGATTTCGTCGGTGGCGCCATAGCGATTCTTGACGCCGCGCAGAATGCGGAAGGTGTGGCTGGTGTCGCCCTCGAAATAGAGGACGGCATCGACCATGTGCTCGACGACGCGGGGTCCGGCGATCTGCCCATCCTTGGTGACATGGCCGACGAGGACGACTGCCGCGCCGCTTTTCTTGGCAAAGCGGGTGAGGGCCTGGGCCGAGGTGCGCACCTGGGTGACGGTGCCCGGCGCGCTATCCACCCGGTCGGTCCAGAGGGTCTGGATGGAATCGATGATGACGAGATCGGGCGGCGGGCCGTTTTCCAGCGTCGCGAGAATGATCTCGACATTGGTTTCCGCGGCCAGCAGCACTTCGGCCTCGCCATGGCCCAGCCGCTGTGCCCGCAGGCGGACCTGCGCGACAGCTTCTTCGCCCGACACATAGACGACACGCTTTCCACGGCCAGCCAAAGCGGCGGCGGCCTGGAGCAGGAGGGTGGATTTGCCGATGCCGGGGTCGCCGCCCACCAAGAGGGCCGAACCCTTGACGAAGCCTCCGCCCGTCACCCGGTCCAGCTCGGCAAGGCCGGTGACCACGCGGGCGGCACTTTCAGTTTCGCCGGACAGCGGCACCAGATTGGCCGGGCGGCCATTGGACTTGGCGGCCTTGGGGCCGGCGCCAACGCCGCTATCGGTCATTTCCTCGACTATGGTGTTCCAATCGCCGCAGGCGTCGCAGCGCCCCTGCCAGCGGCTGGAGACGGCCCCGCAGGCCTGGCAGACGAATTGGGATCGGGATTTTGCCACTTACGCTGTCTTTCCGCGCGCGGCGCAGCTATCTGCAATGCGGCGCACACTGTTCCAGTTGCGGGAGGTATTGAGCCCGCAATTCTTGTCGATCTGGCGGATCAGCCGCGCCGATTTGGCGACGTCCTGACTGAAATCCACCACGAGATGGTCTTGCACCACATGAGTCTTTTCCGGCCCCACATAGTCAGCGAGCCAGGAGAAGTCGGGCGCCTTGCGATCAAAGAAAAACACGGCGGTTTCCGCCGGCTTCGCTCCGGCAATCGGATCGGCCTTGATGAGCTTTTTGATGAGGCCAGGGGTGCGCAGGATGGGAACGACATTGTCGCCCAGGCCAAAACCGCGCAGCACCGCTGTCATGGTCCTGGTGGCCTCGGCGGCGGTACCGGGAAAGCCGGCGATCATATTGCCTGTGTTGACCAGCGTTTCCGGCTCCACAAATCCGGCCTCGGCAGACGCATCACGCCAATCCGTCATGCTCATCAGTCTATGCGTCACCGGCCCGATGGCGCGCAGCAGGACGACATAGAGATGCGGCGTCTGGGTCAAAACGAGTTCCGGGCTTTGATTGCGCGAAGCCTAGCATCAGCTATCCGGCCGGACAAGAACAAAATAAGAACTGGTGCGCGCCGCGGTCGCGGATCACTCAGGCGGCAGGCGTCCGTCGCCGACATAATTGCGGCTATAGCGGCCCTTGAGGCTGGTGAGGATTTCGTAGCCGATAGTGCCGCCGGCATCGGCCTGGTCGTCGACGCTGATCAGCTTGCCCAGCACTTCGGCGCCTTCGCCGGGCAAGGGGATGTCGGGACCGAGTTCGGTAATGTCGACCACCGAAAGGTCCATCGAGATGCGGCCGATGACAGGGCAGATTCGACCGCGAATGGCGACCTTGCCACCGGGGCGCGAATTGGTGCCCGAGAGCGAGCGGAAAAAGCCATCGGCATAGCCGTGGCCGATAATGGCGAGGCGACTGTCGCGCGAGAGGGAATGGGTGGCGCCATAGCCCACGGTTTCGCCCGTGCGCGCTTCCTTGACCTGCAGAATGGGAACGTGGAGCGTTGCCACGGGGACCATTGGGTTTTTGCGGCCATTGACGGCGCGGCCGCCATAAAGCGAAACGCCGGGGCGCACCATCTGGAAATGATAATCCCGGCCCGTCATCAGGCCTGCCGAATTGGCGAGGGACGCGGGAATGCCGGGGAACTGCGCCATCACAGAACCGAACAGCGCCAACTGGGTGCGGTTCTTTTCGTGATTGGGCTGATCGGCGCAGGCGAGGTGGCTCATGACCATCTGCGGCGCATAGCTCAGCCGCTCCAGCCGCTCGCGCACGACCACAGCCTCATTGAGGCGGAAGCCGAGGCGGTTCATGCCGGTATCGAAATGGAAGGCGCTCGGGAATGCCTCATTGCGCTCAAGGCATTTGGCCAGCCATTCATCCATCATCGCCATGGAGGAAATGACGGGCATGAGATTTTGCCGGACATAGAGATTGGCGGCGCCGGGATAGAGCCCGTCGAGCACAAAGATATGGGCTTCGGGCACGGCGGCGCGCAGGGCAATGCCCTCATCGGGCGTGGCCACGAAGAAGAAGCGGGCGCCGGCAGCGTGGAGCGCCTTGCCGGCCATTTCGATGCCGGTGCCATAGGCATCGGCTTTCACGACGGCGGCCGTCAGCGAGCCGGCGCTGACCTTGTCGAGGGCGCGCCAGTTTCGGGCCAGAGCCCCAAGATCAATGCTGAGCTGCCCGCCAAGCCCCGACGTCAACGCCATTCTTATTCCATACGTTCAGGCAGGTAATCTGCCCGTGCCAGATTGCCAAAGCGGGTGAACTGCGCCTCGAAGCTGAGCTGGACTGTGCCGGTGGGACCATGGCGCTGCTTGGCGACGATGACTTCCGCCTTGCCATGCACCTTTTCCATATCCCCCTGCCAGGCCAGATGCTCGGGCGTTCCCTCTTTGGGTTCCTTGTTCTTGAGATAGTACTCCTCGCGATAAACGAAGAGAACCACGTCGGCGTCCTGCTCGATAGACCCCGATTCGCGCAAATCCGCCAGTTGCGGATGCTTGTCATCGCGCGCTTCCACCTGACGCGAGAGCTGGGACAAGGCCACGATGGGAATTTCGAGTTCCTTGGCGAGAGCCTTCAGCGTCGTGGTGATCTCGGTCAGTTCCTGCACGCGGTTCTGGCTCGCGGCCTTGGACGAGCCGGAGAGCAGCTGAAGGTAGTCGATGACGAGGAAATCGAGCCCCTTCTGGCGCTTGAGGCGGCGGGCGCGGGCGGCCAGCTGGGCGACGCTGATGCCGCCGGTATCGTCGATATAGAGCGGCAGGCGGCCCATCATGTTCGAGACGTCGACCAGCTTGGAGAATTGGCTGTCATGGATTTTGCCGCGACGAATGTCGGACGATGAAATTTCCGCCTGCTCGGCCAGAATACGGGTGGCGAGCTGTTCGGAACTCATTTCCAGGCTGAAGAACCCCACCACGCCGCCATCGACAGTCTTGTTGTGTCCGTCCGGCGTGACCTCGCCGCGCCATGCCTTGGCGACGTTGAAGGCGATATTGGTGACAAGCGAGGTCTTGCCCATGGCGGGACGACCGGCGAGGATGATCAGGTCGGACTTTTGCAGCCCACCCATCTGGCGATCCAGATCATCGAGCCCCGTGGCAATGCCGGAGAGTCCGCCGTCGCGCTGAAAGGCTTCGCCGGCCATGCGAATGGAGGCGGTGAGCGCGGTGCCGAAATTCTGGAAACCGCCATCGTAGCGGCCCTTTTCGGCCAGCTGGAAGAGTTCGCCCTCGACCTTTTCGATCTGCTTTTCCGGCGTCATTTCGACATCGGAATCGTAAGCCACCGCCGTCATTTCCTCACCCACCAGGATCAGGTTGCGGCGGATCGCGAGGTTATAGATGGCCTGCCCATAGTCGGCAGCATTGATGACGGTGGTGGCTTCGGCGGCGAGACGCGCGAGGTATTGCGCCATGGTCACGTCAGGCAGCAATTGATCAGGCAAATGGGTTTTGATGGTGGTCGGATCGGCCGACTTGCCAGCGCGGATGATCTTGCCCGCCAGCTCATAAATGTCGCGGTGGATCGGCTCGTAGAAATGCTCGGGCTCGAGGAAATCGGCCACCCGGTAAAAGGCCTCATTGTTGATCAGCAGCGCGCCCAGCAGCGCCTGCTCGGCCTCCACATTGTGGGGCGCGAGGCGGAATGATTTCTCTTCGGTGGGATGAAGGCGTGCGATCTCGGCCATGGGAATCCTGCGGAGGTGTTAACCTTTCTTAACCATGCGAAAGCGGCTGGAGTCTTGCCCTAAGACGGCAGCGAAGACCGGACTGGTTAATGCGCCAAAGTCCCTCTGTGAACATTGTGGACAACGGGGATTGCGCATCCGGCGGCTTGCTATCGGAGACTCACGACGCGGCGGGTGAGTCTCGCTCTTTTGAGCCGGAAAAGCAAAAAGGCCGAGCACTGGGCCCGGCCTTTGAGCACATTGTGATCGAGACGATCAGTCTTCGAAACGGTCTTCAGCGGCTGCGTCGGCCTGGCCGGCGGCGAAATCGCCACCTTCGTCGGCTTCAAAGCTGTGAACGGTCACGTCTTCGCCAGCAGCCTGACGCTGGGCTTCGTCGTCCGAACGGGCGACGTTGACAGTGATCGACACGGCAACTTCGGGGTGCAGCGACAGATCGACGGTGTGAACGCCGACCGACTTGATCGGATCGGGCAGTTCGACCTGGTTACGCTGAACGGTGTAACCGTCGGCGGCCAGAGCTTCGACGATGTCACGCGAGGCGACCGAACCATAGAGCTGACCGGTTTCACCGGCCTGGCGGATGATGATGACCGAGCGGCCATTGAGGCCTTCAGCAATGCCGGAAGCGGCGTTGCGGCGTTCTTCGTTGCGCTTCTCGATGTGAGCGCGCTCGGATTCGAAACGCTTGCGGTTGGCTTCGGTGGCGCGCAGGGCCTTGCCCTGGGGCAGCAGGAAGTTACGGGCAAAACCGTCCTTCACATTGACTTCGTCGCCGATGGAGCCGGTGCGGCCAACGCGCTCGAGCAGGATGACTTTCATTTGGGTATTCCTTGTGGCTGTCCCGTTCAGATCGAACGGTTAGGAGCCGCGAACCATTTCGCGACCCCAGCAGTCGTCGTCAGCAGGCAGAGCGCCTTACTGAACGGCGTAGGGCATCAGGCCGATGAAGCGGGCACGCTTGATGGCACGGGCCAGTTCACGCTGCTTCTTGGCAGAAACGGCAGTGATACGGCTCGGCACGATCTTGCCGCGCTCGGAAACGTAGCGCGAGAGCAGGCGCACGTCCTTGTAGTCGATCTTTGGCGCGCCTTCGCCCGAGAACGGGCAGGTCTTGCGGCGACGCTGGAACGGACGGCGGGCCTGGGCGGTCGTAAGGTCTTTGATTGCCATAGCTTTTCGGTCCTTCTCTTAGAAACGGCGCGGACGGCGTTCGCCGCCGAAGCCACCACGATCACCGCCGCGGCCACCTTCGCCGCGCTCGTCGCGGTCACGCTTCTGCATCATTGCCGACGGGCCTTCTTCCAGCTCGTCAACACGCACGGTCATGAAGCGCAGGATGTCTTCATTGATGCGCATCTGGCGTTCCATCTCAGCAACGGCAGCAGCCGGCGCGTCGAGATTGAGCAGGGTGTAGTGGGCCTTGCGATTCTTGCGAATGCGATAGGAAAGGCCCTTGAGACCCCAATATTCGTTCTTGGTAACCTTGCCGCCGCCGCTGGCGAGAATCTCGGTCAGCTGTGCAGTCAGATCTTCGACCTGCTGCTGGGACACGTCCTGGCGGGCCATATAGATATGTTCGTAAAGGGCCATCGATGCGCCTTCCTTTGTGGCTTTACACGGCAATTGCTGGCGCGGAGCCCCTTCGAAGCCGGAAAGGCGTCAAAGCAGTCTTGCAAAGAGCGGGAACACGGGAGGCCGGGTCCGAAAGACCCTATCTTTCCCAAAGGAAAAACCCTCCGTTCAGCCCCCGGCCAAACGAATTGCTGGCGGGTCTATAGGGGAAAGGGGGAGAGAAGGCAAGCGGCGTGGGGCTCTGGCAAGTCAGGCTGGTGCCGCCATGCGGTGTTCGATGAAGGCTATGGCTGCGCCGACGCCGTCTTCGGCGCGAATAGCCTGGCCAAGTTCTGCCGCGCGATTGCGCATTCCAATGTCATCCATGGCCCGGACGGCCTCTGCGATGTCACTGGCCGTCATTTTGCCCTTCTCGAGCGGCTTGGGGCCGACGCCCAGTCTATAGACCTGGTGGGCCCAGAAGGGCTGGTCGCCCAGAAAGGGGCAGATGGTGGTCGGCTTGCCGGCGCGCAGGGCAGCGCCGGTTGTGCCCGCCCCGCCGTGATGAATGGTGGAGGAGACCAGTTCAAAGGGCCGATCATGTGGCGCGCCGGAAATGACATGCATATCGTCGCCCTCAACCTGTGCGGACAAGGCGCCGCCCGCCGTCATCAGCAGGCCTCTTCTGCCTGCTGCGCGTAGTCCGGCGACCACTGTCCGGGTCAAAGCATCGGGTTCGGCCTCGGGCATACTGCCGAATCCGACATAGACCGGCGCCTCACCGGCAGCGAGAAACCGGGCAAGGGCCGCGTCGGGCGTCCATTCCGGCGCCTCAAGCGTCCAATAGCCGGTGACGGCGACATCGTCGCC
>JAEYTY010000078.1 GCA_023433775.1 Pseudomonadota bacterium | reverse complement strand
TATTATGACTCGCTGATCGGCAAGCTGATCGTCTATGGCCGCACCCGCGAAGAGTGCCTCAAGCGCCTCAGCCGCGCCGTGGATGAATTCGTCATTGATGGCGTCAAGACCACCCTGCCCCTCTTCCAGCGCCTGCTGAAGGAAAAGGACGTGTTGGCCGGCAATTACGACATCCATTGGCTGGAAAAATACCTGGCCGAAAACAAGGTGTGAGCTTGAGGGGCGCTGATGCGCCCCTTATCTTTTTTGACATGGCCCGCCGCACTGATCCCTTTGCCGTCGACATCACGCCCGAACTGATCGTGCGCGCCTATCGCTCGGGCATTTTCCCCATGGCCGAGGACGCTGCGGACGAGAACCTGTTCTGGGTCAGCCCCGAACAGCGCGGCATCATCCCGCTCGATGGTTTTCACGCCAGCCGGAGCCTCCGCAAGGCGATGCGCAAGTCCGGCTGGCAAATCCGCGTCGACACAGACTGGGATGGCATCATCCATGGCTGTGCCACCGAAGGCGAAGACCGCAATTCGACCTGGATCAATGCCACCATCCGCTCGGTCTATGGCGAGCTCTTCCGCCGCGGCATTGCCCATACGGTCGAAGTCTGGGACGGCGTGGACCTCGTCGGCGGGCTCTATGGCCTCGCCATCGGCGCGGCGTTTTTTGGCGAATCCATGTTCCGCCGCCGCACCGACGCCTCCAAAATGGCGATGGCGCATCTGGTCGAGCGGCTCAATGCCGGCGGTTTTGAACTGCTCGACACCCAATTCCTCACGCCCCACCTTGCCTCGCTTGGCGGCGTCGAAATATCACGTGCCGAATATGAAGACCGGCTCGCCCGCGCCACCGGGCGGGACGCCGACTGGCACGCCTGGAACCATCATCAATGACGATCCCCAATGACCTGCCCGAAAGCCTCAGCCCGCTGCGCGACCGCGCCTGGACGCCGATCCATATCGGGGAGTCGCCGGCCCAGGTCTGGCGCATTGACCTCAGCGCGGACACCTCGGTTTTTCTCAAGTCCGAACCACTTGGCGAGCTCAGCGAACTGGCCGGCGAAATCGAGCGGCTCAACTGGCTGACGAAAATGGGGTTCAAGGCGCCCCGTGTCGTCGACGCCGAGCAGGGTCTTGATCGGCTCTGGCTGTTGATGACCGCCGTTCCCGGCCAGGACCTCACCCATTATGAGGGTGATCGGGGCCAGTTCTGTCGCATTGTAGCGCAGGGGCTACGGCGCCTCCACGCGCTCGACCCCACCCAATGCCCCTTTGACCACAGCCTCGACGCCCGCCTCGCCGCCGCCGAGGCGCGCCTTGCCGCCGGTCTTGTCGACGAAAGTGATTTCGACGAAGAGCGCAAAGGCTGGACAGGGCGGCAGGTGCTCGACTGGCTCCAGGCCAATCGCCCGGCCGAGGGCGACCGCATCGTCACCCATGGCGATATATCAACCCCAAATATCCTTGCCGAGGATGACCGCTTTTCGGGCCTCATCGATTGCGGACGCCTCGGCCTGGCCGATGTCTGGCAGGACCTGGCGCTGGCCTGCCGCAGCGTCGCCCATGAATGCGGCGAGGAACACATTCCGGCATTCCTCGCCTCTTATGGTGCCGAATGGGACGAAGCGAAATATCGCTATTACTGCGCCCTCGACGAAATGTTCTGATGCCTAGTCCGCAAGCTTGAACTCCAGCACGGTCACCCATTCGTCCATATTCGGCACTTCGGTCGGGTCGGATTCATAGAGCTCCAGCCGGCACGCGAAGAAGTCGTCCGGCCCGCGCGTCTCCATATCGAATTTTTCTCCGGACTCGGCGACCCAGTCGATGAGCTTTCCGGTCACCGATTTCAGCTCATCCGGATGCCCATGCCAGACGGTTCGGACAAAGCGGCCGCCCGGCAAGGTCCCTGCCTTCACATTGCCCTCCTCGGGCGCCGGCGCGTCCACCGCCACGCCGGCCTCAACATCCAGCGTTTCAGCCATATTGATGCGGCGGAAATTGTAAAAGGCCGGGCCGATGGGCGTGAGACCATGCGTGCCGACATGGGCAAAGATCTGCGGAAAGCCCTCATTGGCGGGCCTTTGCATGTCTGTCATCGGCACGGTGAAGGTCACATAGATATAGTTCTGGGCCGGGCGCTGAAAAATTTCAGGCTCTGTCATCATGGCGGGTTTCCCTTCTTTCCATCGATCCGGGCGCAGGCCACCTGCCCAAGCGGGGCAAGACCTTCCTCCCACGGATCTCCATCCATTCGTCTCACGACGACGGAGGCCGAACGGGTTCGACAGGGGCTGGCGAATATTTAGCGTTGATCAGGCGGCTTTACATTGGTGCTGGTTTTGCACTCGATCAGCCAGATGTCATAAATGGCATGATCGATGGCATTCAGCGCCGGACTGTCGGCAAACATCCAGCCGGTAAAAATGCGCTCGCTGCTGCCATCAAGCCCACGCTGGTCGACTTCGAGGAAGGCCGAGGTGCGTTGCAGCGTGTCATTGGCCGAGCGATTATAGCAGGCGCGCGGGGTCATCTCCAAAGCGCCAAACAGCACGGTCTCGTCGATATAGACATCGAAGCGGGTAATGCGGCCGGTGATCTTGTCGAGCCCGGCAAAGGTTGCCACCGGATTGGCAATGGGCTGCGCCAGTGCCGGCGCGGCGCCAAATGCCAGGCCAAGCGCAAGAGCCAGCCCGGCGCATAGCCGTATCACGTTCTGCTGGACCCGAAGTGGCAAGTGGCCAAAACCCTTATTCGGGCGACCAGGCCTGATAGTCGCCGGTAACGCGCGGGCGTTCGCCCTTCTTGAGCAGGCTGCCATCGGGGCGATAGGCTGCCGCCGTGCCGGTCAGGTTCGGCTCGTGCGGCTTTTCCCAGGCGCGCGGCTGATAGTTGGCGTCGCTCGGCACCACATCGCTGCGATGATGCATCCAGCCATGCCAGCCCGGCGGAATCGCCGATGCGTCTGCATATCCGCCGGCATAGGTCACATAGCGCCGATTGGCCTTGCGGTCCTGATAATAGCGATTGCCGAATTCGTCACTGCCGACATAGTCGCCAAAGCGACGGATCCAGAGGCGGGTGCCCCAGGAATTGCCGCCCCACCAGGAGAAGATTTCGGACAGGAACTGCTTGATACCGGATTTGGCCAATTGTCGATTCCGCGTGCTGGCGTCGATTTGTCTGCGGTTTAGCATGGCTTGCCGGGACAGCCTAGACCTTCCGGGCAGACTGCGTCACAAACTCCGGTCACGAATTGGACCATGCCCCACAGGGAAAACCGAAGCCGAGCCATGTCTCCGCCCAGTTCAAATCTGCGACGCTTCCTCGGCATCTATTATGCCTATGCCTTCCTGTTCGATTTCATGCTGGCCTATGCCATCTATACGGCTTTGTTCGAGCTTGAAGGCCTCTCGGTCAGCCAGATCGGCATCCTCCTCGCCTTCTGGTCTGCCTCGGCCATCGTCCTCGAAATGCCTTCCGGCGCCTTGTCGGATCATTTCGACCGTCGCCTGTTGCTGGTCATCGCGCCACTGGCCAAACTCCTGACCTTTGTGTGCTGGGGGCTCGCTGCCGGAAATTTCTGGCTCTATGGCCTGGGCTTCCTGTTCTGGAGCCTCGGACAGGCCCTTCAATCGGGATCGCGCGAGGCGCTGCTCTATGAACGCCTCGACCATGAGGGGCGCAGCGATGAATTCGACAAGGTGCTGGGCCGCGATAATGCGGCCGAGGAACTGGGCATAGGCGCGGGCACGCTGCTGGGCGGCTTTGTCGCCTGGTACAGCTTTGACCTCGCCATCTGGCTCTGCATTCCGCCGTTGCTGCTGGCCTCGCTCCTTGCCTTCTGGCTCACCGATGTCCGGCGCAGCGCGGGCTACAGACCCGCCGGGGATGACCCGGCATCCGGGCCCGAAACCCCGTCGACCTATTTCTCCCACTTCCTCGACGCCCTTGGCGAATTCCGCCGCCATGCCGAATTGCGCTTCGTCACCACCTATATTGCCGCCGGCCTTATCGTGTTCGAGCTGCTCGAAGAGTTTGACCAGCTCTATTACTTGGCCGTCAGCGTCCCCATCTGGGCCTGGGGCATTTTGGGCGCCAGTGTCGAAGGCGCCTATGCGTTGGCCAGCCTTCATGCCTATCGCCTGGCCGGGCGGCCATATCTGGCATGGGCCCTGCCCCTTGCCGGCGGCGTGCTGCTTGTGCTGGCCTCCTTCGGCGCCTCGCCCTGGTATGTGCTCTTGCTTTGCGCTGCCTATGTGGTCGTCGCGCCAGTCACGGTGCTGGCCGAGGCGCGCTTTCATCGCGTCATGGAGGGCCGCAGCCGCGCCACCACCACCTCGGCCCTGGTCATGGCCGAAAATGTCATCGGCATCGCGGCCACGCTTGCCTTCGGCTTTCTCGCCAACTGGATCGGCATTCTGCCCGCCTATGGCTGGGCGGGGCTGACCATGCTGCCTTTTGCGGGCTGGGTCATCTATAGGCAGTGCAGCGGCTTGCGCGCGACCAACTAGATATGGTGCCCTGTGGGCAGAAATTTGCCCAAAATTCTGCGCTTGACACCCTTCTTCGCCAGCAAATTGCACCGCGCGAATTTATGGTTAATGGCCGATTAAGCCGAGCACCAAAAGCTGCGAACTTCATGAGATTCTCGGGCTTTAGCGGCGCTGGTTCGCCTCACGTTTTCAGCGCCATTAACCCCTGAGAATCGACTCGAAAACCTCCTGCAAATCGTCCTATTTCCCTTGCAGTTTGTCCCCGTAATCCACATATTCCCCATACTAGAACTTGTTTCGCTGCATAGCTCGGGCACTAGGTCTTGTGATTTCTGTCGTTGACGGCGACCCCGACTCTTGACCATCTTCAGTCATGGTTCGAAGCTGGGCAGCCAGTCTCGGACACGTCCGGAAATAAGGCGATGGCGCAAGACCATTGCAGGTCCGGGAAACGGGGCATTTCTCGAAATTCGCACCTCCCGCGGATTTCGGTGGGTAAAGCGTCAGACAGATTAAAAACGAGAAGCCTGGCTTCGGCAGGCAGGGCATTGTGTGCCCGCTATATTGGGGATTACGACGACTATGCGCATTGAACGCCGCTTCACCACTGCCAATGCGGATCGCTATGGCTCCATCGAGTTCCGCTCGGCAACCAGCGAGATCAAGAATCCCGATGGCTCGGTGGTATTCAAGCTTGAAGATATTGCCGTGCCCGCGACCTGGTCGCAGGTCGCCACCGACATCATTGCGCAGAAATATTTCCGCAAGGCCGGCGTCGCCAAGGTCCTCAAGAAGGTCGAAGAGAATTCCGTTCCCTCCTGGCTGTGGCGCTCAGTCCCGGACGAAGCTGCGCTCGCCAAGCTCCCCGAGGCCGAGCGCTATGGCTCGGAAATGGATTCGCGCCAGGTTTTTGATCGCCTGGCCGGCACCTGGTCCTATTGGGGCTGGAAGGGCGGCTACTTCGCCTCCGAAGAAGACGCGCGCACCTTCTTTGACGAACTCGCCTATATGCTGGCCACCCAGCGCGTTGCCCCCAATTCCCCGCAATGGTTCAACACGGGCCTGCACTGGGCCTATGGCATTGATGGCCCCGGCCAGGGCCATTTCTATGTTGACCCCTTCACCCACAAGCTGGTGCAGTCCAAGAGCTCCTATGAGCATCCGCAGCCCCATGCCTGTTTCATCCAGTCGGTCAGCGATGACCTGGTCAATGAAAACGGCATCATGGATCTCTGGGTCCGCGAGGCGCGCCTCTTCAAATACGGCTCCGGCACCGGCACCAATTTCTCCAAACTGCGTGGCGGCGGCGAAAAGCTCTCGGGCGGCGGCAAGTCTTCGGGCCTGATGAGCTTTCTCAAGATCGGCGATCGCGCTGCCGGCGCTATCAAGTCGGGCGGCACTACACGCCGCGCCGCCAAGATGGTCGTCATCGACATCGATCACCCCGATATCGAGGAATATATCAACTGGAAGGTGAAGGAGGAGCAGAAGGTTGCCGCTCTCGTCACCGGCTCCAAGGTCGTTTCCAAGCATTTGAAGGCCATCATGAAGGCCGCCGTGAACTGCGAAGGCGGTTCGGGCGATGACTGTTTCGACGTGGCCAAGAACCCGGCATTGAAGCGCGAAGTCCGCGCTGCCAAAAAGGCGCTGGTGCCGGAGAATTACATTTTCCGCGTCATCCAGTTCGCCAAGCAGGGCTATACCGATCTCGAATTCCCCATCTATGACACCGATTGGGATAGCGAGGCCTATCTCACCGTTTCGGGCCAGAACTCGAACAATTCCGTCCGCGTCACCGATGATTTCCTGCGCGCCGTCGAAAATGATGGCGACTGGAACCTGACCGCGCGCCAGGGCGGCAAGGTCACCAAGACCCTCAAGGCCAATGATCTCTGGGAACAGATCGGTTACGCCGCCTGGGCCTCGGCCGATCCCGGCATCCAGTATCACACCACCATCAATGAGTGGCACACCTCGCCTGAAGCCGGTCCGATCAATGCGTCGAACCCCTGCTCGGAATATATGTTCCTCGACGACACGGCCTGTAACCTCGCCTCGGTCAACCTGCTGCCCTATCGCAACGCGGACTCGACCTTCGACACCGCCGCCTACGAACACACCGTCCGCCTCTGGACCATCGTGCTCGAAATCTCGGTGATGATGGCCCAGTTCCCCTCGCGCGCCATTGCCGAGCGGAGCTACGAATACCGCACGCTGGGTATCGGCTACGCCAATATCGGCGGTTACCTGATGACCTCGGGCATTCCCTATGACTCGGCTGAAGGCCGCGCCATTGCCGGCGCCATGACCGCCATCATGACCGGCGTGTCCTATGCCACCTCGGCCGAAATGGCCAAGGAGCTCGGCCCCTTCAAGGATTACAAGCGCAACGCCAAGCACATGCTGCGCGTCATCCGCAACCATCGCAATGCCGCCCATGGCAATGCCGAGGGCTATGAAGGCCTTTCCATCAATCCGGTCGCGCTCGACCACGCCAATATCAAGGACGCCGCTCTTTCCGCCCGCGCCAAGGCGGCCTGGGATGAAGCCCTCGCCCTGGGCGAAAAGCATGGCTATCGCAATGCCCAGGTCTCCGTTATCGCGCCCACCGGCACGATCGGCCTCGTCATGGATTGCGACACCACCGGCATCGAGCCCGATTTTGCGCTGGTGAAATTCAAGAAGCTGGCCGGCGGCGGCTATTTCAAGATCATCAACCGCGCCGTTCCCCCGGCTCTGCGGACCCTGGGCTATTCCGAGGACCAGATTGCCGAAATGGAGGCCTATGCGGTCGGCCATGGCAATCTCAACCAGGCTCCCGGCATCAATCCGGCGACCCTGCGCACCAAGGGTTTCACCGACGACAAGATCGAGGCGCTCAATGCCGCGATGAAGTCGGCCTTCGACATCAAGTTCGTGTTCAATCAGTGGACGCTGGGCGCCGATTTCCTCAAGAGCCTCGGCGTCACCGATGAGCAGCTGGGCGATTTCTCCTTCGATCTTCTGGCCTTCCTCGGCTTCTCCAAAAAGGACATCGAGGCCGCCAATATCCACGTTTGCGGCGCCATGACGCTGGAAGGCGCGCCCTTCCTCAAGGCTGAGCATCTGCCGGTCTTCGATTGCGCCGCCCCCTGCGGCAAGATCGGCAAGCGCTCGCTCTCCATCGAGAGCCACATCCTGATGATGGCTGCCGCCCAGCCCTTCATTTCGGGCGCCATTTCCAAGACCATCAACATGCCCAATGACGCGACCGTCGAGGACGCGAAAGAGGCCTACATGATGAGCTGGAAGCTGGCCCTCAAGGCCAATGCCCTTTACCGCGACGGCTCAAAACTCTCCCAGCCGCTCAATTCCTCCGTGCTCGCCGCGGCGGATGACGAGGACGAGGAAGACCAGGTCGAAGCCATCGCCGCCATGCCCATGGCTGCGCGCACCGAAGTCATCGTCGAAAAGATCGTCGAGCGCCTGCGCGAACGCGAAAAGATGCCCGACCGCCGCAAGGGTTACACCCAGAAGGCCGTTGTCGGTGGCCACAAGGTCTATGTGCGCACCGGCGAATATGACGACGGGCGCCTGGGCGAGATCTTCATCGACATGCACAAGGAAGGCGCCGCCTTCCGTGCCATGATGAACAACTTTGCCATCGCCATCTCGCTGGGCCTGCAATATGGCGTGCCGCTGGACGAATATGTGGAGGCCTTCACCTTCACCCGCTTCGAGCCCGCAGGCATGGTCATGGGCAATGATCGCATCAAGAACGCCACGTCGATCCTCGACTATGTGTTCCGCGAGCTGGCCGTCTCCTATCTCGACCGGAACGACCTCGCCCATGTCAATCCGGACAGCCCCACCTCGCTCGGCAAGGGCGTTGCCGAAGAGCAGGGTGCGCGCACAGCGCCCGCCCCTGCCCCGGTGCCCGCCGAGCGCTTTGTCTCCCGTGGCATGACCCGCGGCAAAACGGCCAATGCATCCCTGATGCTGGTGCCCCGCGCCGAGGCCGAAGCCTATAACCCGGTCGGCTCCATGCAGACCTCAACCGTCACGGCCCTGCGCTCAGCCACGGCTTTGAAAGCTGACCCGACGTATAATTCTGAAACCTTGCTGGTACCCGCGACGCCCGCTGGGCGTGCCGAAGCAGCAGCGGAAAACGAGCCTAAAGCCGCCAAAGCGAACTTCTCTATGCCCGAAGGGAAACGCCGGGAAATTTCGCTTGCTCAAGGCTATACTGGCGACCAGTGCACCGAGTGCAACAACTTCACAATGGTCCGCAATGGTACATGTTTAAAATGCGATACTTGCGGAACAACCACCGGCTGCTCGTGAGGTAAATGATGGCCTTGGACTTTAAGGTCGCCCGACTAAGTTACAAGGACTTGAAGAGTGTCGCCCAACAGCTACGGATGTTGGGCGACATACATGCTGAAAAGAAAAATTTCGATATCGTCGACCTTCTCCATAATGTGGTGATCCCAGCTCTCAAAAAAGAAGGAAAGCACTTTGACATTGAAGTTGACGACGCTATGGAACACCCAGCGGAAGTCGACCTTCAAAAACAGACGCTCTTCCTGGAAAGTTGGATAATCACGGCAGCTCGCAAGGGCAACTTTCGGGCCAGACTCATTCTCGCCCACGAAATTGCACATATGATCTTGCACAAAGACCAAGTCATGGCGTTTAGCGCGGACAAGGCGGTTCAGCTGGGCTTTCTTGAAGACGAAGACTCCGCTGAATGGCAAGCGCAAAAATTTGCTTCTCTGCTGCTGCTACCAGACGAAATTATAGTATCCACTCGCAAACTCGATCCTGAAGTGGCGTCAATAGTCACGCTGGTCGAGCCTGAAGTTCTCACCGAACGGCGAGTGGACTACGAAATTCAAAATAGGGTGGCACTGGATCACCTCGTCGAATGTCAATGTGAGTGCGGCAACTTGTCGGTCATCAAATTTGGTGCTGGCTCCCTTTGCGGACGTTGCGGAAGTATCACCTAGAGCCCAATCCTCCCATAGTGCATCTTAATTAGGTGCGCTGCCCGCGGCCGCATCGGGCGTGATGGCGATGACTCAGATTCTAGGGGGCCACGGTATTTC
>JAEYTY010000070.1 GCA_023433775.1 Pseudomonadota bacterium | reverse complement strand
CCTTGGCGATCAGCGCCGCGATGATGGGCTTCAGATGGGTGTCGACCACGTCCTTATGGACGAGCAGCGTTTCGGCGGCGCCGCAAATGCCGGTGCGGCGCATCTTGGCGTTGAGCGTGACGGAGACGGCTTTGTCGAGATCAGCCGATTTATCGACATAGACATGCACCAGCCCCTCGAGATGGGCAAAGACCGGCACGCGCGCCTCGGACTGGACGCGGGCGACCAGCGTCTTGCCGCCGCGGGGCACGATGACGTCCACATTGCCCTCGAGCCCCTTGAGCATTTCGCCCACGGCTTCGCGGTCTGTTGTCGGCACAAGCTGGACGCATTCGACGGGCAGGCCGGCCAGATGCAGGCCATCGAGCATACATTCGACGATTGCATTGCTGGAATGAAAGCTGTCGCTGCCGCCGCGCAGGATGACGGCGTTGCCGGACTTGATGCAAAGCGCGCCGGCATCGGCCGTCACATTGGGGCGGGATTCGAAAATGACGCCAATAACGCCGAGAGGCGTGCGCACGCGCTCGATATGGAGGCCATTGGGCCGGTCCCATTCGGCAATCACTGTGCCCACGGGATCGGGCAGTTCGGCAATGGTCTTGACCGCTTCGACAATGCCGTCGATGCGGGCATCGGTGAGCAGCAGGCGATCAAGAAAGGCTTTGGAAATGCCCTTCGCCTCGGCGGCCTTCATGTCGAGCGCATTGGCCGCGAGGATTTTCTTGCGATGGGCGTTGATGGCGCCGGCAGCCGTGAGGAGGGCCGTGCGCTTTTGTTCAGCGGTCGCGATCTTGAGCGCATTGGCGCCAATGCGGGCGTTACGGCCGATTTCGGCCATGATGGCGGTGATGTCGCCTGCGACGCGCTCAGTCTGGCTCATGATTGGCCTCCAGCTGCTTTTGGTCTTCGCCCATGTCGTGCTGGGCGCCGGTGAGGACCAGATTGTCGCGATGCACCATGGCGCCGCGATTTCCCGAGCCGAGCAATTCAATCACCGCATCGCTGCGCTTGCCGATGACCAGTTTGGCGTCTTCGCTGTCGAAACTGGCAAGGCCCCGGGCGATCTCGCGGCCGTCGGGATTGAGAATGGCGACAGTATCGCCGCGCTCGAAGTCGCCGATAATTTTGGTGACGCCAATGGGCAGCAGCGACTTGCCCAGCGTGAGGGCACGGGCGGCGCCGGCATCGACCTGAAGGGACCCGGCGACCGCCAAGGTGCCCATGATCCAGCGCTTGCGCGACTGGGCGCGGTTGCTGGCCGCGTGGAACAGCGTGTGGAGGCCGCCCTGGGTCAGGGCCTTCAGCGGATGGGGCTCGGTGCCCTTGGCGATGATCATGGCTGTGCCGGCCTGGGTCGCGATCTTGCCGGCCTCGACCTTGGTGGTCATGCCGCCGCGGGACAGATGGCTTGCCGCGCCGCCGGCCATGGCTTCGATGGCGGGGGTGATGGCAGCGACTTCCGGGATATGGGTGGCCGAGGGGTCTTTGGCGGGGGGCGCGGTATAGAGGCCATCAATATCCGAGAGCAGCACCAGCACGTCGGCCTCGATCATGGTGGCGACGCGGGCCGAGAGGCGGTCATTGTCGCCATAGCGGATTTCGGCAGTGGCGACCGAGTCATTCTCGTTGATGATGGGAATGGCGCCCAGGCCAAGCAGCGTCTGGATGGTGGTGCGGGCATTGAGGAAGTAGCGCCGCTCTTCGGTGATGTTTGGCGTGATGAGGATCTGGCCGGTGACGATGTTGTGGCGGCCAAGGGCTTCGGCCCAGGCCTGGGAAAGGGCAATCTGGCCGGCGCTGGCCGCGGCCTGGGACTGCTCAAGCGTGAGGGCAATGGCCGAGAGGCCGAGGAGGCCACGGCCCAGGGCAATGGCGCCCGAGGAGACGATAACGACTTCGCGCCCCGCGGCTTTGAGCATCGCAATATCTTCGGCCAGACCCGCCAGCCAGTTCGCGCGCAGCTTTCCGGCGCCATCGACCAATAGCGCCGAACCGATCTTGATGGTGATGCGCTGATAGCGCGCCAGAGCGTCCGCCGACATCAGGGAGTCCACTTTTCTTCGGTCCGGACCCGCTGGGCCTCGGCCTGTTCGGCCCGTTCAGCGTCGAGATGATTGATGACATCCCAGAGCACCTGTTCGACACCGGCGCCGGTGACGCCGGAAACGAGGCGGATTTCGGCCTTGCTGACCTTTTTCAGCGCCTTGACCTTGGCCTTGATCTCTTCCTCGCTCAAAGCATCGATCTTGTTGAGGACAACGATCTCGTCCTTTTCGGCCAGCACGTCGGCATAGGCGGCGAGCTCATAGCGCACGGCCTTATAGACATGGGCCACATCCTCATTGGTGCCATCGATGAGATGGATGAGGATGTTGCAGCGCTCGATATGGCCGAGGAAACGATCACCAATGCCCACGCCTTCGCTGGCGCCTTCGATGAGCCCGGGAATATCGGCGAGAACGAATTCGCGCTCACCGACGCGCACGACGCCCAGATTGGGGTGGAGCGTGGTGAAGGGGTAATCGGCGATTTTTGGCTTGGCGGCCGAAACGGCGGCGAGGAAGGTGGATTTACCGGCATTGGGCTGGCCGACAAGGCCGGCATCGGCGATCAGCTTGAGGCGAATCCAGACCCATTTCTCCGTGCCTTCCTGGCCCGGATTGGCCCGACGCGGCGACTGGTTGGACGAGGTCTTGAAATAGGCATTGCCGAAGCCGCCATTGCCGCCCTGGAGCAACACGACGCGCTGGCCCACCTCGGTGAAGTCAGCGATCAAGGTTTCCTTGTCTTCCTCGAAGATCTGGGTGCCCTTGGGCACGCGCAACACAATGTCTTCGCCATTGGCGCCGGAGCGGTTCTTGCCCATGCCGTGAATACCGGTGGGGGCCTTGAAATGCTGCTGATAGCGATAGTCGATGAGGGTATTGAGCCCTTCGACGCATTCGGCCACGACGTCACCGCCGCGTCCGCCATTGCCGCCATCGGGGCCGCCGAACTCGATGAATTTTTCACGCCGGAAGCTGACCGCGCCCGCGCCGCCATCGCCGGAACGAAGATAGATCTTGGCCTGGTCGAGGAATTTCATGGTGTTCGAGCCTTCCAGGTGTCCATTAGGTCGCGTTTCCGGTCCGCAAAACCGGATCCCACTTTTGCTGGAAACGCTCACGCGTCAACTGCGTGTCGATATGCTCTACCTCAGCGCCCCGCGCAAGGCAGAGCAGGAAAGAGCGTCCAGTTTCGGTAAATCCGAGCCGGTTCTGGATGGCCAGAGAGGCGGCATTGAAGTGAAAGACGCCCGAATAGATGGTCGGCGCGTCGCTGGCGCCAAAGAACCAGTCCACACAGGCCGCCACTGCCTCGCTCATAATGCCCTGGCCCCAGAAGGGCCGTCCCAGCCAATAGCCGATGGTCGGACCGGCCTCGCCGGGATGATAGCCGATATGGCCGACATAGCCCGTGCCCGGCATTTCAATGGAAAAATTGGTCTCTTCAATTGGCATATTCAAGCGGCGGGTGCGCAGCCAGGCCTTGGCATCGGAGAGATGATAGGGAAAAGGCACGCGCGCCAGATTTCCCGACACCTCGAAATCATTGAGGTAGTGGGCAATGGGCTCGGCATCATCGACCCTGGGCGGGCGGAGGATGAGGCGGGATGTGGTGATGGTGGGCATCATCGCGCCCGCTCCTTTACCGCGTGACGGCCCGGCGCCGGCAGGACATGGTTCAGGCGCATCGCATATTCTCCCGCGCCAGCCAGTCGCTGCGTGTCAGATGGGTTACCACAAGTTCGACATTGTGTTGCAGGGCCTGGGAGAAACGCATTTCGCGCCTTGTTTCGGTGAAGCCCAGCTTGGCCTGCACGCGCAGAGAGGCGGCGTTGTTATGCATGGCGCTGCAGGGAATGGCCTCGGCCTCGGTGCCGGCAAAATGCCAGTCGATCAGGGCGGACGCGGCTTCGGTGACATAGCCGCGCCCCCAATGGGGCCGGGCGATCCAGAAACCGAGTTCGGAATTGAGCGTCATGCAGCCGATGAGCCCCTTGCCGGGCCGCTCGATGATGAACATGGCGCGCTCGGGCGCGGGAATGGTGGCGCCGCGCAGAAAATTGGTGGCCATGGGCAGGGTATAGGGCCAGGGCACGGCAGGCAGCCAGCGGGCGACCTCATATTCGCCCACGCCCAGGGCGTAGCAGGGCGCGTCATCGGACCGGCAGGGACGCAGGAGGAGCCGGGATGTGCGGAGCTCGGTCATAGACTGAAATCCCGACATGAGTGACCGGCAGCCATGGTGGCGTGACGCAGTTTGAAATGGCGTCGGGTGGCGAAATTGACATTGGCCCACGCGGCAACTGCTCCGGCGAGACGCGCATTGGCGGCAAAGGCGGGGAGAGTGATGGTGGTGCGGGTCATGTCAGTTTTCTCCAGAAACGAAAAGGGGAACCGGCTGACCGGTTCCCCTCTGATCTGGATGTTTCTGTCCAAACACGGCCGGGGAACTGGTCTCCGGCTGGTTGGTCAGGCCTGCCGGATTATTCGGCGGCCTCTGCCGGAACGACGGAAACGTGTACTTTGGAATTGGCGCGGGTTCGGAACGCGACATTGCCGTCGATCAGAGCATAGATGGTGTGATCCTTGCCCAGACCAACGCCTGTGCCCGGAGCCCACTTGGTGCCACGCTGACGGATGATGATGTTGCCGGCGATGACGGCTTCGCCACCGAACTTCTTCACGCCGAGACGACGGCCAGCGGTATCACGACCGTTGCGGGATGAACCGCCTGCTTTTTTGTGTGCCATCTCTAGTGCTCCTTATTCCTTGTCGGCCTTGGGTGCAGCCTTCTTGGCTGGGGCCTTCTTCGCCGGCTTTTCAGCGGCGGTGTCTTCCTTGGCGGCGGCCTTCTTGGGCGCTGCAGCCTTCTTGGCCGGAGCCTCGGCAGCGTCAGCCTTGGGTGCAGCAGCCTTGGCCTTGGTTTCGGTCTTGGCTTCGGCCTTCTTGGCCGGGGCCTTTTCCGACACGGCTTCGGTCTTTTCAGACTTGGCAGCAGCCTTGATCGTCGGCTTGGCGCCACCGGTCAGGATTTCGGTGATGCGCACAGTCGAGAGCAGCTGGCGGTGACCGTTGCGGCGACGCGAATTGTGGCGGCGGCGCTTCTTGAAGATGATGACGGTCTTCTGCTTGCGGGTCTCGACCAGTTCAGCAGCGACCAGAGCGCCTTCCACCAGCGGAGCGCCGATGATGTCGCCAACCATCAGGACTTCGTCAAAGGTGACGATGTCGCCGGCTTCGGCTTCGAGCTTTTCGATCTTGATAAGGTCGTTGGCAGCAACTTTGTACTGCTTCCCGCCCGTCTTGATAACGGCGAAAGTCATATATGTGCCGAGCGGTTTGGCGCCCGGTCCCTATCTGTCGCGCTCTGTGGCGCCGCGGATTTCGTGCCGTTTCCGCGGGCTTTTCGAATATGGGGCCAGATCAGATCCGGCCGGCAGCCTCGAGCAGCGTTTTCAAACAAAACAGGCGCGCCGACAGAGCCGGTGCGCAAGTTGGGTGGCTTATCGGGTCAAAAGCCCCAAGAGTCAAGCCGATTTGCGGTTGTTAGGGCCTGATCAGGCGCCGTTGGGATACCAGTTGCGCAGGCGCACTTCCACGCCGTCATCGACATTGTTTTCAAAGGCCGACAGATCGCTCTCGCCATAATGATAGGGATAGACGATTGCCGGCTTGAAGGTGTTGACCGCCTCGGCCGCCTGCTCGGGCGTCATGGTGAAGGGCAGGTTCATGGGCAGGAAGGCGATGTCGATATCGGTGAGGGCCAGCATGTCCTCGGTCGGCTCGGTGTCGCCCGCGACATAGACGTTGAGATCGCCGAAGCTGAGCACATAGCCATTGCCGACGCCGACCGGGTGATAGCGCATCCGGTCTTCAGTGGTGTTGTGGGCCGCGATGGCGCGGAGCGTCACGCCGTCGATCTCACCCTCTTCGCCATTAGCGATGGATGTAGCGTTGGCGCTGAGCCCTTCGGGCAGCTTGCCGAGTACGTCTGCATTGGTGAGCATGGGCAGGCCCGCGGCCAAGGCTTCGAGCGTCGGCACATCGAAATGGTCGCCATGGCCATGAGTGATGAGGATGGCGGTGGGGGCGGGCAGATCGGCATAGCGTTCCGCCCCGCCGATCGGGTCGACATAGATGACCTTGCCGTTCCATTCGAGAACGAGGCTCGCATGGTCGACGGGGTAAATGGTGAGATCGCCCTCGCTGGTGGTGAATGTATCAGCCATTTGGCTCTCCTGTGCGCGGGCGCCGATCGTCAGACCCAGACTGGTGGCAAAACCGGCCAGCGGCAAGCCTGCCATGCCGGCGACGAGTGTGCGACGTGTGACCATGTTCTCTCTCCCTGTGCAAATGATCTCTGCACTCAACGGGACAAGTGTGCCGCTGGATTGGCAGGCACGGGATCGTGATCGGTTAATCCGACTTTGCCTGCGCCGCCATTCGGGCGCGAAGCCCGGCGGCCTGCCCGGTCTCTCCGGCCAAAACGGCTGGCTTGTGATCGCGCAACCAGACCGCCAGTGTCCAGTCGGACGCGTCGGGCGGAATGAGCGCGGTCGGCAGATAAGTCTCGGCTCTGATGGTCTCGTTGCCCAGACGAACCGAAATTATGGAGCGCCTATATTCATCGCCCTCAAAAGCATCGAGCACGGCAAGATCGAGGGCGTTAAGGCCGGTAATCAACATGCCGCTGGCCGTGGCACCGAGGCGCGCGACCAAAGCCGGATAGACCCGGCCCGGATAATAGACGGCGGCATGGTCTGGCGCGGTGGCGGAGCGAAGGCTCCCGGGCGGCACCGGGCGCCCGAGCGCGGCGCCGAGAATATCGCTATCCTGCAGGGTGCCATAGGCAAAGAGGGCAGGGCCGGGCATGACGGGTTTGACCATGGTGTGCGAAGGGAGTTGCAGGCGCTGTTCTGCTATGTCATAAGCCGCCCATATCGACCAGCCGCGCCCTTTACGGGCGACTTTCGATCTCGCGGAGAGATGGCAGAGCGGTTGAATGCACCGCACTCGAAATGCGGCATAGGGGCAACTCTATCGGGGGTTCGAATCCCTCTCTCTCCGCCATTATTTGCCTCGCGCTTGTTTCGCTTCGCTCAACGCTCCGGCGGGGCGTCCTTTCGGACGGTCGCGCAGTCGCGCTCCTGTCGGAGAGCTTGAACTTCGTCCTGCACTCTCCGCCAGCTTTCCCAAAACTCATTCACTTTCGCCCAGCCTTGTGCGCGTTCGGCCGGCCCTGATTGCCGGCCGAATTGAGGCATGGGCCCGCGCGTCGCTGTCAGACAATGGTCGAGAAGCGCGCCGTGATGTCCTTGGCTGCCTGCACGACGAGGCTGGCAATATGGGCGTGCCGCTGCGGGTCCAGGCGATAGACAGGCACGCTTATGCTGATCGCGCCGACGGGTTCGCCGGAGCGGTTGAAAATGGGGCTGCCGACGCAACGGATATGGGGTTCGTTCTCTTCATTGTCCTCGGCATAGCCCTGGGACCGGGACCGGATCAATTCCTTGCGCAGGGCGTCGGGCTCGGTGAAGGTATTGTCGGTGTGACGCTTGAGCGAAAGTTCCGAGAGGACCTGGCTCAGGCGTTCTTCGGTGAGGCCCGAGAGCCAGGCCTTGCCAACGGAGGTCGAGTGCACCTCGACCTGGCCGCCAATGCTGGTCTTCATCTGGACGGTATTGGAGCCCTCGATCTTGTCGATATAGACCATCTTGTTCGAGCTGGGCACGGCCAGGTGCACCACCTCGTCGGTGGCGTCGCGCAGCGACTTCAGGAAATCGCGCGCCACGGTGCGCAGATCGGAATCCTCCCAGGTTTTCGAGGCAAGCTGGATAAGCCGCGGCCCCAGCCGATAGGTGCCGTCTTCGCGGCGCTGGACGACAAGGCCCTCTGCGACGAGGGCGGCCACAAGGCGATAGACCGTGCCGCGGGGATAGGGGCTGGCTTTGGTCAGCTGCGCGATGTCGATGCCGCGCGGCGCATCCGCAATGGCCTGCAGCACATTCATAAATTTGGAGAAGGCCGCTGCGCCCTGCACCTGATTGCTGCCGCGAGAGGCAGTCTGGTCCAGAGCTGATTTGTCATTCATTTGAAACTCCATTGCGGACCTTGACATCACCTTACCCGGCAGTTACTCATTTTATGGACACTGTGTCCATAATGTAGGCAGTATCGAAATGTCCTGGGGAGGACGACGCATTCTCTATAGCAGCCACCGGCGACAGCAACCCTTTGGTCGCGTGTTGCGGGCATCCCGTGCCGGGAATGATCTGTAGGGCGCGCAGTCAAAGTCGGTCATTGCCAGTGGAGGATTGAGCGTGACGAAAAAGGGTTATTGGGTCGCAATGGTCGATATTGCCGACCAGGAAGGCTACAAAGATTATATAGCCTTGAACAAGGCAGCCTTCGACAAGTATGGCGCCAAATTCATTGTTCGCGCCGGCAAGAGCGAAATCATGGAAGGCCCCTCGGCCAACCGGCTTGCGGTGATCGAGTTCGCAGATTTTGAAACTGCGATGGAATGCTACCAGTCCCCCGAATACCAGAAGGCGCTGGCCGTCCGCGAGAAATATTCCAAGGCACATTTTGCGGTGGTGGAAGGTGTCTGAGGCGCATCTGGTCTCCACCCCAAAAGGTGACAATCGAACGAGCCGGCTTGCCAGCAAGCCAGTGGCCGCTCTCTCCGACCGCGCGAGGTTGACCCAGAGATGAGCACACAATTGCCCAAGCCTCTTTTCATGGTGATGAAGCTCTTCGACATTCTGGTCGTGGCCGGCATGGCCGTCATGAGCGCGCTGGTCTTTCTCAATGTCGTGCTGCGCTATGGCTTTAATTCCGGCATTCCGGTTTCGGTCGAACTCTCGCGCATCATTTTCGTCTGGATCATCATGCTCGGCTCCGTCGTGGCACTTGCCCAGGGCGCGCATCTGGCGGTGGATTCCTTCGTGGCGAAGCTGCCGCGACCCGGTCGCATTGTCTGTTTCCTCGTCGCCCATGGACTGATGCTCTGGTGCTGCCTGCTGCTCTGGCAGGGCAGCTGGGCGCAGACGGCGCTCAACTGGAACAATCACAATGCCCTGTCGGGCATTCCCGTCGGGCTGGTCTATGCGTCCGGCCTTGTGGCTGCAGCCTTCATGGCTGTCTGCCTTCTATACAATATCTACCGCTTCCTGCGCGGTGAACTCCCTGACACCTGGGCCGGCAATAGCCCGGTCACCAGCGCGCCGATGGATGCGCCGGCGGTGAACGAGGAGCACCGCTCATGACCATTTTTGTCTTTCTCGGCTCGCTGCTCGGGGCCATCGGCATCGGCATTCCGATCAGTTTTGCCCTGATGCTTTCGGCCGTGTCGCTGATGCTGCTGTTCGGCAATCTCGATGCGCAGATTTTGGCGCAGAAGCTGATCGACGGCGCAGACAGCTATCCGCTCATGGCCATCCCGTTCTTCCTGATTGCCGGCGAACTCATGAATGCCGGCGGGTTATCGCGCCGGATCGTGAACTTTGCCCTTGCCCTCTTCGGGCATATGCGCGGCGGGCTTGGCTATGTGGTCATCGGCACGGGAATTGTCCTTGCCAGCCTTTCGGGCTCGGCCATTGCCGATACGGCGACGCTTGCAGTGATGCTGATCCCCCTGATGCGCCAGGCCGGCTATGACGTGCCGCGGGCCAGCGGGCTGATGGCGGCGACCGGCATTATTGCGCCGATCATTCCGCCATCGGTCGGGTTCGTCATTCTGGGCGTCACGGCCAATATCTCGATCGTCAGCCTGTTCCTTGCCGGTATCGTGCCGGGCCTGATGATGGCAGCGAGCCTGACTATTACCTGGTGGTTCCTTGCCCGCAAGGAAAGCGCTGCCGTGCTGCCGCGCCAGCCGATGTCCGAAGTGATGAAGAGCCTGGGAGCGGCGGTGTGGGCCCTGTTCCTGCCTGTGATCATCATTGTCGGATTGCGCTTCGGCGTCTTCACGCCGACAGAAGCCGGTGTGGTTGCCGCCGCCTATGCCTTGTTTGTCAGCGTTTTCGTCTATCGCGAGCTGACGCCGGCCAAGCTTTTCGAGGCCATCCTGTCGGCTGGCCGCATGACTGCGGTGATCATGCTGCTGGTCGCGGCTTCAATGGTGACTGCGTTCATGATCGCCATTGCGAACCTGCCCGGCACGCTGATCGGTATGCTGCAGCCCTTTATCGACAATCCGACCGCTGTCATGGCCCTGATCGTGCTGATGGTTCTCGTGATCGGCATGGTGCTCGATTTCGCACCGGTCATTGCGATCCTGGTCCCGGTCTTCATGCCGGTCGTCAAGGCCGCCGGCATCGATCCAATCTACTTTGGCGTCGTGTTCCTGATGACCGCTGCCATCGGCATGATCACCCCTCCCGTGGGGGCGGTTCTGAACACCGTGTGCGGGATCAGCAGGGTGCCGATGGGCAAGGTGGTCAAGGGCGTGTTGCCGTTCCTTTTGGCGGAAGTGCTGGTTCTGGTGCTGCTCGTCATTTTCCCGGACCTGGTTCTGGTTCCAGCGTCCTGGTTCAAATGATCTCAATGGAGGAGAGATGAGATGAAGAAACTTCTACCCCTATTGGCGCTCGCTGGCGCCCTGGCCCTGTCGGTGCCGGCCATGGCGCAGAATGCCCGCCTTGGCTATGTGCCGACGGAAGATCACCCGGTCGGAAAGGCCGCGGTTTTCTTTGCCGACAAGGTCAAGGAAAAGACCGAGGGCCGCATCACCGTCGAAACATTCGGCAATGGCGTGCTGGGCAGCGAGCCGCAGCTCCAGTCGTCCATCCAGGGCGGGTTCCTGGACGTGATGTTCGGGCCGACCTCGAACCTGGTCGGTTCGGTTCCGGGCTATCTGATTTTCGATCTGCCCTTCTTCTACAAGGATTTTGCCGCAGTCGACGCCGTCATGGATGGCGAAGTGGGCAAGGAGCTGTTCAAGCGCCTTGATTCAGAGATGGGCATTGTCGGCCTCGCCTATATGGACAATGGCTTCCGCCACATCACCAATGCGCTGCGTCCGATCAACACGGTCGAAGACCTGAGCGGCATCAAGATCCGCGTGATCCCGAACCCGCTGTTCCTGGCCACCTTCGAGGCGCTCGGCACCAATCCCGTGCCGCTGCCCTATCCCGAGCTGTTCAGCGCCCTCGAAACCGGCGCTGTTGAAGCCCAGGAAACCCCTGTCGGCCTGATCTATGCAAGCCGCTTCTACGAAGTTCAGGACCATCTGGCTCTGACCGGGCACGTCTATACCCCGTTCGTGCTGCTCGCGAGCAAGAAGTGGTTCGACGGTCTCGGCGCCGAGGACCAGGCTCTGGTCATGGAAGCCGCACAGGAAACAGCCATCTACCAGCGTGACCTGTCGCGCAGTGCTGCCGAAAGCCTGGTTGGCGAACTCGAAGCAGAAGGCATGGAAGTGACCCGGCCTTCCGAAGAAGCCATGGCTGCCTTCCGTGAACGCACGGCCCCCGTGGTTGACCAGTTCAAGGACCAGATCGGTGCCGACCTGGTTGACATGGCCCGCGCCGCTATGGATGCCGTCGCCAACTAATCCGGGCTGACGCCCACGCATCAAGACCACCGGGGCCAGTATTCTGGCCCCGGTATTTTTTTGCGCGGAATGATGCGGGTGATCCTGCCGGCCGTGACAAGTGTCCGGGTGGAATTGCGAAGGGCGCTGATGGCATCGCCATGGCTGGGCAGACAATGCAGCAAAACGCCGGCCCCAGAATGAATGCGGGGCCGGCGGGATGGGGTGCGGGCTATGATACGATGAGGGGTCGCGGAGCTTCGGGGGCGGACCGCGGGAGCCCTACAGGCCGCCGGAGACGGTTGTTATCGTTGCCGTGACAAAGCCGGAGCCGGGGGAAGCCAGCCACAGGGCGGCGCGGGCAATGTCGATCGGTTCGGCAATGCGGCCCATGGGCGTGATGGCGGCGATACGCGCGGGGCGTTCGGGATTGCCGCCTTCGGTATGGATGCGGGTATTGGTGGTGCCGACGCGAATGGCGTTGACGCGGATGCCTTCGGGCGCAAGTTCTTTGCCCGAGCCATAGGTGATCGATTCCACCGCGCCCTTGGTGGCGGCATATTGGATATATTCGTTCGGGCTGCCCAGATAGGCGGCGAGCGAGGACATGTTGATAATTGATCCGCCCGCGCCGCCTGTCCTGGTGGACATGCGCTTGGTGGCCTCCTGGATGCAGTAGACCAGGCCGAAGACATTGATCTGGAAGGTTTTCTCCAGCGCTGCGGGCTCAAGATCCACCAGCTTGCCGGCCTTGCCGATGATGCCGGCATTGTTGATGAGGCAGGTGACGCGGCCCAGGCGCGCATCGCATTGGGCGAAGAGTTCAAGCACGTCGTCGCGATGGCCGACATTGCCGCGCACCGCTATGGCGCGCGCGCCTTCGGCCTCGCAGGCAGCGACGACCTCTTCTGCTGCGGTGTCGTCCGAGAGGTAGCTGATACAGATGTCATAGCCTTCGGCGGCAAAGAGCTTTGCCGTGGCGGCGCCTATGCCATGGCTTGCGCCAGTGATGATGCAGATGGGTCTCACCGGAGAACTCCCATTTTATGTCTTGATCGCTGCCAGACTAGTAGACCGCCTCGATGATCTGCGCGTAGTCGGAGAGGCTGAGGGAGCGGGGATTGGTGGCGTGGCTGTGGTCGGCCAGCGCGCGTTCACAGATCCAGCCGATGATGTCGCGCGGCAGGCCCAGACCCGACAACGTTGCCGAGGTTCCCAGCGTCTTGTTGAGCTTTTCCAGCTCTTCCGGCAGGGAGCCTTCGGCAAGGCCGACAAGGCGCTCCAGCCGATTCACCTTCTTGGCCACCTCGGGCAATTCGCGGTTCCAGCGAATGACTTCGGGCATCAGCACGGCATTGAGCAGGCCATGGTGGAGCTTAAGGTCCTTGAGGCCGCCCAAAGCGTGGCTGAGGGAGTGAACGGCCCCAAGGCCCTTCTGGAAGGTCATGCCGCCCTCCAGCGCGCCCATCATCAGATCGGACCGGGCTGCGATATTGCCCGGCTCGCGAACGGCGACGGGCAGGGCGTTCCAGATGCGCTCAAAGCCGTCACAGGCAATTGCTTCTGCCGGTGGATTGTAGCGGGGCGAGAGATAGGTCTCGACGCAGTGGGACAGCGCATCGAGGCCCGTGGCGGCTGTCAGGCCTGCGGGAAGCCCCAGGGTCAAGAGCGGGTCACAGATGGCGCGCTTGGGGATCAGGAAGCCGCTGATAAAGCCGAGCTTGCGCCCGTCATTGAGGGTGATCAGCGCGGCGCGGCCAACTTCCGAGCCTGTTCCGGCCGTGGTCGGAATGGCGATCATCGGGGCGACCTTGGCGGTGATGCGCGGCACGCCGCCGAGAATGGCGGCATATTGCTCCAATGGGCCATCATGGGTGGCGAGCAGGGCGATGCCCTTGGCCAGATCAATGGGCGAACCGCCGCCAATGGCAATGACGCCATCGCAATTGGCGCTGCGATAGGTCTCGAGCCCGGCCAGGACCGCGCTCTCGGTCGGATTGGTCGGAACATCGAGGAATTGGGGAAGGCCGGACAGGAAGGCGAATTCGGGGCGGGCCAATATGCCCGCTGCAACAATGCCCGGATCGCTGACGATCAGCGGCCGCGAAAGGCCAACCTCCGACATCACCTGAGTGAGCGAGGCTGCCGATTCCGCTCCGAAATTGACCATCGTCAAATAGTTGATCACGTCCAACGCATGTCCTCCCAAAACCCCAAATGTGGGGGTAGTGCCCAGATTGTGGACTGTGTGTCCATATATATGTGAGATCGCAAGGTGACGCTGTTTTGTCAAGCTTGACAAGCCGATCCTGCACCCATATTCCATACTGTGGGCAATATGTCTACCTTGTGGTCAAATGTGTGGGGTGCAGCTTATGCAGGAAAAGGCGCGTTCGGAAGCTCAAAAGACAGGTTCGCGGACGGTGCTGGTGCCGGGCTGGCTGCATGACCATGCGTTGGCGGTGCTGAAGGACAAATTCGACGTGGTCAAGCTGGATGGTCCGGGCGAGATCGAGCAGCTGCCGTCGGAGACGCGTCAATCCATTGTCGCCCTTGCCTGCAAGGCGCAGATTTCGGCGGCGACCATGGATGCCCTGCCCAATCTTGAGATCATTTCCAGCTATGGCGTCGGCTATGACGCCATTGACGTCGATGCCGCCCGCAGCCGCGACATCGTCGTGACGAATACGCCCAATGTTCTCAACGAGGATGTTGCCGATACGGCAATCGGGCTGCTGATCAATGTCGTGCGCGAGCTGTCGCGCGCCGAGGCCTATATTCGCGAGGGGAAATGGGCCTCTGCCGACTACCCCTTGAGCAGGCTGACCCTGCGCAATCGCAAGGTGGGGATTTATGGCATGGGGCGCATCGGCCAGTGCATTGCATCGCGCCTTGAGCCTTTCGGCGTGGAGATTGTCTATCACAATCGCCGCGCGGTGGATGGGCTGCCCTATCCCTATTTCGCCTTGTTGATCGACATGGCTCGCGAAGTCGACACGATCATTTCCATCGTTCCGGGCACGCCCGAAACGGAGCTGACCATCAATGAGGACGTGCTGGCCGCGCTTGGCGCTGACGGCGTTCTCATCAATATGGGGCGCGGCAGTGTTCTGGACGAAGCGGCGCTCGTGCGCGCGCTGAAATCAAACACGATCGCCGCGGCGGGTCTCGACGTCTATAATAATGAGCCCCATATCAGCGCGGACCTGATCAGCGCGCCAAACCTCACCCTGCTTCCCCATATCGGCTCTGCCTCCATGCACACGCGCAAGGAGATGGCGGACCTGCTGGCCCGGAACGTGGTGAGCTGGATGGAAACTGGCGCAGCACTGACGGCCGTTTAGCGCGGTCGCCAACCGCCGTGGCGTCTATTGCTCCGAAAGAATTTCGGAGGCGTCGAGGACGGCGGCTACTGCCGGGTCGTCATGGCCCAGCATGTCGGCGACACGCTCAAGCGCAGAGATGAGCATGATCTGCTCCCAGTCTTTGAGCGCAGAGAATTGCTGGTGAAACTGCGCGTGCAGGCCGTTGGGGGCGATGGCCAGCACCTTTTGTCCCTTTTCGGTCAGTGACAGCAGCACCTGACGCCGATCCTTTTCGCCCCGGCGGCGCTGGATCATGCCGGTGCTTTCAAGCTTTTGTAGCAAGGCGGTTGTCGTGGCCTGGGTAATGCCCATGCGGCTCGCCACATGGCCGGCGGTCTTTTCCTGCTCTCCATCCAGAATCTGCATGAAGATCAGTTGCGAAGGGGTGAGGCCCGTTTCGTGCATCAGCTGCTTGGAATTGGACTCCGTGACGCGCAGGATTTTGCGCATCGCCGTTAGTGCCGATTTGGTCCGATCTTCCAAGGCGTTCTCCAAGCTTGTGCAGCCACCATACCGCCGGCCAGCAGGGAACCCAAGCGCGATTGTTCGGTCATTTCGTTAGGTAATGCGAAATGATTTTCTGATGCATGACCACAAATTCAACACAGGAAAATTAATTCCTTTTGGCGATCCCGCCGCAACCACTTGTAATACCACTGTAAATTCAGCCCGTGCGCGGGCGGCTACTCAAAAGTGGCGAAAATCTGGCGCTTCTCGGGTTGCCATTTAGTTTTTACAAGCTAAGTTTCTGCGCCATGATCTACGGCAATTCAGTGTTATTCGATGCGGGTGCCTTGCAGCGGCAGCCAGAAAAACCGGAAACCGTCATCCGTATGCCCGTGAGCGCCGACGGCAAATCCGTGTGGTCGCTGATTGGCGATACAAAAACGCTCGATGACAATTCGCTCTACTGCAATCTGCTGCAGGCGACCCATTTTGCTTCGACCTGCGCCATCGCCGAACAGGGGGGCGAGGTGGTGGGCTGGGTCTCTGGCTATGTTCCGCCCGAGGAGCCTGAGACGCTGTTCATCTGGCAGGTCTGTGTGAGCGAGGTGGCGCGCGGGCAGGGGCTCGGTCGACGTTTGATCGGTGATGTGCTGGCAAGGCCAGGCTGTCGCGGGATCAAAGCGCTGAAATGCACCATTACCCATGACAATGAGGCGAGCTGGGCTCTGTTTACCAGCATTGCGCGCCGTCTCAATGCCCAGTTGCAGCAGGTCGAACTATTCGAGCGCGAGCTGCATTTCGGCGGCCGTCATGACAGCGAATATGCCGTCAATATCGGTCCCTTCCGTCCCGACCAGGTTGGTGCGCTGACCAGCCATTAGCCCGCCGATCCATCCACCCGTATTTGACTTCCAACGTCCAGGAGACGTTTTTATGGCCACCACTGCTACCATCACACCCATGAACACCTTCGAGCGCGTCGAGAGCCGCGTGCGCTCCTATTCGCGCAGCTTTCCGAAAGTGTTCGACCGGGCGCTGGGTTCGACCATCTATGACACCAGTGGCAAGGCCTATACCGATTTTCTCGCCGGTTGCTCGACGCTCAATTACGGCCATAACGATGCCGACCTGAAGGCGGCGCTGATCGAATATATTTCCAATGACGGCATTGCCCATGGCCTCGACATGTTCACCGACGCCAAGGAGCATTTCCTCGCGACGTTCGAACGGCTGATCCTGCGCCCGCGTGGCATGAAGCATCAGCTCCAGTTCACCGGCCCGACCGGCGCCAATGCGGTGGAAGCCGCGATGAAGCTGGCCCGCAAGGTGACCGGTCGCACCAATATCATCGCCTTTACCAATGGCTTTCACGGCGTGACGCTGGGTGCGCTGGCCGCGACCGGCAATGGCAAGCACCGGGGCGGCGCTGCCATGGCGCTCACCGGTGTGACCCGTGCCGCCTATGACGGCTATTATGGTCCGGATGTGAACACGGCGGACCTGCTGGACCGGCAATTGTCCGACCCGTCCAGCGGCGTGGACGCGCCTGCGGCGATCATCCTTGAAACCGTGCAGGGCGAGGGCGGGCTCAATGCCGCTTCGCCGGAATGGCTTAAGCAGATTCAGGTCATCGCCAAGAAGCACGGCGCGCTGTTCATCGTGGACGATATCCAGGCCGGGTGTGGCCGTACGGGCGGGTTTTTCTCGTTCGACGGCATGGGGCTCGACCCCGACATCGTCACCATGGCCAAGTCGCTTTCGGGCATGGGCCTGCCGCTGGCGGTGACCCTGATCAAGCCGGAGCACGATATCTGGAAACCGGCCGAGCATAACGGCACTTTCCGCGGCAATAACCATGCCTTTGTCACCGCCGCAGCGGCGCTGGAAAAGTTCTGGGCCGATGATCGTTTCCATGCCGATGTCGCCGAAAAGGCCCGGTATCTGGGCGAACGCCTTGATGCGATTGCCGAGGAGCATGGGCTCTCGACCAAGGGCCGCGGCATGATGGTGGGCATTGACGCCGGTTCGGGCGAACGCGCCGCAGCCGTGTGCAAGGCCTGCTTTGCCAAGGGGCTTATCATCGAAACCTCCGGCAGTCATGACGAAGTCGTCAAGGTTTTGGCGCCGCTCACCACCTCGCTCGAGCAGCTTAGCGCGGGCCTCGACATCATGGAGGACGCCTTCGAGGCGGTCCTCGGCTCGCAGCGCCGGGCAGCTGAATAAGGATAGACATTATGATTGTTCGCGAACTGGAAACCGCCCGCATGGGCGACCGTCTCGTCCATTCCAATGGCTGGGACAGCACAAGATTGCTGCTGGCCGGCGACAATATGGGCTTTTCCTTCCACATCACTCGCATCCATGCGGGCACGAACCACGAGTTCCACTACAAGCACCATTTCGAGAGCGTCTACTGCATCTCGGGCGAGGGTGAGATCGAGGAACTCGATAGCGGCAAAGTGCACGCGATCCGTCCGGGCGTCATGTATGCGCTCGACCTCAATGACCGGCACCGCCTCTCCGCCAGGAGCGAGATGGTGATGGCGTGCTGCTTCAACCCGCCGGTTACCGGCCAGGAAGTGCACCGCGAAGACGGTTCATACGCCCCGATTTCCGAAAACGCCTGAGCGCGTTCCCCCAAACCACAGCAAATGAAAGGCGAGGATCATGACCCAGTCGGCCTTCGACACCGCCAATCACGACGATTACCCCACACGCCTGCCAGCCGAAAAATGGCAGGATCGCAAAGACCCCATCGTCTGGGGCAAATGGACGCCGGAAGCCCCGCTGACGCGCGCCCAGACCGAGAGCTTTGAAAAGAACGGCTATCTCGTGCTCAAGGATGTCTTCTCGCCCGCCGAAGTGGCGGCGCTGCAGAAAGAATCCGCCCATATGCGCTCGGGCGAGGCCAAGATCGCCGAGGACAATGTCATCACCGAGCCGGGCTCGAACGAGGTGCGCACCGTGTTCCGTCTCGACGAGGAGAATGCGCTTTTCGCCCGGCTGGCCAGCGACCGCCGCATTGCCGGCGCGGTGAGCTTCCTGCTCGACGATGAGGTTTATCTCCATCAGTCACGCCTTAACTACAAGCCAGGCTTTACCGGCAAGGAATTCTACTGGCATTCCGATTTCGAGACCTGGCACGCCGAGGACGGCATGGCGCGTATGAGGGCGATTTCCGCCTCGATCCTGCTTACGGACAATGATGCGCTCAATGGCCCGCTGATGCTGATGCCCGGCACGCACAAGAAGTTTGTCGCCTGTGCCGGCGAAACGCCTGAGGACAACCACAAGACCTCGCTCAAGAAGCAGGAAATCGGCGTGCCCTCGCATGACGCGCTGACGAAAATGGCCAAGGAGCACGGCATCGACTACGCCTCGGGCAAGGCCGGGACCGTGGTGCTGTTCGACTGCAACACCATGCATGGCTCGAACGGCAATATCACGCCGTTCCCGCGCTCGAACGCCTTCTTTGTCTACAATGCCTGGTCCAACCGGGTGGGGCAGCCCTTCGCAGCCAAGAATCCGCGCCCGGCCTTCCTCAGCTCGCGCGATCCGCAGGGTCCGATCAAGATCGAGACCGGGAAGATCGGCTGAGGCCGGTCCGATAACCCCTAGACCAAATCAATTGGCGCCGCTCCCCGAACCGGGAGCGGCTGGAGACTTCATGACTATCGAAAGCCCGCGCCATACCGTCGAGAAGATCGGCGGCACGTCGATGTCCCGCACCGAAGAGCTGCTCAGGACGGTGCTGATCGGCGACCGGAAGGGCGCTGATCTCTATAATCGCATCTTCGTGGTCTCGGCCTATGCCGGCATGACCGACGACCTGCTCGAGCACAAGAAATCGGGCGAGCCGGGGGTCTATGCCCTGTTTGCCAGCGCCGAAAGCGGCTGGGTCTGGGGCGATGCCCTGACCGCCGTGGCCGATAAGATGTATGCCCATAATGAGCGCATCTTTTCCGACGAGGGCGCGCGCCAATCCGCCAACCGCTTTGCGCGGGAGCGGGTCGAAGGCGTTCGGTCCTGCCTGATCGACTTGTCGCGGCTCTGCTCGTTCGGCCATTTCCAGCTCGGGCAGCATCTGCTGACCGTGCGCGAAATGCTGGCCTCGCTGGGCGAGGCGCATTCGGCTTTCAATACGGCGCTGCTGCTCAATCTCAAGGGCGTGCGGGCCCGCATGATCGACCTGACGGGCTGGCGCGACGAAGGACAGTATAGCCTGGACGAGGCCATCCAGCGGGCGCTGGCCGATGTCGACCTTTCGAGCGAGTTGCCGATCGTCACCGGCTATGCCCAGTGCAGCGAGGCGCTGATGGGCACCTATGATCGGGGCTATTCGGAAGTGACGCTGTCGCGGCTGACGGTGGTGACCAAAGCGCGCGAAGCGGTGATCCACAAGGAATTCCACCTGTCGAGTGCCGATCCGCGGCTGGTTGCGCCGGATGCGGTGCGGGTGATCGGTGAAACCAATTATGATGTGGCCGACCAGCTTTCCAATATGGGGATGGAAGCCATCCACCCCCGCGCGGCCAAGAGCTTGCGGCAGGCGGGCATTCCGCTGCGGGTCAAAAATGCCTTTGAACCCGAGCATCCGGGCACGGTGATCCGGTCCGACCTTGAGGCGCAGGCGCCGCAGGTCGAAATCGTCACGGGTCTACAAAACGTCTATGCCTTTGAATTCTACGACCAGGACATGGTCGGGGTGAAAGGCTATGATTCCGAGATCCTGGAAGCGCTGAAGCGCCACAAGGTCTGGATCATCGCCAAGACCTCCAATGCCAATACCATCACCCATTATCTCAAGGGGTCGATGAAGGCGATCAGGCGGGTCGAGGCCGATCTCTCCGCCGTCTTCCCCAGCGCCGATATGTCCCTGCGCAAGATTTCACTCGTCTCGGCCATTGGCCGCGATCTCGCCTCGCCGCGCGTGCTGGCCCAGGCTATGCGCGCCCTGGCCGATGCGGGGATCGAACCGCTCGGCGTGCATGACCTGATGCGCAAGGTCGACCTGCAGGTCGTTGTCGAACCCGACCATTTCGAGGCCACCGTCGCGGCCCTGCACAAGGGATTGATCGAAGACTGGTCAACCAGCGCGCAGCACCAATTGCACGCCGTGGCCTGACCCATAGCCGGCTGATTGGATGGGCTCCAGCCGGTTTCACCGCCCGAAGAAGAAGAAAACAGGAGAACACACATGACCAAATTCGGAAAAACCGCAGTCATGGCGCTGTCCGCCATTGCCGCTTCGGCTCTCGCCTCCACCGCCGTCAGTGCTGCAACGCTGGCTGAAATCCAGGAAAGTGGCTCGATCCGCATCGCCGTGGCCAATGAGATTCCCTATGGCTATGTCGATCCCAATGGCGAAGCCCTGGGTGCCGGTCCCGATGTCGCCAAGGCGATCATGGAAGAACTGGGTGTCGAGAATATCGAGTGGGTGACCACCAATTTTTCCTCGCTGATCCCGGGCCTGCAGGCTGACCGTTTCGACATGGTCGCTGCTGAAATGGCGATCCTGCCAGACCGCTGCCGCCAGGTGCTCTTTTCGGAGCCTAACACTTCCTATGGTGAGGGCCTGCTGGTTGCGGCCGGGAATCCCAAGGACATCCATGCCTATGCGGATTTTGCCGAAAATCCGGACCTCAAGGTTGCCATCATGGCCGGCGCCGACCAGCTCGAAATGATGCAGAAGCTGGGCGTTGACGAAGCCAATCTCGTGACCATCGCCGCCAATGCCGATGCGATCTCGACCGTGTCGACGGGCCGTGCGGACGCTTATGCGGCGACGAGCCTGACCGCGAGTGGCCTCGCCGACCAGAATGATGGCGTGGAAGTGGCCGGTGAATTCACCGACCCGGTCATCGATGGCCAGGAAGTGCGCAGCTGGGGCGGGTTCACTTTTGCCTCGGGCAATGAAGAACTGCGCGATGCGGTCAATACGGCCCTGGCCGAGTTCAAGCAGTCGGCCGAGTGGTCCGAAACCCTGATGGGCTACGGCTTCACCCAGGCGGATGTGGACGGCTCGACAGCCCGCACCACCGAAGAACTCTGCGCCGCAGAGTAATTCGGGCCTTTCCGTCGCTATTCTGGGCGGGTGCTCCGGCGCCCGCCCTCGACGCGTCTCACCATTCCGCACGGGACATATGCCATGCATTGGACTGAGTATTTCCCGCCTCTGTTAGAGGGGGCGTGGGTCACCATCCAGCTCACAATCTATTCGACCCTTTTCGGCGCCGCGCTTGCCTTTGCCGCCGGCATTGGAAAGCTGTCATCGAACTGGGCCATCAAGGGTGTTTCGGTCGCCTATATCGAGGTGTTTCGCGGAACGTCCCTGCTGGTGCAGCTCTTCTGGCTCTATTTCGCCCTGCCCATTGCCGGCATGGCTATTGGCGTTGATCTGCGCCTGCCCCCGGTCGCCGCCGGCGTGTTGGCGCTGAGCCTCAATATCGGGGCCTATGGCGCCGAAGTGGTGCGCGGCGCCATCCAGTCGGTGCACCAGGACCAGCACGAAGCGGCACGGGCGCTCAACTTCACGCCGCGCCAGACACTCTGGAATGTCACCATTCCGCAGGCGATCCCCGAGATGATGCCGTCTTTCGGCAATCTGGCGGTGCAGAACCTCAAAGATACCGCGCTGGTCTCGCTGATCAGCCTGGGTGACCTCACCTTCCGCGCCGAGCAGATCCGCAATTTCACCCAGGACAGCACCACGATCTATTCAATGCTGCTGGTGACCTATTTCGGCATGGCGCTGGTGCTGACCGTGATCATGCGCGGCCTAGAAACCTATGTGAGCCGCTGGCGCATAGCGAGGAGCTGACCCATGCTTTTTGGATATGAATGGGACCTGTCGAGCCCACTGGCCTTTGCGATCTCTATCCTGCCGATCCTGCTGACGGGCATGGTGGTGACCATCCAGGCCACGGTGCTCGGCTTTCTGGTCGCGCTGGTGCTCGGCCTTGTCTGGGCGGTACTGAAGGCTGCGCCGTCGCGGTTCATCTCGTGGCCGGCCAAGGTGGTGACCGAGTTTATCCGTGACACGCCGCTTCTGGTGCAGCTGTTCTTTCTTTATTACGTGCTGCCCGAATACGGCATCGTCCTGCCCGCCTTCATGACCGGGGCGCTGGCGCTGGGCATTCAGTACAGCGCCTATACATCGGAAGTGTATCGCGCCGGGCTTGAAGCCGTGGGTGCTGACCAGCGCGAAGCGGCACGGGCGCTCAACCTCTCCTCGGCCCGTACCTTCAGCCACATCATCGTGCCGCAGGCGGTGCCGCGCATCGTACCGGCCATGGGCAATTACCTCGTATCGATCATGAAGGACGTGCCGGTGCTCTCGGTCGTCACCGTGCTCGAAATGCTCAACGTGGCCAAGATTGTGGGCGACCGTACCTTCGACTATCTGGTGCCACTCTCCATGGTTGGCGCCCTCTATCTCATCATGACCCTGGTGGCCTCGACCGGCGTGCGCCTGCTCGACACCTGGCTGCCCAAGCAGGGGATTCCCTTGAAATGAACGACGACCCGATCATCAAATTCGACAATGTGGTCAAGCGCTTCGGCGACCTGACCGTGCTGGACAAGCTCAATTTCGACGTAAAGAAGGGCGAGAAGGTTTCGATCATCGGCCCTTCGGGATCGGGCAAATCGACTGTGCTGCGCATCCTGATGACGCTCGAAGACATCAATGACGGCGTGGTGACCGTGGCGGACGAACCGCTCTGGCACGAGAAGGGCCCCGATGGCAGCCTGGTGCGCGCCAGAGAAGCCCATCTGCGCAAGATGCGCGCCCAATTGGGCATGGTGTTCCAGCAGTTCAATCTGTTTCCGCATATGACGGTGCTGCGCAATATCACCGAAGCGCCGGTCAAGGTGCTGGGGCTCAGCAAGACAGAGGCGAAGGACCGCGCCGAGGAATTGCTGGAGCTGGTCGGGCTGTCCGATCAGGCACAGAAATATCCGCATCAATTGTCCGGCGGTCAGCAGCAGCGCGTGGGCATTGCACGGGCGCTGGCCATGCGGCCCAATATCCTGCTGTTTGACGAGCCCACTTCGGCGCTCGACCCCGAACTGGTCGGCGAAGTGCTCAATGTGATCGGCGAGCTGGCCGAGGAACATGATCTGACCATGTTGCTGGTGACCCATGAAATGCGCTTTGCGCGCGAGATTTCCGACCGGGTCTGCTTCTTTGACCAGGGGCGTATCCGCGAGGAAGGTCCGCCCGAGGACCTGTTCACCAATCCAAGCGAAGACCGCACCAGGGAATTCCTCAAGGCCGTGCTCGACTAGTCGCGCCGGCCCGGTCCAGGCCAATTGCGACAGGACAGGAGCCGATTGCCGTGAATGCCATTGCCAAGCCAGCGCCGATATTGGCTGCGCTGTCCATTCTGCTCAGTGTCGCCTTTCTGATCATGGGCAATGGATTGCAACTGATGCTGCTGCCCATACGCGGCGGCATAGAGGGATTTAGCGCCCTCCAGATCGGCCTGCTCGGCTCGGGGTATTTTTTCGGCTTTGTGCTCGGCTGCACTATCACCCCTTCGATGATCATGCGGGTGGGGCATATCCGGACCTTTGCCGCATTGGTGGCCATCGCCTCTGCTGCGGCACTGGGCTATCCCATGGCGGTCGATGCCGGTGTGTGGATCGTGCTGCGCATGATCACCGGATTTTGCCTCGCGGGACTATATCTGGTGGTTGAGAGCTGGCTCAATGACCAGGCCACCAATGAAACGCGTGGCGCACTCATCTCCATCTATGTGACGGTGAATTTCACTGTCATCACGCTTGGCCAGATGATGGTCACGCTGTTTCAGCCGTCGTCCTTCATTCTCTTTTCCATAGCGTCGGTGCTGGTCTCGCTCGCGGCTGTGCCGATTGTCATGACCCGTTCGAGCCAGCCACCGCCGATTACCGTCGTCCGGTTCCGGCCCATGCGGATGTTCCGCCTGTCGCCAACGGGCACTGTGGCCATCTTTCTGATTGGCCTCGCGACCGGCTCGTTCTGGGCGCTGGCGCCCGCCTATGCCAATATTTTCAGCGGCAATATCAGCGATGCCGCCTGGTTCATGAGTGCGGCCGTGATTGGCGGCGCCCTGGCGCAATTGCCGGCCGGCAGGATTTCGGACCGCGTGGACCGGCGCAAGGTGCTTATGGGGTTGGCGCTGCTGTGCGCCGCGGTGGGCGCCGCACTCTGGCTGATGGTGGATGCGACCCTGGTCTGGTTTGCTCTTGGCGCCGCCTTCGGGGCGGGGCTGCTGCCGGCCTATGCCATTGCCGCCGCCCATGTCTTCGACTTTGCCGACCGCTCTGACTATGTCGAAATTTCTGCCGGCCTGCTGCTGCTCAATGGTATCGGTTCGACCATTGGCCCGCTGCTGTCCTCGGCCAGCGTCGAATGGCTGGGCCAGCCGGGGTTTTTCCTCGCCAATGCGCTGATCCAGATTGCCTTGATCGGTTATGTCGGCTTCCGCCTCAGCCGCCGTGAAGGCCTGCCCATCGCGGAAAAACAGACCTTCGACCTTGGCACCAGTGCGCCCGTCTCCGTTGTGGGTGACGAAGATGCCGTCCAGCTCAGCGATCTCGTGGTTCAGGACAGCGACTAGGCTCTCCCACTTCCGCGCCGCAGGTTTTTCCCCGTAAGGTGTGGTGATTTGGCTTCCAGCCAAAACTGTTCTGGCTCATTATCCGGGGCAATGGGCCGTGCCGTGTTGGACTGGAGCGTCGATGACCGGGGAGAAACGTAGTGAGATCCGGTCCGGGAGCCGGGTTCTGGCCGTCTTGCAGGCGATGAACCGGGAGCCCTATTCCACGATTCAATCGCTGCACCTGGCCACCAGCCTGCCCAAGCCCACGCTGGTGCGCATTCTCAAGACGCTTCAGGCGGATGGCTTTGTGCGCAATGACAGGCGGCAGGCGGGCTATCAGATCACCTCGCTGGTCACCTCGCTCAGCAATGGATTTCATGGCGATCCGCTGGTGGTGGAGGCGGGACGATCCTGGGCCATCGGGCTCAGCGCCCAGTTCAAATGGCCGGTGGCCATTGCTGTCTTCGATGGCTCGAGCGCCATGGTGATCCGCTATTCGACCGTCTATGACAGCCCGGTCTCCCCCTTTCACATGACCATCAATATGCGCCTGAGCCTCTTCACCCGCGCGCTGGGGCGGGCTTATCTCGCCGCTTGTGACGACGAGTATATCGCCGCGCTGCTTGAGAAGATGGCGGACAATAACGAGCTTGAAAGCCCCGAAGCCCGTGCGCCGGACTCGGTGGCGCGGATGGTGCGGACAATTCGCGAGCGCGGCTATGCCATGCGCGATCCCAATGTGGAGCCGCGGACATCGGACACGGTGGCAGTGCCGATTTTTGCGCGCGGGACAGTGCAGGCCAGTCTCAGCATTACCTATTTCCGCAGCGCCATGAATTCCTTCGGCTCGCACAAGAATTTTGTCGATGCGCTCAAGGAAGCGGCAACGGCAATCGGGGCGGAGGTGGATCGGCTGCAGACCATCCGGGACCGCAGTATCGGCTCTTTCTAGGCGGCATTTCGCCTGTCGGAACTCGCTTATGTGCGCATTGTTCGCCCGGTGCTTTGCCTCGAAGTTCCCGGCTCTCACCGGTTCCTATGGGGAGGGGTAACCCACATGCAGAACAGCACCTACGCTCGGGCGATGACATGATTATCGACTCCGAGAAACTAGCCGCCCTGGTCTTCCTTGTTTTCGGGGTGGGGGCAATTGTCATCGGCGCCGGATATGGCTTCGGCACGCCCAGGGCCTTTGGTGTTGGCGCCATGCCGGTGCTTGTCGGGGTCGCGCTCTGCATTCTGGGTGCAATCCAGCTTTTCCGCGCCTTCCGGACTGCCGAGGCGCTGCCAAGTGCGTTTGCGCGTTCGGAACTGCGTCCGCTGCTGCTGATCCTGGCTGCCGTCTTTGCCTTTGCGACGCTCATCCTGCCCACTGGCCTTGTCCCGGCGCTGACGGCGCTGATCGGCATTTCGTGGTTTGCGCAAAAGGGCGGCAAGCGGTTTGAGGTTCTCGCAGCGCTGGTCGTCGTAATCGTTATCATGATCGCGATCTTCAATTTTGGTCTGGGTCTCCCGATCCGTCTCTTCGCCTGGGGGTTCTAAGCCATGGATATGTTTTCGCTGCTGTCCATGGGGATGCATGTTGCCCTCAACCCGGTCAATCTGCTCTATTGCCTGTTGGGCGTGACGCTGGGCACGGCCATCGGTGTGCTGCCGGGCGTGGGTCCGATCATCACCATTGCCCTATTGCTGCCGCTGACCTTCGGCCTTCCTGCCGAAGCTTCGATCATCATGCTGGCCGGCATCTATTATGGTGCGGCCTATGGTGGATCGACGACCTCGATCCTGGTCAATCTTCCCGGCGAGGCGGCATCGGCGGTGACTTGTATCGACGGGCACCAGATGGCCAAGCAGGGCCGGGCCGGATCGGCGCTGGCCATTGCAGCCATCGGCTCGTTCTTTGCCGGGACCGTCGGCACGCTGCTCATCGCGCTGGCCGGACCGCCGCTGGCGTCCATCGCCATGCGGTTTGGCGCGGCTGAATATGCCTCGCTGGTGCTGGCAGCGCTGGTGATGGTGGCGGCGATGACGCGGGGCGGTGTCATCAAGGGCATCGGTGTGGCCCTGCTCGGGATTGTCTTCGGACTGACCGGCTCGGATGTGCTGACCGGGGAATATCGCTTTACCTTCGACATTCGCGAGCTGCGTGACGGCATCGACTTTGCCGTTCTCGCCGTCGGGCTTTTCGCTATTGCCGAGATCATCAGCAATATCGCGGGCAGCTCCAAGGAAGACGTCAAGACCAGTGCCATCGGCAGCCTCTGGCCAACGCGGGATGACTTCCGCCGCGCCTGGCCGGCTATTCTGCGCGGCACGGGCATCGGCTCGCTGCTCGGGGTCTTGCCGGGCGCCGGCATGGCGATGAGCTCGTTTACCGCCTATATGGTGGAAAAGAGCGTCGCCAAGGATCCGGAGCGGTTTGGCAATGGCGCCATCGAGGGTGTTGCTTCGCCTGAATCGGCCAATAATGCCTCGTCGCAGACCGGTTTCATTCCGACGCTGTTGCTCGGCATTCCGGGCAGCCCGGTCATGGCGCTGATGCTGGGCGCTTTCATGATCCATGGCGTTTCGCCCGGCCCGCGCATGATGATCGAGCACGCGCCGCTGTTCTGGGGCCTGATCGCCTCGATGTGGATCGGCAATTTCTTTCTCGTGATCCTCAACCTGCCGCTGATCGGGCTTTGGGTAAAACTGCTCAAGGTGCCCTACCACTGGCTCTATGTCTTCGTGCTGGCCTTTGCCTGCGTTGGCGTCTTCACCATGGGGTCATCGTCGTTCCAGCTCTATGCGCTGGTCTTCTTCGGGGTGCTTGGCTATGTGCTCAAGGCTGCGGGGCTGAGCCCGGCGCTGTTCATTCTCGGCTTCATTCTGGGGCCCATGTTTGAAGAGAATTTCCGGCGCGCCATGTCGATTTCGCGGGGCAATATCATGACCTTTGTGGAGCGCCCGATCAGCCTGACCTTCGTGCTGCTCGGACTTGCCGTGCTGGCGCTGACGGCGACAAGCTTTGTGCGCCGGGGCCGGGCGGAGGCTGCCGAGGACTGAGGCAGAAGCGTCAGTTCTGACTATTGAAGCAGGGCATCCGAAGGGGCGCCCTGCTTTTTGTTGTGGGATGGTGGTTGGATTGGATCGGCGTCGATGGGTTGGAGGTGGCTCGTCCTGCGTCAGTTGTGCAGCACCTGAGGGGCGGAGTATGTGGCCCCTTGCTATCCCGCAAGTGGCGAGAGAGGGCGCGCTTAACAGCCCCGCTCCGGTCTGTGGATGTGATGAGCGTTCGCTGGCCCTTTGTGAGCATTGTTCACTTGCGCATTGACGTTGCCTCCAGGGCCCTGGTTCACGGCTTCTGACCTTACCTCGTGACGGGCAGTGTTGACTCGGACTCCTTCGCCTCCCTCCCCCTTGAGGGGAGGGACTGAGGGTGGGGGTCTATCAGTGGGCCTCAAGACCACCTCCTCCCCAGCTTCGCTAGGCCTGACGGCCAGCTTTGCTACCCTCCCCTCAAGGGGGAGGGAGGCAGCAGCCTCCCGTTCGATGGGCAGGGTGCCTAGAAGTGGCAGCGATGGTAGCCAACGCTGAGAAGTGGGTGGACGGCATCTACAGGACGCAAAAAAACGGCCCGGAAAATCCGGGCCGTCTGGGAGTGACTCTTGGCTAATCCCGCTTGGGGGCGCTTCGTTCGGGCTTACTTGAGGCCCATTTCGCCCAGCAGCTTGTCGAAGTGCTCGTATTCCTGCTCGAGAGTCGTGGTGATCTCTTCGGCGGTCATGAAGCGGGGCGTGATATCGATGCGCTTGAACTTGTCCTGCACTTCGGGATCTTCGCTGGCTTCCTGCAGGGCGGCTTCGAGGCTGGTGAGAATTTCCTCGGGCGTGCCGGCGGGGGCCATCAGCATCTGCCGTCCGGTACCGCGCACATTGGGCAGGCCCATTTCGGCCAGACTCGGAACGTCGGGGAATTCGGCCATGCGTTCGGAGCCCGGAATGGCGAGCGGCGTCATTGTGTCCTGACGAACCTGTGCGATGGTCGAGGCTTCGAGCATGAACTGAATGTCACCGGACAGAATGGCCTGAACCACCTCAGTGGCGCCCGAATAGGCGATGTGATTGGCTTCGATGCCGGCCGAGCCGAGCATGTCGGCAATGGCGATGTGACCCGTGGAGCCAACGCCGACCGAACCGTAATTGAGCTCACCCGGATGAGCCTTGGCATAGGCGACGAAGGATTCGAAGTCGGCCAGTTCCGGCATGGCCTTGGTGGCAGCGAGCATTCGCGGCGCTTCGCTGACATTGGCGATGGCCACCAGGTCATTGAGCGGATCAAAGCCGATATTGGACAGGTGCGGCGACATGGTGATGATGGCATTGCCGGCCAACAGGAGCGTCGCGCCATCCGCGGCTGCACGGGCAGCGCGTTCGGCGCCGATCGTGCCGCCAGCACCGCCAACATTCTCGACGATAAAGTTGGCACTGAAGCGCTTGGACAATTCGTCGGCGACAATGCGACCGACAAGGTCAGCGGCGCCACCGGCAGCGTAAGGCACGATGACCGTTACGGTGTCGACAGGGTATTCTTCCTGGGCAATGGCAGGCGAACCGGCCATGACAGCAGACGCCAGCAGCACACCGACGGCACCCAAAATTTTCTTCATTATTGCTCCTCCCGAAGCCTTGGCTTCCAAAAACCTTGAAAACTAATGGCAGGCAAGCTGGGTGCCTGCATCGCACAGTGCAGGTCGTTTCGGCCAGCGAAATGAGTGCGTTTGGGCGGCTGGCCGGGAGCGCTGAATTGCGATTTCGGAGGCGTGTTCGCGGAGAAACAGAAGGCCGGGTGAGGTGCCCGGCCTTGTTGTCCTTCGCATGAGTGCAGGCAGGTTGCGCTAGGAAAAGCCGTAAAGGCGGGCCGGGTTATCGACCAGAACCTGTTGCTGCAGCGCGGCATCAGGGATGAGCTTTTCGATCAGATCGACAAGCTTGCCATCGTCGGGCATTGGCTGGCTGAGCACCGGGTGAGGCCAGTCAGTTCCCCACAATGTCCGTTGCGGCGCGACATCGAGAATGTGGTGGGCAATGGGCAGGATGTCATGCCACGGCGCGCCGGTGAGCGAACTGCGCTCCGCCCCGGAAATCTTGCACCAGACATTGTCGTTTTCGAGCAGGCGTAGAAGGCGTCGCATTTCGGGCCCGTCCAGATCCGCGGCGGAGAGGCGGGCCATGTGATCGATGACCACGGGCAAGGGCAGGGCTGCAATCCAGTCCGCGAGTTCATCCAGCATATCGGGATCAAAATGCAGCACGAGGTGCCAGTCCAGATCGGCGATGCGTGTTGCGAGGTCGCTCGCGGCTTCGCGGCTGGGCATGGCGGAGAGCCGCGCCATGAAATTAAGACGGGCGGCGCGGACGCCACGCCGGTCGAAATCGGCCAGTGTTGCATCCTCGATATCCATGGGGACAATGCAGACCCCGCGCCGGTCTTCGGGTTTGCGGGCGATGGCATTGAGCATGGCGCTGTTGTCAAAGCCGTGGCAACTGGCCTGGACATAGACGGCCCTGGAAATGCCGAGCAGATCGTGAAGCGCTTCAAGGCGTTCGGCGGGGGCGTCTTCGGGCGTATAGGCGCGCGTTTCGCTGAAGGGGTATTGCGCGGCGGGGCCGAAGACATGGCAATGGGCGTCGCAGGCGCCGGGAGGCAATTTCAGCGCCGGGCGCGACGGGCTGGGATGCGGGGGCGGGCAAGGGCGCTGCTTCTGCATCAGGTCGATCCTGTGTTCTGGTTTCCCTCGCTCTAGCGGCGGTGCCCGGGCCGGGCCATGATCCGGCGTCTGGATTTCGACATGCGGAACGGGGGTCTTTGGCAGTTTGCCCCGATATCCCATGCTGCCAAGACTGGCGCAAAGGGCACAAGCCCCAAGGGAGTGTGGACATTGGGCAGATATAGAGGGGCCATGCGCGCGGCATTTCCGCGGCTTATACTGGCCCTATCGACCCCTGCGCCGCCCCTGACCTGAAGACCGTTTCCGGGCAGCTTTCGCCCCAATAGCCGGAGCATATCTATTGTCTGGTAAGAGTTTTGAGCTTGCCCAATGGGCGAGTGGTTTTTCGCTGGAGGCAGCGCCTGCCAGTGTCGTGCACAACACCAAGATCCGCTTGCTCGATATTATCGGGGTGATCATCGGGGCCGACGACCATGCCAGCGTGGCTTCGGCCCGGCAGGCGAGCGCCGATGCTGATGCGGGTGGGCGCGGTGCGCATAGCCTGATGGTCGCCGGTGAAACCTCGCCGGCCAATGCGGCCTTTCTCAATGGCGTGGCTTCAGCCGTGCTGGAGTTTGATGACACTCATATCGCGACCAATATCCACGTCACCTGCGTGGTGGCTGCGGCGGCATTGCCCGTGGCGCAGGCGGGTAGGCATTCGGGGCGCGACCTGCTGGGGGCCATGATTGTCGGCTCCGAAATTGCCTGCCGGCTTGGGCTCGTGACGCCGGTGCGGATGCATGAAATGGGATTTCACCCCACCAGCGTCTATGGGGTTTTTGCGGCGGTTTATGCGGCGGCGCGGCTGCGTGGTCTCGATCCAAAGACGATCGCTGACGCAGTGGGCACGGCCGGGAGTCTTTCGGCGGGGTCGATTGCCTCGTTCCAGGACGGCACCTCGACCAAGACCATGCATGTGGGCTTTGCCGCCTCGGCCGCCCTGCGCGCGGTGGCGCTGGCCAAGAGCGGGATCAGTGGGCCGGCCCAGGTGTTTGAAGGCCGGTTCGGCTGGTATGCGAGCCATATCCAGGCGGGCAAGGATTTCAACTTTGCGGCGATGACCGATGAATTGGGCGAGCGCTGGGAATTGCTGCGCATCGCGCCGAAACTTTATCCCTGCGCCTATACGATGATGCCGTTCATTTCGGCGACGCTGGCGCTGCGGGAAGAATATGCCATCAAGCCCGAGGATGTGGTGGAAATCGCCTGCGAGATCATGCCCCGATCCTTTGCGACAGTCTGTGAGCCGGTGGAGGAAAAGCGGCGGCCGCGCACCTCCTGGCATGGGCGGATCAGCCTGCAGCATACCGTGGCTGAAGCATTGGCGCTGGGGCGCTTTGACAAGAACGCCTATGCGCCGGCCAATCTGGTCGATCCGGTGATCAATGCTTTGGCCGACAAGGTGGTGCACCTTCCTGATCCCATCGCCGCCGCTGACACCAGCCGATCGCGCGCGACAGTGTCGATCACGCTGCGCGATGGCATTGTGGTGCGCAAAACCATCGAGGACATGCTCGGCACGGCGCGAAATCCGGCGCCGGATGCGGTCTATTTCGACAAGTTCCGCGCCAATGTCGCCGGGGTGATCAGCGATGCGATGGCTGACGAGCTTATTGACCGGCTGATGAACCTTGAGACTGCGGGCGATGTCGACGCCATTCTCGCGCCGCTGCGAAATCGAGCCGCCCAGCACTGACACATTGGCGCGGGTGTGCAGTGTTTCGTCTACCGAAACGCAGACACACCCTCCGCCGCATCGGGGCCGACGCTGCTAGGTCATGAGTGACGTTCAGAATGGATGTAAACTCATGGCAAACAACGACGAAAACCGAGCCGAGGCCCGCCGGCTCATTGCGACGATCGATCCGGCAATCGTGAATCGCCTGATGCAGGGCGCGGTCGACATGCACGTCCATTCGGGCCCCTCGACCATGGCCCGCCAGCTCGATCATTTCCAGGCGGTGGAGCAGGCCGCCGCTGCAGGTCTGCGGGGTATTCTCTTTAAGGATCACCATTATTCGGTGGGGCCGTTCCTGCCGATCATGGAGCGCCTGCTCGGCCATCTGGGCGTCGCCATGCTGGGTTCGCTGGTGCTCAACAACAGCACGGGCGGTCTTAATCCGGCGGTGGTGGATTTCCACCTCAAGAGCGGCACGAGCATGATCTTCATGCCCACGGCCCATGCGGCCAATCACATCCGGTCCAATCATCGCGGCGGCAAGCTCAAGTCCAATGTGCAATTGCGCCGGCCCAAGCCGCTCACCGTGCTCGAGGACAGCGGCGACATTCGCGACGATGTGAAGGAAATTCTCGACATGATTGCCGAGCATGACGCGATCCTGTCCTCGGGGCATTTGCATGTCGCCGAAATCGGGCCGCTGTTCCAGGAAGCGCGCAAGCGCGGGGTCAAGCGGCTGGTGATCAACCACCCCATGTATGGCCTGCATTTTACCCATGACGATACCGCCGAACTGGCGGCTGCGGGCGCCATTGTCGAGCAGTCGGCCTGCCTTTATGTCGACTCGCGTTTCAATACCTTCTCGCCCGCGGAGCTGAAGGCGCATATCGAGGCGGCGGGCGTTGCCAATTCCTCCATCGGGTCGGACCTTGGGCAGGTTGATAATCCAAGCCCGGTCGAGGGAATGCGCCAGGCGATTGCGCTTTGCCTCGCCCTTGGGTTCAGCGAAGCCGATGTCACGACAATGGTGCGCGACAATCCGGCCAAGCTGGCCAACCTCGCATAGCGGCGCGCCCGGAAAGAGCGGGAATTGTCCAAGATGCGCGTTGTCGAAATCACCCGGCCCGGGGGGCCGGAGGTCCTGTCCATTGTCGAGCGTCCAGTGCCCGTGCCGGGGCCGGGCGAGGTGCTGCTGGCGGTTCATGCCGCCAGCGTCAACCGCCCCGATATCCAGCAGCGTCGCGGGCTCTATCCGCCGCCGCCCGGCGTCACCGATATTCCGGGGCTGGATGCGGCGGGTCGCGTCGCGGCAGTCGGCGAGGGGGTGGATAGTCTTTCGGTCGGCGATGCGGTCTGCGCTTTGACCAATGGCGGCGCCTATGCCGATTATGTGGTGGTGCCGGCGGTGCAATGTATGCCGGTGCCCCAAGGGTTCAGCTTTGTGGAAGCCGCGTCGCTGCCCGAAGCCTTCTTTACCGCATGGAACAATATCATCTGGCTTGGGCGGCTGGGCGAGGGCGAGACCCTGCTGGTGCAGGGCGGCACGAGTGGCGTCGGCATGGCGGGCATCCAGATGGCGCGGCATCTGCGCAAGGCGCGCATCTTTGCCACGGCGGGAAGCCCTGAAAAGCGCCAGGCCTGTCTCGATCTCGGCGCCGATGCGGTGTTCGATTATCGGCAGGATTGGGTCGGTGAAATCCGCAGGGTCGCGGGCGAACATTGCCTCGATGTGGTTCTTGATGCGCAGGCCGGGCCTTATGTGCAGGCCCAGCTTGACCTGCTGGCGCCCGATGGGCGGCTGGTGTTCATCGCCAGCCATCTGGGCGCAACGGCTGAGGTCAATGTCCGCGATCTGGTGCGGCGGCGGCTGACGATGACGGGCTCAACCCTGCGTCCACGCTCGCCGGAATATAAGGGCAAGATTGCGCAGGCACTGGTGTCGCAGGTGTGGCCGCTGCTCGAAAGCGGTCAGATCAAGACCCGTATTCACGCCGTCTTTCCGCTGGAGCAGGTGCAGGATGCGCACGCCATGCTCGATGCCAATGAACAGCTCGGCAAGGTCGTGCTGGTGATGGATGGCGACAGCGCGGCGTGATGGTGACCGGCGCTTATGAGGCGCCGGCATAGTCCTTGTAAAGAATGGCAGCGGCGCTTTTGAGCATGGCGTGGTCGCTCGAAATCAGCAGTGCTTTGACGCCGAGCGCGCGCATATCCGCCGCGTCTTTGGTGCTTGTCGCCAGCATCAGTAGCGGCTTTCCGGCAGCAGCAGCGCCTTTTGCAACGGTAGCGCTCATCTCAGACACTTTGGTTGCCGCTTCGGGATCGCGGCCCAGCGACGCGCTGAGATCGCCGCGCCCGACAAAGAGCGCGTCGATGCCCTCGACGGAAGCGATGTCGTCGACAAGCGCGACCGCTTCGGGGTCTTCGATCATGGCGATGCAGACCACATTGGCGTCCTGATAGTCCATGTGGTCATTCGGCTTGCGCGCGCCCCAGCCGCCGGCGCGGGTCAGGCCGGCAAAGCCGCGTACGCCGCCGGAATAGCGGCAGAGGGCGGCGATGGTCTGCGCTTCCTCCTTCGAGCGGACATGGGGCACCATGACCCCTTCGGCGCCGCAATCGAGGGCGCTGAGGATCTGGTCGGGATGGCCGACGCGCACCACGGGCGCGATGCCAACTGCGCGGGCAGACAGGATCATGAGGTCGATCTGGGCGCGGTCGAGGGGGGCATGTTCGGCATCAATCACGACGAAATCAAAACCTTCGCTGCCCAGGATTTCGATGGCCTGGGAGGTCGGGAATTTGACGAAGGTGCCGAGCATGGACTCGCCTGAATTGAGGCGATCCCGAAAGCGGGTTCCATTGAAGATGCGGGCGGTCATGATTGGCGTTCCGGTGTCAGAGGGTAATCGGCTTCATTGATGACCCAACCCGGCTTGGCCGAGAAATCGGCGCGGGGCGGGGCGAAGATGTCCACCAGCTGGTTGATGCCGGCGCCTTCCGCCGTTGTCGTATGGATGACGGGGGGCGGGATGATGCAGATGGAGGGCGAGCCGCAGGTGACGTGTTCATCCTCGCGCCACTGGGTCATGTCCGTCGTCCAGGGCCAGCGCAGATGGTGGGTGAATTCGCCGGACAGCGCGAGGGAGCATTGCTCGAAATCGTCGTGATGATGGGGCGACACCTGGGTTTTGGCGCGGGGGCCATCACGCGGTTCGAGATAGTTGATCATCAGCGTTGTGCAGCGGAAAATGCGCCCGAAACGACCGGGTTGGGCCGGGACATCAAGACTATAGACACGGACTTTTGGGCCGTCCGGTGGCTCGGGCCACGGGGTGAATTCCGGCACGGTCGGGTGCGGGCCGGCAAAAGCGGCGCGGTTTGAAGCGCGGTCGGCGATGTCAGTGGCCCGCGGCGAAAAGATGCGCACCGCATTGGCAGCGCTACGCAGGCGAATGGTGCTGTCGCCGGCGGGAATGAAGGCGATGGAATAGCCGGGCATATGGATGGTGCCCGCGGCGGTCGTGATATCGGCGCCTTCGCCAGAATCGGGCAGCAGAAGCGCATATTCATCGGGCTGGCTGATGCGCGTCAGTTCCGCGCCTGCCAAGCCCTCGGTGTAAGCGACCAGCATGTTCTGGCCCCGGCTGATCCAGGTCTTGCCATTCGGGTCGTCGATCTGCGGTTTCCGGTCGTAGAAGGTGCAATATTGCGCGGCGGCAAAACGCGTTAGCTGGGGTAAACTGGCGGGTGACAGCGCGGCGCGCGGATCACTCTTGTCATACATTGGGGCACTCCGGTCGGCACCGCATTTTGCGGCGCCTGACAGAGTTCACAAAAGCGCGGTAGGCGCATGATTTGGTATGGCCGGTTTCGCGGACAGAAACGCCAGAATTTTGCGCGGCGTCCGGATTTGCAGCCCCCCAGACTGGACGAGGCGCGGTGAAGCCTATATAGGCCATAAAAGTAGCCTATTATGTTTTATTTGGACGGAAGAAGAATTGTGTCCGGCTTCACATCAGCACGGGAGCAGGGTCTAACCCTGCTGTTTGCGCCTTCGCTCGGCAGAACCGCGGAGGATTTCGACACTGTTGCGGCGGGCCTGCGCGCGCTTGGCTATCGCGTTAGCGTACCCGAGCCCTTTGGGCTTGCGGAGGGTGAGGACATGAGGTCGGCCAATCTCGAAACGCTCGCCGATCACCTGCTCGGTGCCGCACCGCAGGATGGCGGCAAGCTGGTTCTGGTGGGGCACGCCTTTGGAAACTGGGTGGCGCGCATGGCTGCCATCCTGAGCCCGGACCGTGTCATCGCGGTCGTGCTGCTGGCGGCGGCGCGACGCGTCATTCCGCCCGACATCAAGCCTTCCATCGATGGCAGCTTCAATCCAGAGCTCAGCGACGACGAACGGCTCCAGCATTTGCAGCGCGCCTATTTCGCGCCGGGGCAGGACGCGCGGCAATGGCTGACGGGCTGGCATCCGGACCTCGCGGCAGCGCAGCGCCTTGCGGCGACGCGGAGCGACCGGGCAAAGTGGTGGCATGTGGGCGGTTCGATAC
>JAEYTY010000037.1 GCA_023433775.1 Pseudomonadota bacterium | reverse complement strand
AAAGAAATATTTCGTGGGCAGTTGCAGCGCAGGAGAGGCGGCGATGGCGCGATTGAAATAGTCCAGCCCATGCACAACCAGCATGATGCTGGCTGCAGCCATCACAGCACGATTGAACACTTCCAGCGCCGCACGCCGGCGCGGCGACAGCGCCTGCAATACGACATCAATAGAAATATGGGCGTCGCGGCCCGTGGCGATGGCCATGCCAATGAAAACCGCCCATGCAAAAACCCATGCCGCGAGCTCTTCAGGCCATGGCAGGCCGGAACTGAAAACATAGCGCATAACCACCTGAAGAATGGCAACGCCTACGGCTATCAACATCAGCACGACGCAGATGGCTTCAAGGACACGATCAACGATCAGTGCGAAGCCAGTCGGTGAAGACTTGGAGGCCGCACCTTCCGGTGCGACCTCCACTTCATGGTTTGCTACCATAATGACCTACTTAGCCCAGAGCGCGGATAGCGGCGATCATTTCCGCCGTTTCGGCACTCTTTGAACCGAACTCTTCGAACAGCGGAGCGGTGACTTCTTCCATTTTTGCCAGCTCTTCGGCAGGCAGGGCCTGCACTTCGACGCCGAGGCCCTTGAGTTCTTCAAGGGCGGCAGCAGCGCCTTCGCGGTTGACCCGACGCTGCTCTGCAAAGGCTTCCTTGGCAGTGTCACGAACGACGGCCTGCAGGTCTGCCGGCAGGCTGTCGAGCCATGCAGCATTGACGCGAACGGCCTTTGGCAAGAACCAGTGACCAGTCAGGGTCAGGTACTTTGCCTGTTCGTAGAACTTGAAGCCGACATTGGAGAAGACGTCGGAGTCGATGGCGTCGATAATGCCGGTGGACAGTGCGGAATACTGCTCATTGTACGGCAGCGGGGTAGGTGCAGCGCCCAGCAGGCTCCAGAAATTGACCCAGATGTTGAGCTGGGGCACGCGGATCTTGAGGCCCGAGAGATCGGCCAGCGAAGCGACCGGGCGCTTGGCCAGGATGTGACGGAAACCGGTTTCACCATAGGCGACGAATTCCACGCCGGTCTTGGCGCGGGCAATGTCCGAAGCCTTCTGGCCCAGTTCACCCTGGAGAACGGCATCAACGTGTGCTTCGTTCTTGTAGATAAAGCCAGGCGCGCCACCGAGAGCGGCGATTTCCGGAGCGATGGCTTCTTCCGAGTCGGGGCCGGCCGTCGTGGCCTGAATGGTGCCGATGCGGCTGCCTTCCAGTGCTTCGGCCAGGCCGCCGAGCTGGGCTGCCGGGAAGTGCTGCGCGTCGATGCGGCCTTCGCTCTTTTCGATAAGCGCGGCGGTCCAGACATCAAAAGCATTGGTGATTGGGGTGCCGATACCTTCAGTATGGGCGATCTTCATGACGAATTTGTCCTGCGCAAAGCCCGGCCGCACGATGGCGGGCAGAGCGAGTGCGGCAGCGCCAGCGCCAATGAACATGCGGCGGCTGATGGTGGAACGTGTACCTGATTGCCACTTCATTTGGCATCCTCCCAGTGGTTAGCTCAATTAAGGTGTTTACGCCACTCCCTTGCGGTATGGCACCATACAGGTACAATACAGCCACTTGCTTCGTTGACAAGCGCAAATCTCGCTGGCAGGTCCCGCATTATGGAAACGTCGCTACGCCTCGCAGAGCCTATCGCACCGCAACTGATCGCAGTTTTGCGTCTGGCCATTGCGCAAATGCAGCTCAAGCCGGGTGCAGCGCTCTCGGAAAATGAGATCGCCGGCCGTTTTGGTGTATCGCGTCAGCCTGTGCGCGAGGCGTTCATCAAGCTGGCCGAAGCCGGTCTGGTGGAGATCAGGCCGAGCCGCGGCACCTATGTCATGAAGATTTCAGTGCGGGAGGTTGCCAATGCGCGCCTTGTCCGTGAGGCCATCGAGTCTGATCTGGCAGGACTTGCCGCCGGTCTGGCAACGTCCAAGCAGATAGACAATCTGCGGGCACTGGTCGATCGGCAGAAGCGGGCGGCAAGCTCAAAAGACGCGCAGAGCTTCAATGAGGGTGACGAGGATTTTCACCGTGCCATCGCCGAGATGGTGCATTGCGACTATGCCTGGCGCATCGTTGAAGCAGCGCGCTTCCAGACGGATCGGGTGCGAATGCTTTCGCTTCCCCAGGCGACACCGCTTGCCGTGCTGATCGCGCAGCATGAAGCTATTGTTGATCGCCTGGAGGCCCATGACGCAGAGGGCGCGCGTGCCGCCATGCGCCGGCATCTGCGCGAAATCCTGCTGGCGCTGCCGGCGATTGCCGCCGCCCATCCGGAACACTTTGCCGATACCGAACTGCCCGAACACACAAGGGCACTGGTGCCCGACGCGAACTGATAACTCAGCCGAGTTCGAGACTGGTAATACCGAAAACGCTCGATTGAGCGATCTGTGGCGCCTCACCCCGATACATTCGGGCGGTCGTGAAGCCGGGCGTGAACCCCAATCCTTCAAGCCGGCGCAAAAAGCCCTGCTGATAGGCCGGGACGTCAATCTCGACTGCGCCGGAAAACCCTTCCAGCAATGCGATTGCCC
>JAEYTY010000006.1 GCA_023433775.1 Pseudomonadota bacterium | reverse complement strand
GGGAGTTTCCTAGGGGGATGTTGCCATCACGAACCCATCTCCGAGCCCGGCCTCCGATAACGATAACGAGGCCCCCCGACTGTCGCCGGGCGGTGATCGTTGCAACCCCATCCTTGCCCGGCTGATGAGGGGAGTATGCCTGAGGTTTTTGGGGCGGGGATAAGTGGGGCAAGTGGCGTGCGGGTGCATTGAGCGAAACATTGCGGCATCACCCCCTCCGAGCTTCGCTAGGCCTTTCGGCCAAGCTCCGCTTGCCTCCCCCATCCAAAAGGGGGAGGTGGGCGCCGGTGGTTGTTGTTACGGCGCGGCAGGATGTCTTGATGCAGCTCGGAGGGGGTGCTCTTTGGTGCAGCACGCGCACAGCTTTGGGGGTCAAGCGCGGCTGCTGACCGCAGCACGGCCAAAATTCTTAGCCCTGAAAGTCCATGGACTCTATTTCAGTTTTCACTTATATAAGCTGAAACTGAGATAGAGGAGATCACCATGCCTTTCGATATCGCCGCGCATCTGGGCGCCGTTCATCGCGAAGTTCGCAACGTCGAGCGCGACGGCCAGTCGGCCAAGGATCTCATTGCCTCGCGCGTCTATGACACCGACATCGATGACCTCTGGGAAGCGGTGACCAACGCAGACCGCATCAAACGCTGGTTCTCGCCGGTCTCCGGCGATCTCAAGCTGGGCGGCCAATATGCCGTCGAGGGCAATGCCTCGGGCACGATCACCGCCTGCACGGCGCCGCGACATTTCGCAGGCACGTGGGAATTCATGGGCCATGTGAGCTGGATCGAAGTCCATCTGGAAGAAGTCGATGGCGGTACGCGGCTCGAGCTTCATCATATCGCGCCGCATCCGAACCCGCATTGGGACCAGTATGGCGCTGGTGCCGGCGGCGTTGGCTGGGAGCTGGGCCTGCTGGGGCTTTCCGAACATCTGAGGCGCCCGGCTGACGATGTCAGGGCCGAAGGCATGGGCGGTTGGGAAACATCGTCCGAAGCCAAGGAACTGGTGCGCGCCTCCAGCCTCGATTGGGGCCGCGCTTCCATTGAGGGCGGCGACGATCCGGAACAGGCGATGAAGGCCGCAGAAGCCACGCGCCGCTTCTATTCGGGCGAGCCCCCGCTGGAGAGCTGATGCACGCTTTCGATATATTGGGTGACCCCGTTCGCCGCCGCATTCTCGAACTCCTCGCCGAGCGTGAGCACACGTCCGGCGAGGTGGTGGCGGTGATCGGCGCCGAATTCGGCATTTCGCAGGCCGGGGTCAGCCAGCATCTCAAAGTGCTGCGCGACAATGGCTTTGCCCAGGTGCGCCCCGAAGGCACGCGGCGTATCTATAAGCTCGATACCAGCCCGCTTCGGGATATCGATGACTGGCTGGAGCGGTTCCGCGTCTTCTGGCCGATCAAGCTCGACGCCCTGGCAACCGAAATCGCGCGCGGCAAGAAGAAGCGTGGCGAACCGCTTTAGGCCCGTTGAATGGCCTGTGTGGCGCTGTAGGAACCTTCCACCTCTTGCCGCAATTGTTTTCTAGGTTAGCCTAGAAATGAATTTGAGCCAGGGACCCAATCCATGATTCGACGCGATGCCTTGCTGCTCGGCCTGTCCGCCGTCTTTGCCCGGAGCCTGCCCGCAATGGCGCTCGACCGGGCATTGACGCCAGAGGAAGAGCAGTTGATCGGCGAGATCAACGCGCATAATTCGGCAATCCGCACCATGGTTGGCCGCTTCCTGCAGATCGACACGCAGGGCGGACGCGCCGAAGGCACGTTCTTCCTTGAGCGTCCCGACAAGGTTGCGTTCCGCTATGCCCCGCCTAGCCGCGAGGAAATCGTCTCGGTGGGGCGCGGCTTTTATGTGCTCAACCGGCGCGACGAAACCTATTACGCCTATCCGCAGGACACGATCCCGCTGCGCCAGTTCCTCGGCGACCAGATCAACCTGCTTAATGCCAATGTGATCAATATCACCGGCTCGGACGGGTATCTCAGCATCACCGTGATCGATGAAACGGTTGCCGGCACGGTGCAGGTGTCGCTGGTGTTCGACACCGAGACCAAGGACCTGGCCCAGTGGAGCCTGGTCGAGCCGAGCGGGGCGGAGCTGACCTTCTCGCTCTATGACGTCGAGAAGAATGTCGAAATTCCGCGCGCCTTCTTCTCGATCCCCTCGACCTATCGAGGCGTCGACCCGGCCGCGCGCTGATCAGAGCCCGAAGACCAGCAGGGCGATGAGCCCTGCACCACCCACGGCAATCCGCCACCAGGCGAAGGGGGCAAAGCCGTGGCGGGTGACGAAATCGAGCAGATATTTGACCACCAGCGCGCCGACCACGAATGAGGCGGCAAAGCCGATGGCGATATTGAGCCCCAGGCTCATGTCGATCATGTCGCGGCTTTTATAGAGATCATAGCCAAAGGCGCCGGCCATGATCGGCAGGGCGATGAAAAAGGTGAACTCGGCGGCCGAGCGCTTGGAGGCGCCGAAGAGCATGGCGCCAACGACCGTGGAGCCGGAGCGCGAGACGCCCGGAATAAGGCTCAGCATCTGGAAGGCGCCGACGATCAGCGCCAGATGCAGCGGAAATTCATAAATATCATCATAGCGCACCTGCTTGGGCATCCGGTCGACAATGAGCAGGATAATGCCGCCGACCAGCAGCGAAATGCAGATGACCAGCGGGGATTCATAGATGACCTGCTGGATGTAATCGCGCGCCAGAACGCCCACCAGAACCGCCGGCAGACAGGCGATAATCACCGCAGCAGCGAAGCGCCAGGCATAGGCCTTGCCGGTCAGCGCATCGCGGATCAGCTGGCCCAGCTTGGCGAAATAAATGGTGACAATGGCGAGGATCGCCCCGAGCTGGATCAGCACGATGAAGGTCGCCGGCTGGCTGAGGCCAAAGAAATGACCGGCCAGCAGCAGATGGCCGGTGGAGCTGACTGGAAGGAATTCAGTAAGCCCTTCGAGAATTCCGAGGATCAGCGGCACAAAAAGACCTTGATCGGCGTTCATTTGATCCCCTAACTCGTTTCAGGCGGCTGCTTGTGCCGAACTCATAGCCCTGTTCGCTTTTTGCGCCAAGGTGAGGTCGGCAAAGGCAGGTTCGCAACAAAAAGAGCGTTTTCATGCCCAGTCTCGTGCACTATCCCCTCGATCCCGCCTCGCGCCTCATCCGGCTGATGTGCGCCGAATATGGCGTGCCGCTCGATGTGGAGGAGGTGAAGCCCTGGCTGCGCGAGGCGCACCTGCTCGAACTCAATCCGGCGGCGACCCTGCCGATCCTTTTTACCGATGATGACGCGGCCATTATCGGCATCATGGCGACGATCCACGCCGTGGAAGACCTCTTTGCGCCGGCCGCCATTGATGGGCTGATCCCCGCTGAACCGCTGGCGCGAGCCGAGATGTGGCGGCTGGTCGAATGGGTGCTGATCAAGCTCAATGACGAGGTGAGCCGCTACCTGATCGAGGAAAAGGTGGCTAAGCGCGATATTCGCGGCGCGACGCCCGAGCCATCTGTGCTGCGCGCGGCCAAGTCCAACCTTGGCGAGCACATGCTCTATTTCAACTGGCTGCTGGCGAGCCGCTCCTGGCTGGCGGGCGACGAGATGACGCTGGCCGACTTCGCGCTGGCGGCGCATCTTTCGACGCTCGACTATATGGGCGATATCGACTGGTCCAAGGCTGGCGAGACACGCGACTGGTATTCGCGCCTCAAATCGCGCCCCGCTTTCCGCACGCTGCTTAATGACCGCGTTACGGCAATCCAGCCTTCCAAGGGCTATGCGGACCTGGATTTTTGAGTGACAGCAGCAGGTTGGTCGATGAGCTGAAAGCCCGCGCCACGGCGCTGGGTTTTGATGCCTTCGGCATTGCCCCGGCCGATGCCCGCCCCGACCTGCCGGAAAAACTCAATCACGCGCTGGCTGCAGGCTGGCATGGCGACATGGACTGGATGGCCGAAACCGAGGAGCGACGGGGCGATCCGCGCCGGCTTTGGGACGAGGCGCGATCCGTCATTCTGCTGGGGGTGAATTACGGACCCGAAACCGACCCCATGGCGCTGCTGGCCGAAAAATCACTCGGCAATATTTCGGCCTATGCCCGCAATCGCGATTATCACGACATCATCAAGGGGCGGCTGAAGGAGCTGGCCGGCCTTTTGGCGCGGCGATCCGGGGCAGGGGTGAAGGTTTTTGTCGACACCGCGCCGCTGATGGAAAAACCGCTGGCCGAGGCGGCGGGACTTGGATGGCAGGGCAAGCACACCGTGCTGGTCAGCCGCGATTTCGGCTCCTGGCTGTTTCTGGGCGCCATTCTAACCTCGGCGGACCTGCCCGGGGATAGACCACATGAGGAAAGCTGCGGCTCCTGCACGCGCTGCCTCGATATATGCCCGACCAATGCTTTTCCGGCGCCATTCCAGCTCGATGCACGCAAGTGCCTCGCTTACTACAGCGTTGAACATAAAGGACAAATTCCGCGCGAATTTCGCGTGCCCATGGGCAATCGCATTTATGGTTGCGATGATTGCCTGGCGGTATGTCCCTGGAACAAGTTTGCCTCGGTGAGCCGCGAGGCCAAGCTCAGGAGCCGGCCCGAATTTGAACGGCCGGCGCTGGCTGAATTGGTCAAGCTCGATGACAGCGCGTTCCGAGAGCTGTTTTCGGGCTCACCGGTCAAGCGCATTGGCCATAAGCGGTTCTTGCGTAATGTCTTGATTGGTATTGGCAATTCCGGCCTGTCGGAGCTTGTGCCGGACGTGTTGGCGCGGCTCGATGATACCTCGCCGCTGGTGCGCGGCGCGGCCATCTGGGCGCTGCGCAGGCTCGATCCGGAGCGGGCCGAAAACCTGCGGCTGGACAGGCTGGGGCGGGAAAGCGATAGCAGCGTGCGGGACGAATGGGACGGGGAAGTGTGATGCGGACAATGTTTTTCGGGCTGGGTTTTTCATCGCAGAAATCAGCGCGATTCATGCGCGAAACTGGTCATTTCCTGCCCTCGTCCGGCACCGTAAGGTCACGCGAAAAGGCGGATCGGTTAGCAGGCAGCTATCATTCCGTGCTGCTGTTTGATGGCAATGCGCCGGGGCCCGAAATTGGCGCTGCGCTCGCCTCCGATATCACCCATGTCGTCGTCTCGATTGCCCCCGACGAGGAGGGCGATCCGGTACTGCGGCACCATCGCGCCGATCTCGATGCTGCCCCCAATCTCGAATGGCTCTGCTACTATTCGACCATCGGCGTCTATGGCGATTTCGATGGCGCCTGGATCGATGAATCGGCGCCGCTGGTGCCGCGCAATATGCGCAGCGACCGCCGGGTGCTGGCCGAAAATGAATGGTGCGACTATGCCGCCCGGCGCGGCGTGCCGCTCTGCATTTTGCGGCTGGCGGGAATCTACGGGCCGGGCCGCTCCACCTTTGACAAATTGCGCGACGGCACTTCGCGGCGCGTCATCAAGCCGGGGCAGGTGTTCAACCGCATTCATGTTGCCGACATTGCGCGGGTGACCACGCTGGCGGCGGAAAAGCGCCTCGCCGGCACGTTCAACATGGCCGATGACGAACCGGCGCCGCCACAGGACGTCATCACCCATGCCGCCAAAATCATGGGCGTCGAGCCGCCGCCCGAGATCGATTTTGCCACGGCGGACATGACCCCGATGCAGCGCAGCTTCTATCGGGATAACAAACGCGTTTCCAACAAGGCGATCAAATCGGCTTTGGGGATAGAGCTCCTCTATCCCGATTATCGCAGCGGCCTTGCCGCGATTCTGGATGAAGAACAATGAGCCCTCAGCCCGCCAAGTCCGCGCCGCAACGCATCACTCTTGAGGGCCGCTATGTGCGGCTCGAGCCGCTGGAGCAGCGTCACGCAGCCGACCTCTTTGCTGTCTCGACCATGCCGGGCGGCGCCGAGCGCTATCGTTGGCTTTTCAGCCATGCGCCGCAAAGCCTGGCCGATATGCACGCCAAGATCGAGGCTTGGAATGCCGGGCCGGACCTCCATGTCGCCGTGATCGACAAGGCCAGCTTCAAGGCTGTCGGCCAGCAGGGCTGGATGCGCATTCGGCCCGAACACGGCTCGATCGAAATGGGCGGCGTCTATTGGGGCCTGCCCATGGCGCGCACCAGGATGGCGACCGAGGCGCTTTATCTCTTTGCGCGCCACGCCTTCGACGATCTCGGCTATCGGCGTTTCGAATGGAAATGCAATAATCGCAATGAGCCGTCAAAGGCGGCAGCCACGCGGTTCGGCTTCACCTTCGAAGGCGTCTTCCGGCAGGACATGATTCTGAAGGGCGAAAGCCGCGACACGGCCTGGTTCTCCATGCTCGACAGCGAATGGCCCGCTTTGCGCGCCGAATATGAGCGCTGGCTGAGCCCGGACAATTTTGACGGCGAAGGGCGGCAGAAGACGAGGCTGGCGACGAAGCCGCTTTAAACCAGCCCCAGCACCGCCGCTTTTAATCTCTCCAGGTCTTCGTCCCGGCTCAGCCGGTGGTCGCCGTCGGGGATGAGGGTGAAGGTGACCGGGTCGAGGACGATGTGCGCAAGGAGTTTTTGCGCGTGGGCGGGGGGCACGTCGGGGTCCTTTCCGCCTTGCATTATATGGACCGGGCAGCCAGTTTCGATGACGCCGCTAAAGAGCAGATGATTGGCGCCGTCTTCGATCAGCGCCCGCGTGATGCGATAGGGCGTGTTGGAGTATTCGCTGGGCTGGTCGACATAGCCTTGCGTGTGAAGTGCCTCACGTTCTTCCGGCGTGAAATCGGGCAGCATCAATTCATGCGTCATGTCGGTGGCCGGGGCGATAAGCACGAGGCCATGAGGCTTCTGGCCGCGGGCGCGCAGGGCCCGGGCGAGCAGCAGGGCCAGCCAGCCGCCCATGGACGAGCCCACGATGATCTGCGGCCCAGTGGTGGTGGCAAGGACGGCTTCGGCTTCCTCGAGCCAGCGGCTGATGGTGCCGTGGTCGAAATCGCCGCCCGAAATGCCATGGCCGGAATAATCAAAGCGGGTGACCTCCAGCCCCTTTTCGGCGCCCAGCGCATCGAGCGTCATGGCTTTGGAGCCGGCCATGTCGGAGCGGAATCCGCCCAGCCAGAAGAGGCCCGGCGCCGCGCCCTTGCGCTGCTCCACGGCAATCTGGCGGGCCGCCTCGCCGGAGCCGACGCTGAGCTGAAAAGGGGTGGAAGAGGACATGATAACCACTCGCAGGGGAACTGTTGTCGGGCCGGGATCATTTCCCGTATGGCTCGGGGCGTCTCCTACGCGCAACAGCGAGAATATACCCGCCAGCGCCAGTTGACTTATGACCCCGCTACCATGATTTTATGGCCCACTTCATCACAATGGTTCAACAGCACAAGGAACGCTTGCCATTCGCCGTCCAATGAGACCCGTTGCGCCCCAGAAAGATGGGCCGCTTGCTAATGAGGATATTACCAGCCCCGACGTTCAGCTGATCGATGCCGAAGGCGAAAACCGCGGTATCGTGCGCACGCGCGAAGCTCTGACCGAGGCGCAGGAAGCCGGGCTCGACCTGGTGCTGATTTCGCCCAATGCCAATCCGCCCGTCGCCAAGATGCTCGATCTGGGCCGTTTCAAATATGCTGCCCAGAAGAAGGCCGCTGAAACGCGCAAGAAGCAGAAGGTGATCGAGGTCAAGGAAGTGCAGATGCGCCCGAACATCGACACCCATGACTACGAAACCAAGATGAAGGCCGTGCAGCGCTTTCTCGATGATGGTGACCGGGTCAAGGTGACGATGCGTTTCCGCGGCCGCGAAATGGCGCACCAGGAGCTGGGAATGCAGCTGCTGATCAAGGTCAAGGACCAGACCGAGGCGATTGCCAAGGTGGAAAGCCAGCCGCGTTCGGAAGGCCGGCAAATGGTGATGGTGCTGGCGCCCAAGTAAGGCGCGGGGCCACAAGCCAAAAGCAAAGCAGTTTTCAATTCAGGACGCGGGAGAGGACCATATGCCTCTCCCGCGTCTTGTCATTTCCGGCCTGAGCAGGAAAGCTGGCGCCCGCGAGACCAAGGGAGCCTTTTATGAAACTCGAATCCATCGCCCTGCACCACGGATATGAATCGGAGGCCACGACAAAGGCCGCCGCCGTGCCGATCTATCAGACGACGTCCTATACCTTTGACGATACCCAGCACGGGGCGGACCTCTTCGATCTCAAGGTCGCGGGCAATATCTATACCCGCATCATGAACCCCACATCGGCGGTGCTCGAAGCGCGTGTCGCCGAAATGGAAGGCGGCATTGGTGCGCTGGCGCTCGCCTCGGGCATGTCGGCCATCACCTATGCCATCCAGACCATTGCCCAGGCCGGCGACAACATCGTCTCGGTCAGCCAGCTTTATGGCGGCACCTATAATCTTTTCGTCCACACCTTCCCGCGCCAGGGCATCGAGACGCGTCTCGTCAGCCACGACGATTATGACGGCTTTGAAAAGGCCATCGACGAGAACACCAAGGCCGTGTTCCTCGAATCCATCGGCAATCCGGCGGGCAATGTGGTCGATATCGCCAAGATCGCCGAAATTGCGCATCGCCATGGCGTGCCGGTCATTGTCGACAATACGGTCGCGACGCCCTATCTGACGCGCCCCTTCGACTTTGGCGCCGATATCGTCGTCCATGCGCTCACCAAATATATCGGCGGCCATGGCAATTCGATCGGCGGCATTATCGTTGATAGCGGCAAGATCGACTGGAAGGCCAATGCCAAGCGCTTCCCGCTGCTCAATGAGGCCGACCCGTCCTATCACGGCGTTGTCTATACCGAGGCGCTGGGGCCGGCAGCCTTTATCGGCCGCGCCCGCGTCGTGCCGCTCAGAAATACCGGCGCCGCTTTGTCGCCCTTCAATGCCTTCCTGATCCTGCAGGGTCTGGAAACACTGGGCCTGCGCATGGAGCGCCATTGCGAAAACGCGCTCAAGGTGGCCCAATATCTCAAGAGCCATCCCAAGGTTGAATGGGTGAATTATGCCGGCCTGCCGGACAGCCCGTTCAATGCGGTCGCCAAGAAGATTTCCAAGGGCAGCGGCTCGGGCATCCTGTCCTTCGGCATCAAGGGCGGCAAGGAAGCGGGCGGGCGCTTTATCGATGCGCTGCAGATGATCCTGCGGCTGGTCAATATCGGCGACGCCAAATCGCTCGCCTGCCACCCGGCAAGCACCACCCATCGCCAGCTTTCACCCGAAGAGCTGAAGAAGGCGGGGGTGAGCGAAGACCTCGTGCGCATTTCGGTGGGCATCGAGCATGTCGACGATATCATCGCCGATATCGAGCAGGCGCTGGCCAAGGCTTGAGGCCAGTGTGTGCCAAATGAGGCATCACCTCGGGCCTGCCTCGAAGTGGCGTGTGGGATTAACGTCGGCGGTCCGCAACTTACGAACGGGTTGAGACAGTTGGCTCGTCATGTTACAAAAATGCACGAACGCGCCGTGGCGGTTTGGACCCGAAACGACGCGCTCGATCTTACCCTTTTGGAAGGGGCAGCTATGCCGAATCCTTTTGGAAGGGATCCGGGGGTAGCGTGGACGAGGAGGATCAGTCCTCGTGCACGCCGATCTTGGTTAGACCTTACGGTCTTATGCTGCGGTTGATCCGCATAAAACATACCTCCTTTACTGCGCTTGCTAGGGCGGTTGTAGTGGACATGTAGCGATCACTCGCCGGTTTCTGGGGTGCCCGAGGGCACCCCATTCTCGTTCAGGGGGAAGTACATCTTCCCGTCCCTGCGAATCTTGTTTTTGGATACTGCCTTCGAAAGGTTGTTGTAGACACTGCCCGAACTCATACCCTTCTTCTCCATCGCCGCGACTATCTCGCCGGCTGTGGCGCCATGACGGCGTGAATTTACAAATTCTGTGAGTTGCTGGATGACAGTGCCCGCCCTTCCATCACTGACATCTTCTATCTCTCCAGCTTCAAATCGCCTCTCGAGAGAATCGGAATGTTCAATGGAAACGATCCTGCCGGCAATCTTTTTGGCCTCGCCAATACTCACCAACCTAGACACACCATTATAGAAGCCGTTGGGATTAGACTTCATTTTCTTGGCCATCACGCCACTGCCCAGCCGCTCTTTCAATTCGGAGTTTGAAAGGCCATCAGGTGCGTCCCGGAGTATCTTTATAATCTCGCTCGTCCAAGTGCCCTCGACAGCCGGTGTCTTCCCCATCCTGCCTGGCTTGCGCTCCGTCTCCTCCTCCGCCGGCAGCCAGTTGGCTAGGCCGGAAGCGCGCAGGAAGGCTGCTTGGAGCTCGTACTTCCCGCGACGGTCTGCCGCTTGACGCTCAAGGTCGCGCACGGCTTCCCATTCAGCTCGCACAGTCTCAGGCGAAATTACTAGCGGGGCCGACTCGGCCATTTTCAGTCTCCTGTTCTCTCCTCAACTAATCCATCTCCCGCATAAAAAGCAAGGGGGTAGGGAGGGAGGGTGGAAAAAGAGGGGTAAAAGAGGAACATCGGCCATTTACCGGCTTGTTAGAGAGCGTGGAAGCCACAGAATGCGGCGGCAGGCCATGCATCTGTGGTTTTGCCTCACTGTTCTCTCATATATGCAATCCCACACAACCCCGTGCAAACCCCATCCCCAGCGGTTGGCATTCAGCCCCATATTCCCTAAGGTCCGGGTTCATTTTTTAAAGCCCCTGACCATCGCGCCCATGGACCAGACCCCTTTCGAGGCCGAGCCCGGCCCTGCGCCAGCGGCTTTGACGCCGATGATGGCGCAGTATTTCGAGATCAAGGCGGTCAATCCCGGCTATCTTCTGTTTTACCGCATGGGCGATTTCTATGAGCTGTTCTTCGAGGACGCCGAGATCGCCAGCGCTGCCTTGGGCATAGTGCTGACCAAGCGCGGCAAGCATTTGGGCGAAGATATCGGCATGTGCGGCGTGCCCATTCATGCCGCGAATGATTACCTCAACAAGCTGATCAAGCTCGGCCATCGCGTGGCCATCTGCGAGCAGATGGAAAACCCGGCCGAGGCGAAAAAGCGCGGGTCGAAATCGGTGGTGCGCCGCGATGTAGTGCGGCTGGTGACGCCCGGCACGCTGACCGAGGACGATCACCTCGATGCGCGCGCCGCCAATTATCTGGCGGCCTTGGCGATGACCCGCCATGGCGAAACCGATTTTGCGCTGGCCTGGGCCGATATATCGACCGGGGAAACTTTTGTGGCCGATCTCGGCGCCGAGCGGCTGGCCGACGAAATTGCGCGCATCGCGCCGGCCGAATTGCTGCTGACCGAGGGGACGCGGCAGGCGCTGGTCGAGCGGCATATCTATGCCCCGGCCTGGGCGAGTGTGGCGACGCTGGTAGAGCCGGAGGCGGTGGACAGCGAATTGGCCATGCCGGTGCTGCAACGCGCCTTTGCCGGGGGCGTGTTTGAGCCCGGCGGGTTGTCGCGGGCGAGCCGGGCGGCGCTTGGCGGTCTCGTCGCCTATGTCGAGCAGAGCCAGAAGGGACGCACTGCGCCATTGAGGCCGCCGGTGACCGACGCCATGGATGCGGTGATGAGCATTGACGCGGCGACGCGGCAAAGCCTTGAACTGCTGCAAACCCAGCGCGGGCAGGCCAAGGGCTCGCTGCGCCATTGCATCGATCTTTGCGTGACCGCGCCCGGCGCGAGACTGCTGGCGGCGCGGCTGGCGGCGCCCTTGCGCGATGCCGGAGCCATCAATGCGCGGCTCGATGCGGTGGCGCATCTGGTGGACGATACGCTGCTGCGCGGCAGGCTGCGCGGTCATCTGAAACTGGCGCCGGATCTGGCGCGGTCGCTGAGCCGGCTGGCGCTGGAGCGAGGCGGTCCGCGCGATCTGGCGGCGGTGGGCAAGGCGGTGGGCGCGGCGCTGGAACTGGCGGCGCAGTTGAGCACAGAGGCCGACCTGCCGCCCGCTTTGGCGCGGTTGACACAAACGCTCGGCGCGGCGCCGCGACAGCTGCTTTCGGAACTCGGACTGGCGCTGGACGATGACCTGCCGCTTCTGAGCCGCGACGGCGGTTTTGTGCGCGCGGGCTATGACGGGCAGCTCGATGAGGAGCGGGCGCTGGGCAGCGAAACCCGCGCCGTGGTCGCCGCCTTGCAGGCGCGGCTGATCGAGGAAACGGACGTTCGTTCGCTCAAAATCCGGCACAATGGCGTATTGGGTTATTTCGTCGAAGTGCCGGCGGGGCATGGGCAGAAACTGCTCGAAGCGCCGCACCGGGAAACCTTTATCCATCGCCAGACCCTGGCCAATGCCATGCGGTTCACGACGACCGAACTGGCCGAACTCGAAGGCCGGATCGCGCGGGCGCAGGAGGCGGCGCTGGAGATCGAATTGGCGATCTTCGCCCGGCTGCGCAGTGCCGTGCTGGAAGATACGGCGCGGTTGCAGGGGCTGGCTGATGCGCTGGCCGAGCTGGATGTGACGGCGGGGCTGGCCGAACTCGCGGCCACACGCGGATATTGCCGTCCGCTGGTCGATGACAGCCTCGCCTTCGCCATTGATGGCGGCCGCCATCCCGTGGTCGAAACCATGGTCGAGGCGGAGGGGCAGAGCTTTGTCGCCAATGACGCGGACCTTTCGGGCAGCGAGGAGGCGGGCGGCGGGGCGCTGTGGCTGGTGACCGGGCCCAATATGGGCGGTAAATCGACCTTCCTCCGGCAAAATGCACTGATCGTCATTCTGGCGCAAATGGGCGGGTTCGTTCCGGCCCGCAGCGCCCATATCGGGGTGGTGGATCGGCTGTTTTCGCGCGTCGGCGCCAGCGATGATATCGCTCATGGCCGATCGACCTTCATGGTCGAAATGGTCGAAACCGCCGCCATTCTCAATCGCGCCACGCGGCGCTCGCTTGTGGTACTCGACGAAATCGGGCGCGGCACGGCGACTTTTGACGGGCTCTCGATTGCCTGGGCCGCCGTCGAGGCACTGCATGAAACGACCGGCTGCCGGGCGCTGTTCGCGACCCATTTCCATGAACTGACCTCGCTGGCCAAAACGCTCAGCCGTGTCGCCAATGTGACGATGAAGGTGCGCGAATGGGAAGGCGAGGTGGTGTTTCTCCACGAGGTCGGCCCCGGCGCGGCGGACCGTTCCTATGGCATTCAGGTGGCGCGGCTGGCCGGATTGCCCGAGCCGGTGATTGCCCGCGCCAAACAGGTTCTTGATGTGCTCGAACAGCGCTCGGCTGGAACCGCCTCTTCCAGCCAGAAAGCCAGCGTGCTAGACGATCTGCCGCTATTCGCCCATCAGCCTGCCCCCGCGCCCAGGGGCAAGGATCCTGTTCACGCCGCGCTCGATGCCGTTCGCCCCGACGAGATGACGCCCAAGCAAGCCATCGAGGCCCTCTACGAATTGAAGAAAATCCGCGATGACGATCGCAGACGCTGACATCCGGCCGAAAAAGTCCCAATTCGTGCTCAAGGATGCGGCGACCATTCTTGCCGAACTCGATGCGCTGATCAGCGACCAGCCGCCCAAGGCACCCGCGACGCGCATGGCGGTGCTGGGCCATATTCGCCAGACGCTCGACGCGGCGCGCAAAGGCGCCGAAGCGGAATTGCTAGCCAATGGCAAGGGTACGCGCTGCGCGCAGAACCTCTCGGCCGCCGAGGACGAAATCATTACGGCGGTCTATCGTTTCGCGACCGAGCGGGTCTATCCGGTTGATAATCCTTCCGGCGCCGAGGCCATCGCGCTCTCGGCGGTGGGCGGCTATGGCCGTGGCACGCTGGCGCCGGGGTCGGACATCGATCTCCTCTTCATCCTGCCCTATAAGCAGACGCCCTGGGGCGAGCAGGTCACCGAATATATTCTCTATATCCTTTGGGATTTGGGCCAGAAGGTCGGCCATGCCGTGCGCTCGGTGGATGAATGTATCCGCATGGCCCGCGCCGATATGACGGTGCGAACGGCGACGCTGGAGGCGCGTTTCCTCACCGGCGACAAGGACCTCTATGCGCAGCTGACCAAGCGCTTTGAAACCGAAATCATGCCCAAGACGGGCCCCGAATTCATCGCGGCGAAAATGGCCGAGCGCGACGAACGGCACAAGCAGATGGGCAATACCCGCTATGTGGTCGAGCCCAATATCAAGGATGGCAAGGGGGGCCTGCGCGACCTCAATACGCTGTTCTGGATCGGGAAATACTTCTATCAGGTCAAGACCAGCCAGGAACTGGTCGGCAAGGGCGTGCTGAGCGCCGCCGAATACCGGCTCTTTACCCGCGCCGAGGATTTCCTCTGGGCCGTGCGCTGCCATCTCCACTTCGTCACCGGCCGGGCCGACGAAAAGCTGACCTTTGACGTGCAGCCTGATCTCGCGCGGCGCATGGGCTATGCCGAGCGCCTCGGCATGTTGGGCGTCGAGCGCTTCATGAAACGCTATTTTCTCGTCGCCAAGGATGTGGGGGATCTCACCCGCATCATCTGCGCCAGCCTCGAATTCCACCACGCCAAGGACATGGACATTGTCGGGCGTGTGCTGGCCCCGTTTCGCTCCGGCAAGACCAAGATCAAGGGCGAGAGCGATTTCGTCGTCGATACGGGCCGCCTCAATATCGCCTCGCCCGATGTGTTCGAAAAAGACCCGGTCAATCTGATCCGCGTCTTCATGGTCGCCGGGCGCGAGGAATTGCTGTTCCACCCAGACGCCATCAAGCTGATCCGCGATAGCCTGAGCCTTATCGGCAGCAAATTGCGCAATGACCCGGTGGCCAATGCGCATTTCCTCACCATTCTGACCAGCCCGCTCTATGTCGAGCGCATCCTGCGCCAGATGAATGAGAGCGGGGTTCTGGGCAAGTTCGTGCCCGATTTCGGCAAGATCGTCGCGCTGATGCAGTTCAACATGTATCACCACTATACGGTCGACGAGCATCTGATCCGCTCGGTCGGCGTCATGGCCGATATTGCCAATGGCGGTCTGCGCAACGAATTGCCGCTGACCCATGAACTCCTGCCGCAGCTCAATGACACGCGGCTGCTCTATGTGGCTCTGTTCCTCCACGATATCGCCAAGGGCCGCCCCGAGGATCACTCGATTGCCGGGGCGCGCATTGCCCGCAAATTCTGCCCGCGGCTGGGGCTGACACCGGCGGAAACCGACACCGTTGCCTGGCTGATCGAATTTCACCTGCTGATGAGCGAGATCGCCCAGGCGCGCGATATTCAGGACCCCGAAACGGCAAAGAGCTTCGCCGATGTGGTGCAATCGCCGCAGCGGCTGGCGCTGCTGATGATCCTCACCGCTTGCGACATCCGGGCCGTGGGGCCGGGCACCTGGACCGGCTGGAAAGGCTCGCTGCTGCGCGCGCTCTATTATGCCACCGAGCCGCTGCTGTCGGGCGGGCATAGCCAGGTCAGCCAGTCCGACCGCGTCAACCAGGCCCGCAACGCGCTGATGGGCGCGCTCACCAGCTGGCCGCCGGCTGATATCGAGGCCTATTCGGCCCGTCACTATGATCACTATTGGCTGCGCGCCGAACCCGAATTGCAGATCGAGCACGCACGCATGATCCGCCAGGCTGACATGGCCGGGAGCCCCTTTGCCGGCTCGATCCGGGTCAAGGCCTTTGAGGGCATTACCGAGGTCAGCTTCTATACGCCAGACCATCCGCGCCTGCTCTCGCTGATTGCCGGCGCCTGCACCATGCAGGACGCCTCGATTATCGGGGCGCAGATTTTTTCGACGCGCGATGGCCGCGCCATCGACACATTCCGCCTGCGCCGCAGCTTTACCAGCGACGAGGACGAAAAGGTCCGCGCCACGCGCATCATCGATACGGTCAAGCAATTGCTGCAGGGCCAGCGGCAGGTGATCATCGATCTGGGCAAGGAATCGCGCCACAATAGACGCCTGCGGCCCTTCGCGCTGCCGGCGCAGGTTTCGGTTTCCAACGCCATCTCGGAAAAATTCACCGTCATCGAAGTCTCGGGCCTTGATCGCATCGGCCTGCTCTTTGCGCTGACGCGCGAGATTTCCGACCTCAGCCTCACCATCGGTTCGGCCCATATCGGCACCTATGGCGAAAAGGCCGTTGACGTTTTCTACGTCACCGACCTCACCGGTCAGAAGATCCACACCAAGGCGCGGCAGAAGAAGATCCACAACGCGCTGATGGATGTGTTCGAAAAGCGTGCGGCCAATGGGTAATCGAGCCATCTGCCGTGATGGCCGGGTTCTGTTGCCTCCCTCCCCCTTGAGGGGAGGGATTGAGGGTGGGGGTCCATCAAGGGTCCGCAAGGCCACCCCCTCCCCAGATTCGCTAAGGCCCTGCGGGCCAAGCTCCTCTACCCTCCCCTCAAGGGGGAGGGTGGGCAGGAGCCGAACCTTATGAGTCTCTTCCGCAATTTTGCGTCGGTGGGTGCGCTGACGCTGTTGAGCCGCATTGCCGGATTTGTGCGCGATGCGCTGATGGCGGCGGTGCTGGGCACGGGCCCGGCGGCGGATGCGTTTTTTGCTGCCTTCCGCTTTCCTAATCTGTTCCGGCGGCTCTTTGCCGAAGGCGCGTTCAACACCGCCTTTGTGCCCATGTTTGCCGGGGCGCTGGAACGCGACGGCAAATGGGAAGCGCGGCGTCTGGCCGGGCGGATCATGAGCTGGCTGCTGCTGGTGCTGCTGGTCGTCACCGTGCTCGTCGAAATCTTCATGGAACAGGTGCTGGTGCCCTTCGTACCCGGCTTTACCGATGATCCGGAGAAATTCGCACTGACCGTGCTGCTGACGCGCATCATGTTCCCCTATCTCGCCTGCATGTCGCTAATGGCGGCCTATGCGGCGATCCTCAATTCCATCGGAAAATTCTTTGCCGCCGCCTTTGCCCCGGTGCTGCTCAACCTGGTCAATATCGCGGTGCTGATCCCGTTGGTGACCTTTGCCGTGCAGGCCCCGGAAACGGCGGTGATCTGGGTGGCGATTGCCGCCATTGTCGGCGGACTGGCGCAATTGGCGCTGGTCTATTTTGCCATTCGCCGCGCCGGCTTCCTGCCCCCCTTCTATCTGCCCCGGCTCGACGCCGAAGTGCGCCGCTTCTGGGCGCTGGCCGTGCCGGCAATTC
>JAEYTY010000156.1 GCA_023433775.1 Pseudomonadota bacterium | reverse complement strand
TCGGTTCGCCGACCGTGCCGAGAAGCCGAAGGCTGGCACGCGAGGATCGCTTCACGAACTCGTCCCCGGCACCCATCAGCGAACGGATCGCTGTCGGCGCTGTGTAGAAGATGTTGACCTTGTGCTTGTCGATGATTTCCCAGAACCTGCCCTGGTCCGGGAAGTTCGGCACGCCTTCGAACATCAGCGTCGTGGCGCAGTTCGCCAACGGTCCATAGACGATATAGGAATGGCCCGTCACCCAGCCGACATCCGCCGTACACCAGTAGATATCTCCGTCATGGTAATCGAAGGTGTATTCGTGCGTCATGGCGGCAAACACGAGATAGCCACCTGTCGTATGCAGAACGCCCTTAGGCTTGCCGGTCGAGCCGGAGGTGTAGAGAATGAACAGCGGGTCTTCCGCCTTCATCTTCACCGGCTCGCAATGCGGTTTCACCGTTGCGATCTCCTCGTGGTACCAGAGGTCGCGGCCGGTGGCCCAGTTGGTCTTGCCGCCGGTGCGGCGAACCACCAGCACCTTGTTGACGATGACATGCTGGCGCGCCGCGATATGGATCGCCTTGTCGGTATTTTCCTTCAGCGGCACCGGCTTGCCGCCGCGCACGCCTTCATCGCAGGTGATCACGAAGGTCGATTGGCAGTCGACAATACGCCCGCCAAGCGCTTCGGGCGAAAAGCCGCCGAACACGACCGAATGCACGGCGCCGATGCGGGCGCAGGCGAGCATCGCGTATGTGGCTTCCGGGATCATCGGCATGTAGATCGTGACGCGGTCGCCCTTTTTCACGCCATGTTTCTTCAAGACGTTGGCGAGGCGGCAGACCTGCTCATAGAGCTGGTTATAGGTGATCTTCTTGTCGATATACGGATTGTCGCCTTCCCAGATGATCGCGGTGCGCTCGCCATGGGTCTTCAGGTGACGGTCGATGCAGTTATACGAAACGTTGAGAAGCCCGTCCTCGAACCATTTGATCGAGACCTTGCCCTTGAACGAGGTGTTCTTGACCTTGGTGTAAGGTCTGAACCAATCGATGCGCTTGCCGTGCTTGCCCCAGAACTTGTCCGGATCCTCGATGCTCTCCTCGTACCATTTCTCGTACTTGTCCTTGTCGATCAGGGCTTTGGCACGAGCGGACTTGAGAACCGGATACACTTTTTCGGACATTAACTCCTCCTTGTGACAAGCAACTGGCGACTCCACCCGTCAGCAGCTTATCGCCCATACAACAGGAGGAACAAGGTCCACAATTAGACGAAGGGGCAATTTGAGACGCCGACACAACGGAAGATTTACATTCTGTGTCATTTCGATTATACGGCGGTGAATTCCCGGAAATTGTGGTTGATACCCACGGCCCGCGACACCGGCGCGGACGGACAGAGGAACTATACCCATGGCCCAACAATTGCTGATGCCGAAAGCCACCGCCGTCTGGCTTGTCGATAACACCGCACTTTCGTTCGACCAGATCGCGCAGTTCTGCAAGCTTCACCCGCTTGAGGTGAAGGCAATCGCTGATGGCGAAGCGGCCCAGGGCATCAAGGGCCTCGACCCAATTGCCACCGGCCAGCTTTCCCGCGATGAGATCCAGCGCGGCGAAAAGGACGTCAACTACAAGCTCAAGCTGCTTGAGCCGAAGGTTCGCGTGCCGGAAACCAAGCGCCGTGGCCCGCGCTACACGCCGGTGTCCAAGCGCCAGGACCGCCCGAACGCCATTCTGTGGCTGGTTCGCAACCATCCGGAACTGAAGGACGCCCAGATCTCGCGTCTCGTCGGCACCACCAAGTCGACGATCGAGCAGATCCGCGAGCGTACCCACTGGAATTCCACCAACCTGACGCCGATGGACCCCGTGACGCTTGGCCTCTGCAGCCAGATCGATCTCGATCTCGAAGTGGAGAAGGCATCCAAGGGCCGTCCGCTGCCGACCGCTGCCGAACTCGGCGCATCGTTGCAGCCGGCAACCGAGACCGAAAACCTCGACTTCAGCTACCGCAGCCCGCGTGAAGAAGAAAAAGAAATCGACGCGGATGCTGTCTTCGCGAAGCTTTCTTCGCTCAAGTCGACCCGCCGCGACGAGGATGAAGACGAAGATCGCTTCTGAGCACCGTCTCCAGGATCATACGAAAGCCGCGGGATCAGCTGATCCCGCGGCTTTTTGTTTCAGGCGCTCTGCTTCAGGCTGCCGCCGTCCTTCGCATAACCGTTTTCCTTCAGGATCGTCGTGATCTCGTCGAGCACCGTCGGATCCTCGATGGTTGCCGGCATCTTCCACGGCATGTTGTCGGCGATCTTCTGCATCGTGCCACGCAGGATCTTGCCTGAACGCGTCTTCGGCAGCTTGTGCACCACCATCACCGTCTTGAAGGCCGCCACAGGTCCGATCTCGCTCCGGACCATATTGGTCACTTCCTTGGCGATATCAGCTGTTTCCCGTGAAACATGGTTCTTCAGCACCAGGAAACCGCAGGGAATCTGCCCCTTGGTGGCATCGTGGACGCCAATGACCGCACACTCGGCGACATCGGGATGTTTGGCGCAGACTTCCTCCATGGAGCCGGTGGAAAGCCGGTGGCCCGCGCAGTTGATGATGTCATCCGTGCGCGCCATCACGAAGAGATAACCCTCCTCATCGATCACGCCGGCATCCGCTGTCTTGTAATACCCGGGAAACTCTTTCAGGCAGGCGTCGCGGAAGCGATCATCCGCGTTCCAGAAGCTGACCAGGCAGCCGGGAGGCAGCGGCAGCTTGATGACGATGTTGCCAAGCATGCCGCGCGGCACCGGCTTGCCGTCGTCATCCAGCACATCGAGCGCATAGCCTGGCAT
>JAEYTY010000132.1 GCA_023433775.1 Pseudomonadota bacterium | reverse complement strand
GCGTCTGTCGCATGGTGCTGTGCTGGTTTTTACAGGCGGATCAGCCGTTTGGCTGGCGCTGGCATTGCTCGGCTTCCTGCCGCTGTGGCTTTTCCTTTGCGTCATGGCCGTGATCATGTTTGCCTTTGGCTGGGCCGCATCGAACATGAACTCGCTATCAATGGAGCCTCTGGGTGCCGTCGCGGGCACGGCTGCATCGGTGTTTGCCTTCATCCAGACCGTGGGCGGCGCCCTGATTGGCAGCTATACTGGCCAGCTGTTCAATGGCACCACCATTCCCGCGGCAATCGGTTATTTTTCCATGGGAATTCTGGCGCTTGCTTGCATTCTCGTGGCCGAAAAGGGCCGGTTGTTCGGCGTTGGCGAGAAATATAACAAGCCTGGCGCCGAACCGGCTATGGACGTTCACTAAGTCTCAAAACCGGCTGGTCCCGGCAATTCGAGCTGGGACCGGTCGGCATAGACGTCATCGATCAATCCCCAGGTGCGGGCGTCATTGGGCGCCATGTAGCGGTCGCGTTCCAGCGCCAGTTCGACTTCTTCATAGGACCGGCCACAATGCCTGGAATAGATGAGGTTTGTCAGACGCTTAAGGCGCAGGCTTTCCTCCGCATGGATCATGATATCGGTGACCTTGCCCTGATATCCGCCTGATGGCTGATGCAGCATGATCGAGGTGCTGGGCAGGGAGGCGCGATGGCCGGGTTCGCCTGCTGACAGCAGCAGTGTCGCGGCCGATGCGGCCATGCCCATGCAGAGGGTGCCGACCGGGGCGCGGATAAACTGCATTGTGTCGTAGATGGACAGAGCAGCGGTCACGACGCCTCCGGACGAATTGATGTATAAGTATATGGGTTTATTGGGGTTTTCGGCTTCGAGAAACAGCAGCTGAGCGTTGATCAGGCTGGCCATATTGTCCTCGATCTGGCCGTTGACGAAAATGATCCGTTCGCGCAGCAGGCGGGAATAGATGTCGAAAGCGCGTTCACCGCGGCTGGAGGTTTCCACGACCATAGGGACGAGATTCATCATATCGCGCATCGGCGATCTCCTTGAAAATACAGTGGTTTAGGCGAAAGGCCGGGCTGTCAGGCGGCGCGCATCAGCGTCGTCGTCAACGGCTCGTTGCTGTTGGCAGCGGCAGGAATGACCAGCGGCGCGTGGGTGAGCCGGAATAGGGTCGTGCCATCATCATTGGGCATCAATTCTATGGTGACCAGGCTCTCTTCCTTGTCACTTTTGTCGCCAGATCGCTGCTCCAGCCAGCTATAGGTTAGCAGACTGCTATCGTTGACCGTCACCACATGCACCTCAACGTTGCGCGGAGGCTGCAACCAGCGATCACGGAATTCGGGGATGGTCAGCGCGCGCCAGATTTTCTCCGGCGGCGCGTCGAGAATGGTCTCGAACACCAGGTCAGTGTCGGCGTCGCTCATTGATCCATCTCCTTGAGCAGGTCTTTGAGATTGTCGATGCGGCTCGGCCAGAAAGCCTTGTAGCGGGACAGCCAACCATGAAGCGGGGCGAAGCCCTCGGGGTCGACGCGGTAATGGGCATAGCGGCCCTCGCGACGTTCGCTGATCAGCCCTGCCCCGCGCAGAACCGCGAGATGCTGGCTCATGGCGGGCTGGGTAATTTCAAAACCCTTGCGCAGATCAGTGGCCGTCAACTCGGCGCCGGCAAGGCGTTCGAGGATGGCCCTTCGGGTCGGGTCGGACAGAACTTTGAATATCTCGGCTTCGCTCATGCACTCACATAAGCACAGACTTATGAGTCGCCGCAAGGGGTCATTGCGGCTTGGTAGCGACCCCGTCGAGCCAGAGCATATTGGTCTCGTCGCGATGGACGCCGGAGGTGCCGACATGCTTCATGTCGATCTCCGGACCTTTCTTAATGACGTGGACCATGGCCATGCCATGGCCGCGACCCAAATCGTAGTCAGCCTTGAGCCAATCCAGAATCTGGCCGGCCTTCACCTTGGGATCATCGAAGCCTTTGGATTTGGCAATGTCGACGATGGCACGCGGCGTCTTGCCGGTCTTGGCTTCGACGGCATCGAGATAGGCTTGAAAGGACATTGGGCTCTCCTGTGGTTCCTGCCTCGCGACGAGCGGTCCGCACAAGCTTCGACAGGCTAGACTGTGAAAACTTCCCGCCGCAACTCGTCCTAGCTGGCCTTGTCGGGCGCGACCAGCAGGCCGCCATCTAGATGGTGCGGTAGATAGTCAGAGCCATCGAAGCGGGCAACATGGGCGCCGGCTTCGCGCATCATCAGCGCGCCCGCGACGTGATCCCAGGGCATCAGGCGATTGTACATGAGGAAGTGAACATTGCCGCCTGCGGCGAAGCGGTATTCGTGGCCGGCGCAGCGGTAATTGGCGAACATCTTGATCTTGGCGAGATTGCCCATGACCAGACGACGCTGTTCGAAGGGCAGATAGGTGGTGGAGGCGAGGCCGCCCATTTCGGAGAGGGGCACGGGGGCAGCATAGGTCTGGCGGATGCGGCGGCCATCGGGGAAAACCTGCCAGGTGCCGCAGCCCTTTTCGGCCATCAGGAAATCGTCGCCCATCGGATCATAGATGACGCCTGCGACCGGTTCCCCCTTCTGCACCACCGCCGCCATGACCGCAAAGAGTGGCAGGCCACCGGCAAAATTGGCAGTTCCATCAACGGGATCGACGTAAATAACGATTCGGTCCTCGAACTTGCCATCGAGCAGCGCCGGATTGTCCGACACCGCTTCCTCGCCGATGACGATGGTATTGGGCGAGTGATCTTTGATCGCGCCAGTTATGGCGCGCTCGGCATTGGTATCGGCCTCAGTCACCAGATCGAAGGCATGGGCCTTGGTGAGAATGGTCCCCTCATCGAGACGCCGAAAACGCGGCATGATCTCCTGCTGCGCAGCCTGACGAAGAATGGCGGCAAGGCGATCAATATTCATGGAACTAGGCGTCCTTTGGCTTGATGGAAAGGCCCGCAAAATCGAAGAGGCGCGGGTCGAGCATATGGCTGGGATTGATATTGCCCAGCGCCCGGATCATCACGTCCTTACGGCCCGGCATGGCTTTTTCCATGTCGGTCAGCATGGCCTTGGTGACATTGCGCTGCAACCCATCCTGCGAACCGCAGAGGTCACAGGGGATGATGGGGAACGCCATGGCGTCGGAAAAACGCTGCAGGTCTTCCTCCGCGCAATAGATGAGCGGGCGCAGGACTTCGAGATCACCTTCATCATTGACCAGCTTGGGCGGCATGGCGGCGAGCTTGCCGCCGTGAAAGAGGTTCATGAAAAAGGTTTCGAGGCTGTCGTCACGATGGTGACCAAGGACCAGAGCCGAACACCCCTCCTCCCGCGCGATGCGGTAGAGATTGCCCCGGCGCAGGCGCGAACAGAGCGAGCAATAGGTCGCGCCCTGGGGCAGCTTGTCGGTGACGATGGAATAGGTGTCCTGATATTCGATGCGGTGCTCGATGCCGAGGCCGGTGAGGAATTCGGGCAGGATATGCTTGGGGAAATTGGGCTGGCCCTGATCGAGATTGCAGGCCAGGAGCTCAACCGGCAGCAGGCCGCGCCATTTGAGATCGAGCAGCAGCGCCAGCAGGCCATAGGAATCCTTGCCGCCGGAAAGGGCGATGAGCCACTTTTCGCCGGGACGAACCATGGCGAATTTTTCCAGCGCTTCGCGGGTATTGCGGATGAGGCGCTTGCGCAGCTTGTTGAACTCGACCGAGCGCGGGGCATGAGCATAGATCGGGTGCACACCGGTATCGGCGACATCTTCCGGAACAGCCGGGGCGTCCATGACCTCACTCATTGCGAAACTCTCTTTTCCTTGCTGCCTAGCTGATAGCGCCGCTGGCCGCTGAGGGGAAGGGAAACCGGGCGCAAACAAGGTTACCGAAGATTAATTTCCGCTCCTTGTTTTATGCCCTTTGTCACAGTTAGATGACGACATATCTCCGGCACCCAGGAGTCTCCGGTGTTTCGTTCCTTCTTCCCTGATCCCAAAGTCTTTTTCGTTTCCGGCATCGTCTGGATCGGCGTGGCCATGGCCATCTGGTTCACATTCGGCGAAGCGCTGGGCAATGTGCTCAGCCTTGGTCCGTGGCTGGGTATGCAGCCCACGGAAACCAATCCCGAACCCTTCCTGTCTCCCGACAAGATCTGGCTTTACCAATATGTGCTGATGACAGGCTATTCGTTCTGCCTGCTCTGGTACTTCTACAAGCGGCATTATTGGTACTGGTGGTCGGTGGTCGGCACGGTGACTATTCTGGAAGTCACCTATTTCACTGTGCAATGGGATGCCTGGGCCAATGGTTGGAACGGCATCTTCTTCGACCTGCTGCAGCGCGGATCATCGAACCCCGGCACGGTCACCTTCGACCAGATTGCTGAGCAGACCTATATCTATGCTGCGGTCATGGCGCCCTACATCATCCTGATCGTGGCGCTGTCCTTCTTCACATCGCATTATGTGTTCCGCTGGCGCCGGGCGATGACCTTTTACTATATGAGCCAATGGCAGAAGCTGCGGCACATTGAAGGCGCCTCCCAGCGCGTCCAGGAAGACACGATGCGCTTGGCGCAAATCCTGGAAGGCCTGCTGGTCGCCTTCTTCGACTCGATGATGGTGCTGGTGGTTTTTCTGCCCCTGCTCTACGGCCTCTCGGCCAACATCACGACCATTCCGATTATTGGCAATGTTGATGGCGCCCTGGTCTGGGTGGCTCTGGTGCTGGCGGCCTTTGGCACGGCGCTGCTGGCCGCGGTCGGCTATCGCCTGCCGGGCTTGCAATTCCACAACCAGCGTGTCGAGGCCGCCTTCCGTAAGGAACTGGTCTATGGCGAGGATGACGGCGACCGGGCCGAGCCCGTATCGGTGCGACAGCTTTTTGCCGGCGTGCAGAAGAACTATTTCCGGCTCTACTGGCACTACACCTATTTCAATCTCGCCCGCTATTCCTATGGCAATGTGGCCAGCATCCTGCCGATGCTGGTGATGGCGCCGTCGCTGGTGGCCGGCGCCATGACCATGGGCACCTATCAGCAGGTGGTTCTGGCCTTCAACCGCGTCTCGGCCTCGTTCCAGTTCCTGGTTTCCGCCTGGCCGACGATTGTGGAACTGCTCTCGGTCCACAAGCGTCTGAAGGCCTTTGAAAGCCACATTCCGCCCGACACCCCGCTGGTGGTCGATGCGGACCTGCCTGAGCATCCTCTGCCGCACGAGGAAGTGGTCGACGTGGGTACGGTCAGCAAGCCGGGCGATCCGTAAGCAAACCAGAAGGGCCGCTCCAAGGAGCGGCCCTTCTTCTTCAACCTAGACTCTGAAGGTGACGTAGCCTTCGGGGCTGATCGGCCAGGCGGGGTTCCAGGCGATTTCCCAGGCATGGCCGTCGGGGTCGGCGACATAGCCGCGGAAGCCGCCATGGGGTGGGGCGTCGGCGGGACGCAGCAAGGTTCCACCAGCGGCGACCAGGCGGTCCATGACAGGCACAACGTCCTCCTGACTGGCGACATTATGCGCGAGGGCATAGGCGCCCGGGGCGCTTCCGGCAGCTCGGTTCATGTCGGTTTCAAGCGCCGACCGGAGGAAGGTGCCAAGGACGAAGCCATTCATCTGATAGAAAATGATCTCGTCATTTTCAAAGGCAGGCGTCCAGCCAAAACCCTCGACATAGAAGCGTCGGGAGCGGGCTGGATCGGCCATGCCGATGGTGATGACAGAAAGGGATTGTTGCATATTCACGACCTCTGGTTCGCCCGCACCCGATGCGCGGACGTTCAAGGTCATGGGGCTCCGCAAATGCAGGCCAGGACCTGCTTGCGCAGGGGGCGAGCCAACCGCATCGACCTCTCCTTTTCTGACACGGCCAATTTAGCCAAGTGCTTGCCAAAGCGCAAAGAAAAAGGCCGCCCCGAAGAGCGGCCTTCTCCAAATCTGAATATCGACTGCGCTTAGCGCGAGTAGAATTCGACGACCAGGTTCGGTTCCATCTGGACCGGATAGGGCACATCCGACAGGGCCGGGACGCGCACATAGCTGGCGGTCATCTTGTTGTGGTCAACATCGATATAGTCCGGCACATCGCGCTCGGCGAGCTGAGTGGCTTCAATGACCACAGCGAGCTGCTTGGAGCGGTCGCGAACTTCGATCTTGTCGCCGATCTTGACCTGATAGGACGGAATGTTGACGCGCTTGCCATTGACCAGAACATGGCCGTGGCTGACGAACTGACGCGCGGCGAAGACGGTCGGCACGAACTTGGCGCGATAGACGATCGCGTCCAGACGGCTTTCCAGCAGGCCGATCAGATTTTCGCCGGTATCGCCCTTGCGGCGGGCGGCTTCAGCATAAAGGCGCAGGAACGACTTTTCGGTGATCGAACCGTAATAGCCCTTGAGCTTCTGCTTGGCGCGCAGCTGCAGACCGTAGTCCGAGAGCTTGCCCTTGCGGCGCTGACCGTGCTGGCCGGGGCCATAGGCACGGGCGTTCAGCGGGGACTTCGGACGGCCCCAGATGTTTTCGCCAAGGCGGCGGTCAATTTTGTACTTTACGGAATGACGCTTCGACATCGCGTATCCTTTTCCTGAGCTTGGCCCCGAAAAGTTGCAGACTTTCGGACAAGGCCATGCGTCCTTGCGGACTGGTTGAACGGATCACGCCCTCCTTTGCCCCCGCTTTCGCAAGGGCCGACAGACTCCCAACAGAGAATCCCGGGTGCGCCTATGGGCCGATTGGCCGTAATAGGTGGGCGGGTCATAGAGGGGGCAGGCAGCGGAGTCAAGCGCAGCGGGCAGATTAGGCCATGCGTTTGTTGATCTGACGCTGATCGCGCAATTGCGGGAAGAGCTGGCTCCAGATCACGGCGACAGCAATGGCGCCGACGCCACCCACAACCACGGCAGGCACCGGGCCGATGAAATGAGCCACCGTGCCGGCGCGGAATTCGCCAAGCTCATTGGACGCGCCAATGAACACCGAATTGACCGCGTTGACCCGGCCACGCACCTCTTCGGGCGTCCAGAGCTGCATGATGGTTTCGCGGATGGTGACGCTGACCATGTCGGACGCGCCCACCAAGGCCAGCGCGGGGATGGAGACCCATACCGTGGTGGAAAAGCCGAAGACGACTGTAAAGAGCCCGAACAGCCCGACAAACAGGAAGAGCAGCCTGCCGGCATGATCCCGCACGGGGAAGCGGGTGAGCACCAGCGCCATGATGATCGCGCCTACCCCCGGCGCCGCGCGCAAAAGGCCAAGCTCGGTCGGGCCGGCATTGAGGATGTCCTTGGCGTAGATCGGCAGCAGCGCCACGGCGCCGCCCATCAGCACGGCGAACATGTCGAGCGAAATGGCACCGAGCACAACCTTGTTGGAAAAAATGTAGCGGAAGCCGCCGAAAATGGTTTCGAGGCTGGTCGCCTGATGGGACTGTTTCTGCATGGGTTTTGGAATGAGCAGCACCATGCAAATGCCGACGCCCAGAAGGACCGCAGCGGTGCCGAAGGCGAGGCTGGGCATGATTCCGTAGAGCAGACCACCAACCGCCGGCCCGGTGATCGAGGCGAACTGCCAGGCGGATGCGTTCACTGTGATGGCGTTGGACAGCGCTTCTGACGGCACCAGATTGGGCGCGAGAGAAGAGGCCGCCGGGCCCCAGAAGGCGCGGGCCGTGCCGAGCGCGATCAGGATACCGAAAATCGGCCAGACTTCGTGCGCCTCGGCATTGACCAGCAGCAGGAAGCCAATGACGCAGCCAAATTCAATCACAAGGCATGTGGCCATGATGCCACGGCGATTGAAGCGATCGGCGGTGAGGCCGGTGACCAGAATGAGCAGCAGCGCCGGAGCAAAGAGGCAGAGACCGACGAGACCCAGAAGCAGCGCGCTTCCCGTGACATCATAGATTTGCCAGGCGATGGAGACCGACATGATCTGCACGGAGAAGCTGACCAGCAAGGTGGTCAGCCAGAAAAACCGAAAACCGACATAGCTGAAGGCGAGCTTGGACGGCTCGGCGGGCGTGTGCGTGCTCATGGATTGAGAATTGTCACTTCACGAGGAAAGCGTCAAAGGCGAAAAGCGGCTAAACCGTTCACCTCCAACTATTCCTTTGGCTGCGGCTTCTGGCGATTGGGATTGGGCCGCTCATGGCGGCGGTCGATGGAGGAAATGACACCGCGCAGGGTGCGGATTTCCTGGCTGGTGAAGCGGCCACGCGTCAGCGCTGTGCGCAGGTTGTTGACCATGCTCGGGCGCTTGTCCGCATTGGTGAAGAAACCGGACTGATCCAGCACGCTTTCAAGATGTTCGAACAGGCCCACCAATTCCTCGCGCGGCGCGGTTTCGCCGAGGCCAGTGCCGAAGGGCAGTTCCGTCCCGGCGCCGCCATTGCGCCGCCATTCATAGGCCATCAGCAACACGGCCTGCGCGATATTCAGCGAGGCAAAGGCCGGCTCGACCGGCAGGGTAACAATGGCATCGGCCATCGCGACTTCCTCGTTGAGGAGACCCCAGCGCTCACGCCCGAACAGAAGGCCAGCGCCCTGCCCGCCCACAATATGAGCGGCCATGTTTTTGGAAGCTTCTTCAGGCCCGAGCACTTCCTTCTGCATGTCGCGCGAACGTGCGGTGGTGGCGTAAACGAGCTTGAGATCAGCAGTCGCTTCTTCAAGCGTAGCGAATACCCGAACACGTTCAAGCACGTGGTCGGCCCGCGAAGCCGAAGCGATGGCTTTCTCATTGGGCCAGCCGTCGCGCGGCCGCACGAGCCGCAGGTCCCATAGGCCAAAATTGGCCATGGCGCGCGCCGCCGCACCGATATTTTCACCCAGCTGCGGTTCGCACAAAATTATCGCTGGCCCGGGAGCCAGCGTAATTGGAAGCGATGTATCGGTGCCTGCCATTGCCCGTCATCCATAAGAACTGGCGGGGGCATATCCTAAATGCAGGTGGCGGGCAAATCAGGCGACGCGACCATGCACACCGAGGTCACGGACCTTGAGGGATCGGCGCCATTCGCGGTCGAGCACTGCAAAATGCAGCTCTTCATCCCATTCACCCTGGAACAGGGCGTGTTCGCGATAGTGGGCTTCAAGCCGCATACCGAGGCGCTGCAGCAATTTCATGGTGTGGTGGCTGCGCCCATCGCAGCGAACGGCGATGCGATGAATGCCGAAATTGTCAAAGGCGACATCAAAAAGGGTCGAAAGCGCTTCATTGAGATAGCCCTTGCCGCTCTCGGCCGGATCAATAGCGAAGCGAACTTCACCCTGCCCCGAGGTCGCGTCGGCCCAATGGAGGGTCATCTGGCCGATCAGCTTGCTGTCACCCTTGCGCAGCATAGCCAGAGCAATAGTGTCGCCGGGACGCTGCAGGGAAACCTGATTGCGCATGACTGCAATTGCGGCGGCAACATCTTCCACACGGCGTGCGGGACGTTCGACATAGCGCTGGACAGACGGAAGGGTATGATAGCGGGCGACAGCATCAAGATCGCTGCGCTCAAAGAGCCGATAGGTGAGATGATCGCTTTCCAGCGGCAATTGCAACGTCGTCATGGCGACTGACTCCTCCTCATCGCGTTACCCGGGCCCTGCCCAGACAACGTGACTGTTCAACGCCGGTTCCTGACCGAAACGGGAATATTGTGCTCCTATGGAAATTTGCTCAGCGAGAAGAGCTTGGATCGCGTGAGGTAAGCCATTCGCGGCGCAGAATGGCGTAGTAAAACTCTTCATCCCATTGCCCGCGAAACAGGCCATGTTCGCGGAAATGCGCCTCGCGGCGCATCCCCAAACGCTCCATCAGCCGCCATGAAGGGATATTGCCGGCGTCGCAGCGCGCGTAGAGTCGGTGCAGGTCCGCAGCACCGAAAGCCAGGTCCATCAGCACCGTGGCGGCTTCGTGGGCAAAGCCCTGGCCCTGGTGATCGGGATGAAAAATCCAGCCCAACTCTCCCTGCCGCGCTTCGACCGACCGCCAGATGAGCGAAATTTCGCCGGCAAGGGCGCCCGTGTCAGCCCGTTCTACGGCAAGGATGAGCCGGTCACCCTCACCCCCCAGGCTGATCTGAGTGGTGCGCTGTTGAATGGCCAGAGCGCATTCGTCTCGGCTCAGAGCCGTATCAAAAAGATAGCGCGCCACATCCTCACGTCCGCGATAGGCGAAGACGCTATCGAGGTCGCCACGCGTAAAAGGTCTGAGGCGCAGCCTGGACGTACAAATCGGATAGTCGGGATAGAGCGCCATGCATTCTCCTCACAGCGCGGCAAGTCTTGCTGGTCCCGCGAACAAAGGCAAGAATGGTGCTTGCGACTGTCATTTTGGCGTGCCAGCCTTCGCGCATGAGCAATGCAAATCGCCCGACACTAAATCAAATGACCACCTGTGCCTGCGGTGCAGTTTCTGTGGCTGTACATGGACAGGTGGCCAGCATGTTTATGTGCTCCTGCCTCGACTGCCAGAAGGTCAGCGGCACGGGCCATTCCAATGTCGTTCTCATGCCTGTCGATGCCGTAAGCATTGAGGGCGAGGTCAAGAAATTTTCCCGGTCCGCCGATTCCGGCGCTGATTTCACCCGCAGCTTCTGCCCCAATTGCGGCACGCCGATCTGCGGACAATCATCGCGCGCACCAGCGCTGCGGATGATGCCGGCAGGCCTCTTTGCGGGGCAGAACGATTGGTTCCTGCCCAACCAGCTTATCTTTGCCAGAAGCCATATGGGCTGGGACTTGATTGCCGATCATCTGCCGCAATATCAGGCCTATCGACCGGAGAAAACGCCATGAGCATGGCCGTACAGGAACTGGCCGAGCGCGTCCGCGCATTGCTGCCGCCAGGCGATTCCATTCGCGAACAGAAGATGTTCGGCTCCATCGCCTTCATGCTGAGCGGCAATATGCTGGTGGCGCCGATGAAGGATGGCAGCCTGCTGGTCCGCACAGGCAAGGACGGACAGGTTGAAGCCCTGCAACAGCCCGGCGCCGGCGTTATGAGCATGACCGGGCGAGTGATGAGCGGCTATGTGCAGGTGGAGGGCGACGCTATCGAAGATGACGAGGTGCTTTCCGGCTGGATCAGCCGGGCACGGGCCTTTGTCAGGACATTGCCCCCGAAATAGCACAGCGCTTCCGGCAAGCCCCCTTGCCGAGCCTGTCTTTGCGCTTTTCTCTGGCAATGCTATACGGGCCGCCGACATGGCCGATGGCCAATTGCGGATTTCAATGGGAGTTTTCGATGAGCAAGATCAAAGTCGCCAACCCGGTCGTCGACCTCGACGGCGACGAAATGACCCGGATCATCTGGCAGGCGATCAAGGACAAGCTCATCCACCCCTATCTCGATCTGCCCATCGAATATTATGACCTGTCGGTCGAAAGCCGCGACGCAACCAACGACCAGATCACCGTTGACGCCGCTCACGCCATCCAGAAGCATGGCGTCGGCATCAAATGTGCCACCATCACCCCCGATGAGCAGCGCGTCGAAGAATTCAAACTCAAGAAGATGTGGAAATCGCCCAATGGCACGATCCGCAACATTCTCGGCGGCGTGATTTTCCGCGAACCCATCATCTGCCAGAACGTGCCGCGCCTGGTGCCCGGCTGGACCCAGCCGATCATCGTCGGCCGTCATGCCTTTGGCGACCAGTATCGCGCCACCGACTTCCGCTTCCCCGGAAAGGGCACGCTGACCATCAAGTTCACCGGCGAAGACGGCAAGGTCATCGAGCACGAAGTGTTCCAGGCGCCCGGCGCCGGCGTGGCCATGGCCATGTACAATCTCGACGACTCGATCCGCGACTTCGCCTATTCCAGCTTCAACTACGGCCTGGCCCGTGGCGTGCCGGTCTATCTCTCGACCAAGAACACCATTCTCAAGGCCTATGACGGCCGCTTCAAGGATATCTTCCAGGAGATCTACGAAGCCGAGTTCAAGGAAAAGTTCGAAGCCAAGAAGATCTGGTATGAACACCGCCTGATCGACGACATGGTGGCGGCCGCGCTCAAGTGGAGCGGCGGCTATGTCTGGGCCTGCAAGAACTATGACGGCGACGTGCAGTCCGACATCGTGGCGCAGGGCTTTGGCTCGCTGGGCCTGATGACCTCGGTTCTGGCGACCCCCGACGGCAAGATCGTGGAAGCCGAAGCCGCCCATGGCACGGTGACCCGTCACTATCGCCAGCATCAGCAGGGCAAGGAAACCTCGACCAATTCCACCGCCTCGATCTTCGCCTGGACGCGAGGCCTGGCCCACCGCGCCAAGCTCGACGACAATGAAGCACTGGCCAAGTTCGCCTCGACGCTGGAAAAGGTCACTGTCGACACTATCGAAGAAGGCAAGATGACCAAGGACCTGAGCCTGCTCGTCGGCCCCGACCAGCCATGGCTCTCGACCCTCGGCTTCCTCGACGCCATCGACGCAAACCTGCAGAAGGCCATGGCGTAAGCCGGCCAGATATGAATTGATGAAGGGCCGGAGCATTCGCTCCGGCCTTTTTGTTTGGCTAGACGCAGCCTGGTGCCGGTGGCGCGGACGCCTCAATTCCACCGGTTTAAGTGACGAAGGTGGCGGCATGGCAAGGGGGATATTTGCATTGAAGAAATGGGTAGCGCTGTTCGTGGTCACGCTATTGGCGGCCATCTACTTCAACAATGCCAGTTGGCGGGTGGCTCCGATCGAGGGCGAGGGCATCCGGCTGATCGCGCATCGCGGCGTGCACCAGACCTATCACCGCGAAGACCTCGACAATGACACCTGCACAGCCGAGCGCATTGACAAGCCGCGTCACGGGCTGCTCGAAAATACCCTGCCCTCAATTGAGGCGGCCTTTGCCGCGGGCGCGGATATTGTCGAGCTGGATGTGCACCCGACCACGGACGGGCAATTCGCCGTGATGCATGACTGGACGGTCGATTGCCGTACTGATGGCAGCGGTACAACCAGAAGCCTCAGCATGGCGGAGCTGCGGGCGCTCGATATTGGCTATGGCTATACCGCAGATGGCGGACAGAGTTTTCCCTTCCGGGGCCAAGGCGTGGGACAAATGCCGGAGCTGCGCGAGGTGCTTGCGGCCTTTCCGGACCGGCATGTGCTCGTCAATTTCAAAAGCCGGGAAGCGCGCGAGGGCGACATGCTGGCCGCGCTGCTGGCGGCCAATCCACAATGGCGCCCGGCTGTTTGGGGCGCCTATGGCGGCGATGAGCCGACTTATCGTGCCGCAGCGGAAATCGACGGGCTCAAGGTCTGGTCGCGGCGCGGGCTGGTCGATTGTATCGGCCAGTATGCATTGCTCGGGTGGACCGGGAGGATGCCCGACGCCTGCCGCGAAACCATGGTGATGATCCCCGTCAATATCGCGCCCTGGCTATGGGGATGGCCGAACCTCTTTCTGCAGCGCATGGCCGAGGCCGGCAG
>JAEYTY010000117.1 GCA_023433775.1 Pseudomonadota bacterium | reverse complement strand
TCCGTCGCCCCATTGAGCGATGATCCCCTCGTCAGCCTGCCGGCAGTCCCAGCACGCTGACCAACCCGGCCAAGCCGGATATGCGTGGAGGCCCTGCCTCAGTTACACCACGCCGAGGGGCACGATCTATAGGAAGAGCGCTGCTCCACCACCAGGAGGATATCGAGCTTGTCCGAGGGGTAATTGATCTGCTTGAGCGCGGCGAAAAGCTGGCTGACCATATTGGCTTCGTCCCGCAAGGGCACCAGCACCGAATAAATCGGCAGGTCCGCCGCGTCGACAAAAGGCGGAACGCGCGCCGATGGTTTGAGGGGCACAAACATCACCGCAACGCGCAAGGCAACCGGCAGCGCCACAAGCCCGACCCAGATCGGCAAGACCCACATCTGCCCCGAAAAGGGCGCCGACACCAACAGCCCCACCAGGATGATGACGATGGCCGTAAAACTGCGCCGCACCGCTCTGGTCAAGTCCAGTTGTGCCGTCGCATAGGGCCAGCGCCGCGCCAGGTTCTGCCTTGCCCCGTCGACGAGAGCCGGGGCTGCGGCCTGCGCCAGAAAACTCCGTAGCGCATTGCCGGGCACAAGGCACACATGCTTGCGCAGGTCAGGGTCGCGTTGCCGTGCCTGTTGCAGCCGCAACACCCCGAAGAAATCGGGCGCCGCAAATGCCACGTCCCGGTCGAGGAGTTGCACCCGGAACATCTGCACATTGGCCAGCATTTCCAGCCGGTCGGGCTGCAGGTCAGCGTGCGCCAGCCTCGGCACGGCGTCATAAAAGGCCAGATCCGCCCAAGCGGCGGCGCGGCGCATGGCTTCGCCTTCCCCAAGTCCGAAATGGATGGCGCACCAGCGCAGCGGGTCGATTTCGGCTTCCAGTGCCAGCGTTAGGGCCGCGCGCGCTTCGCTGTCTTCAACCGGTCGCCCAAGCAATGCCCGGATCAGGTCAATGGCAGCGGACATGGCAGGGCGCTCCGCTCAGCAGTTGAGATCGATGCGGCTTGTGTCACCCCCGCGCAGCACGGCAGCCGGGACGAGCGTCACGCCCATCCCGGTGGCCCGCCGCACATTGTCCAGGGCTGTCTCTGAAACCTCTATCCAGGCGGCAATCGTTGGTTTGCCGTCGATCATCACCGATGGCCCCAGCGGCGTGATCCGCCACCCGACACTGGTGCCGTGTTCGAGCATGTAGATGGACGAAACGAATGTGATGAAAGAATAGCCCTGCAACAGGGCATATTCCATCATCGCGCAGAAAAGGGCTGCAGACTCGGGAGCGCGCCGCCGGCCTTCGCGTCGATCGGCCCGCACATAAAAGCGCGTCCAATCGGCCCCAAGCGAAGGCGCATCGGGGAGGTCTCCATGCACTAGCCCGTTGAAAACAGTCTGCAGCAAGTTCGGTGTATCGAGCGGCGTGAGGCGCGAGCCTCCCACCAGCTCGCCCTCGTCGGTGACCAGTATATGGGTCGACAGGGGCGTATCGAAATCGTCAATGTCGCGGCCATCTGGCCTTCGCAGGGTCTCCCATCCCTGTTGTTCAACAAAAATCTGGTGTCTCAGGCGGTAATTCCGCTCCAGTAAATCCCGATCAGAATTGTCCGCAACATCGCGGAGAATATGGACCTTCATTCTGCCCCCGAATGCGCCCTATTATTAATATAATATTACGCATGGCCGGGTTCGTGGTGGGAATTGGTAAAAATCCCAATATAGCGTCGCGCTGTTTCCGCATCACAGGATAATCAGCTTGTGGCGGATGGCCTCGACAACCGTATGCAGGCGGTTATTCGTGCCCAGCCGCTTCTGCGCATTTTCGCAATGCTGGTTGATCGTGCGCACGCTGAGGCCGGTAATGTCGGCAATCTCTGAAGCGGTTTTGCCGCGCGCGGCCCATTTCAGCACTTCTGCCTCGCGCTGGGTAATGGCGCGACGCACATTGTGCTCGCTCCTTTGGGAATTGAGAAAGCGCAGCCGCCCATGCGCATAAAGCGCCAGCATGTGCAGCTCCAGCCGGTCGTGGTCGCTTAGCTCAGCCGTGCTGCCCACCAGCGACACCACCCCTTGCATTCCGCCTTCCATATGCACGGGCACGCAAAATCCGTCGCTCATGCCGAAATCGCGGGCCTCGTCCATAACCCGCCTGGCGGGCAGGTCATTCTCCCGGTCAAAGGGCGCATCGGCCCAGTCAAATGGTGTTGTCGTGGAAAAACACTGCCGTGCAACGGGGTCGAGGTGGACATAGCCTTCGCCCGTATAGCGCCCATACCATTCGTCGGACCAACCCGAAAGCAAAACGAAAGGGCGTACATCCATGCCACGGTCAGGCAGGCCGGAAACGATAAATCGTTCGAATCCGTAGCGGTTGATAGCAGAATACAGAATGCCGTGGATCGAAGCAGAATCGGCCTGCTGAATAGCTTCGATCGTCGACATCAGATCGGCATTCATCCGACCCCCCAGAAAATCCCCTCAAACGATTGCAATCTTCGCCTGTTCGCGCCCGAAAGCAAGCTTGCAGCATTTTGTTCGAAGTAGAAATTATGTAGTTCGAAGCACTGAAGTGGCGATCACATTGCGCTTGAAAGTACTGTTCTACCCACAATTGGGGACCGAACTGTCCATGCTATTATATCACCAATCACAATTGTGAGACTTGCTGCCCGGCCCTCGCTTGTCCTGCGATGGGGCCGGGCGTCAGTATGTCTGCTCAGTTGTGGTTGTGAAACTGATGCGGGTTAAAGCGATAGGCCGTGGAGCAGAATTCGCACACGACTTCGATTTCGCCATCCACGGCCATTTCCTGGCGGTCGGCTTCCGTAAAGCTTGTGCTCAGCATTTCTTCGATACGATCCGCCGAGCAGCTGCAGCGTTCATAGAGAGCCACGGGCGGAAACACGCGGACGCCCGTTTCGTGGAACAGCCGGAACATCAGCCTCTCGGGCGAAACATCGGGATCGGCCAGCTCAATATCCGCCACCGTCGCCAGCAGTGCCTTGGCTTCGCTCCAGCCATCGGCCTCCTGGAAGTCGGGGTCGGACATATCGGGATTGTCGAAATTGCCATCGCCCGGCAGGTCCGCCATCACCGCTATGCCGCTGGCCGGCAGATGCTGGATCAGCATTCCGCCCGCCCGCCAGCGCGGACGATGATCGCCGCGTGTCGTCATCTGCGCCACCGCGAGCCGCACCTGGGTCGGGATCTGTTCGGACTGCATGAAATAGGTATGCGCCACCTCTTCCAGCGAATTGCCATGCAGCGCCACGATGCCCTGGTAGCGCTCCATATGCGGCCCCTGGTCGATGGTCATCGCGAGGTGCCCATTGCCCAGCAATTCCGCCGGGCTGGTTGCGCCGGTCTCAGCCGCCTTCACCAGCATATCATGGTCGTAGCGGGCATAGCCGCGCATCCCGTCCGGCGCGTCGAAATCGACCACCAGCAGGTTCACCGGTCCATCCGTCTGCGTCTGCAGGATGAACTTGCCCTCAAATTTCAGCGACGATCCGATCAGCGCAGCGAGAACCACGGCCTCGCCGAGCAGGCGGGCCACCGGCGCCGGATAATCGTGCCGCGACAGGATCGTATCGAGCGCTTCGCCCAGTTGCACCACGCGGCCGCGCGTATCGAGTTTTTCGAGCGCGAAGGAGACCACGGCATCGTCGCCGGTCTCGGGCCTGTCGAGGCCCAGGGCAGAGAGCAGGTTCTCGTTCATCGTCGTCGGTTCCGTCTTCATATGTCTCGTTCCCAAGGCTACGCGGCCCGGCCCGATTGTGCCACTGGCCAATCGCACAAAGCTGCGACACCACCCGTGCCGGGGCAGGGGTGGTGTTTGAAATGCGCGAATTGCAAGCCAGTCTTAGTTTGTCTCGACCCCGAGGGCCCAGCACAGGATAGCTTTTTGCGCGTGGAGGCGGTTTTCGGCCTCGTCCCACACAACCGATTGCGGCCCGTCGATGACCTCGTCGGTAACCTCATCGCCCCGATGGGCGGGCAGGTCATGCATGAAAAGAGCGTTCTTGTCCGCTAGTGCCATCAAGCTGGTGTTGACCTGGTACGGTTTCAAGACCCGGCGGCGCTCGGCAATATCCACATCGCCCATCGATACCCAGGTATCGGTAATAACGAGATCGGCGCCTTCCACGGCCTCGCGCGGATCTTCGATCAGTTTGACGAATTCCCCGGCGCGCCGGATGTCATCCATCAAATCCTTTTCGGGGCTATATTCTTCCGGCGTCGCAATCGTCAGGTGGCATTCGAACAGCTCGGCCGCATTCACCCAGGAATGCAGCACATTATTGCTGTCACCCACCCAGGCGACCTTGGCGCCCTTGATATTGCCCCGATGCTCCTCAAAGGTCATGAGGTCGGCCATGATCTGGCAGGGATGCGCCCGCCGCGTCAGCCCATTGATCACCGGCACGCTGGCCGCTTCCGACAATTCGAGCAGGTCGGCATGGCTCAGAATGCGGATCATGATGGCGTCCACATAGCGGCTCAGCACCTTGGCGGTGTCCGAAAGCGTTTCTTCGCGGCTGAGCTGCATTTCCTGGCCCGAAAGCATGATGGTCTCGCCGCCCAGCTGGCGCATTCCCACGTCAAAGCTGACGCGGGTGCGGGTCGACTGGCGCTCAAAAATCATCGCCAGCACCTTGTCCTTGAGGAGCTGCGGGCGGTCGCCCTCTTTGAGGCGCTGCTTGAGCGAACCGGCGGCGTTGAGCATACCGCGCAGCTCGGAATAGTCGAAATCGTCGATCGAAAGAAAATGTCTTGGGTTGCCGGTCGAAGTCATGGGCCGGTGTCCTTTTGTGACGCTGATATAATCTATGGGCTTGGGGGCGCTTTGCGCTTGCCCGCTCAGGGGGGAGGAAAGGCCCCGTTTCGCCGCCGTCCAAAATGATAGAACGTCAACATGACATTTACCCCGCGGCCGCCGTGGCAGCGGTTTCCGCTTCGATAGCGTCGAAGGCCGCCGAAATCCGCTCCATCGCTTCCACAATGTCTTCTTCCGAAACGATCAGCGGCGGCAGGAGGCGCAGCACATTGTCGCCAGCGCCAATCGCCAGCAATTGATGGTCATCGCGCAGCCGCGCCACGAAATCACGCACCGGCGGGGCAATCTTGATGCCGGCCAGCAATCCCTTGCCCCGCGTTTCCAGCACCTGTTCTGGATATTTCTGCGCCAGCTGCTGCAAATGCCAGGCCAGCCGCTGACCCATCAGATTGACATGGTCGATAAAGCCGGGCGCCAGAATCCGGTCGAGCACGGCATTACCCACCGCACAGGCCAGCGGATTGCCGCCATAGGTCGAGCCATGCGTGCCCGGCACCATGGATGCGGCCACCTCTTCCCGCGCGAGGCACGCCCCCAGCGGAAAGCCACCGCCAATCGCCTTGGCGACCGCAACGATATCGGGCGTGATGCTCGCCCATTCATGCGCGAAAAACCGCCCCGTCCGGCCAAAGCCGCACTGCACCTCGTCCAGCACCAGCAACAGGCCATGCTCGTCGCACAGCGCCCGCAGGCCCTGCATGAATTCGACGCTCATGGCGGTCACCCCGCCTTCGCCCTGCACGGGTTCGATCAGGATCGCGCAGGTCTGTGGCCCGATCAGTGCCTTCACCGCCTCAAGATCACCCGGCGCCGTGTGCTTGAAGCCCGGCATGGGCGGGCCAAAGCCTTCGAGATAGCTCGGATTGCCGCCAGCCGCGATCGTGCCCAGCGTCCGTCCATGGAACGAGCCGGTAAAGGCGATGATCTCGTAGCGCTCAGGCTCGCCCTTGGCGAAGAAATAATGCCGCGCCGTCTTGATCGCGCATTCAATGGCCTCGGCGCCCGAATTGGTGAAAAACACCTTGTCGGCAAAGGTCTGGTCGACCAGCCGCTGGCCCAGCCGCTCCTGCTCGGGGATCGAGAACACATTGGAGACATGCCAGACCTTTTCGGCGGCGCTCCGCAGCGTGGCGACCAGATGCGGGTCGGCATGGCCCAGCGCATTGACCGCAATGCCGGAGTGAAAGTCGAGATAATCTCGGCCATGCTGGTCATACAGGCGCATACCCTCGCCCCGCTCGAAAGCGAGATCGGACCGGGCATATGTGCCGTAGAGCGAAGACATGGCTGAATTTCTCCATTGCAAGGGATCAGGGGCGTGACAAAGAGGTCACAAAAATCAAAAACGCGCCCCCTCGGCAGCGCGTTTGGACCTCAGAATTAGGCGATTTTTGCCTTCCAAGTCAACAATCTCGCGCCAAGCCGCTGATTTGACTCAAACTTTCTTAGCATAATTTTAACCAACGAATTTACGGGGAAAGTCCCACCCGACTCTTGATCCCGATTCCGCCGATGGCGTACTCTCATCCTCGTTGGGGACACGACATTTCGTGTGGCGGACCAGCTCAACATACGAACTGTAGAGTCGATAAGGCTGCCAAGCCGTTTTGGCAGCGCAATGAAGGATTCTGTTTTGACGATGGTTTCAGGAGCACAATCGGCGGGCTGGACTGACGAGCGCGTCGAACTGTTGAAGAAGCTTTGGATGGAAGGCCTCAGCGCCAGCCAGATCGCCGGCGAGCTCGGCGAAGGCGTCACGCGCAATGCCGTGATCGGCAAGGTGCACCGCCTCAAGCTCTCGGCGCGGGCCAAGCCCACCAACACCACGCCGCGCGCCCGCCCGGCCAGTCGTCCGGCGCCCCGCCGCGTCGCCAGCCCCTCTGCGGGCATGAGCAGCGCCGCCGCAAAGCCGCGCGTCACCATGTCCCGTCCGCAGGTCATGGGCGCCACTGCCCTTGCCGCCAGCCCCGAGATGGAAGCCGAGCTCTATGTCGCGCCCGCCAGCGCCGAGCTCTTCATTCCCGAGGACAAGCGCCTCAATCTGCTCCAGCTCAATGAGCACACCTGCAAGTGGCCCATCGGCGATCCGCTCTCCAAGGATTTCTACTTCTGCGGCCAGCATAGCCTCGATACCGGCCCCTATTGCGACTTCCACTCCCGCCGCGCCTATCACCAGATGGACAAGCGCAAGCGCTGAACGATCGAGACGGCAAGTTTCAAGGGCGCCCCCGCGGCGCCCTTTGCTTTTGGATTTGAGAATTGCCCACAGGTGCGCCCGGTAGGTTGTGTCGATACAACCTAGGGCAGCAACACATCCACCCGCAGGCCGTCGCCCGGCTTGCTCTTGATGCTGATCTGGCCGCGATGGCGCTGCAC
>JAEYTY010000111.1 GCA_023433775.1 Pseudomonadota bacterium | reverse complement strand
AATGGGGGCGTGAGTTCCACCCCGACAAACTGTTCATGGAATCAGTGGGCAGGGTGCGCTGGAGTAAAACCGGCCTGCAGACCTGGCGCGGTGTTCTCATCGACGAGCGCATGTCTGCCAATGGCGGGTCGTCGGGCGCCAGCGTCATTCATATTGTAAGCGTTGATAGCGCATCCCAGGTGAGTGGCAGCACGGTGTTCGAATATGATCTCAGCATTCCCGGCCTAGACGCCGCAGCAGCAGCCGTCATCGCAGGAATGCAGTGCAAGACCGTAACGCCGTTCACCGCCCGCAAGGTCGGATGACGGCACAGTGTTGATTGCCACTGAGAAGTGACCCAGTAGGCTGGGATATTTCCACCGAGATTTGGCTCTGACGCACTTTTGCTGAAGCTTCGCTATCGGGCTCCTATTAATCTCGCCTGAAGCAGATCTAGCTTTGCTCGCCCATACATTTGTCGTTTGACGAGCTTCAGGCGCGTGATCTGCCCTTCGGTCTGCCCGTTTGACCATGGAGAGATGATCGCATTTCTGACGGCGGCCAGGTCTTTCTCGACACCATTGGCAAATGAGGTCACCAGGCTGAGTTTTGCCGCCTGCAACCAGTCTTCCAACTTCGTCGCTGTTTTGGATCGGATCATGGACTGGAAGTTGCCGATGGTGGTGCGGGCCACCACCAGCTCGGGTACATTCACTTCGATCGCAGCGACCAAGATAGCTTCTGACTTTGCCAGATCATCCCGCGCCGTGGTCAACAGCCTGGCGATGACGCGCGCCGACGGTGTTCGCGCTAACCCGCTTTGATTTGCCTTCTCAGCAAGACGCCGGCGTTGCGCCCATTGTGAGACGACACCGCTTTGTCCTGGAAAGCCCTGCGCCTGCATCTCGCGCCAGAGTACTAAAGCATTTCGGACGCCCTCGTCCCAACGGGTGTTTAGCCAAGGGAGCCAGCTCTCTAGCGAACTTGGCCTTGTTCGGAACACGTCGAACCTTTGGCCACGCAGAACGTCGCGTACGACCTTCCGACTATGGCCTGTTTGCCGGACGATCTGTCGGATTGAGGTGCCCTTCTTCGACAGCTCTTTGATGGCCTCGTTGGTCTCCTGCCGGCGCAAATATCCTTCGTATTGCAGCTTTTCGGCATAGGTCAGCAGCTTGGGGTCGACGATATTGCTGCCTACCGCCTGTCTGATCTGACGCATGGATTTACCGACGGCGTCGAGGAAGGCGCGGCTTGAGTTTTCCATAAGGTGCCAGCGGTCGGCGACCTGTTCGGCATTCGGCAAGCCCCTGGTAATCGCCTCGCCATAGCCACCCCCGCGATCTCGGGCGACGACTGATATGGTTGGATGCTCGGACAACCACGCGCGGGAGGTATTCAACGCGCGATCTGGCAGCAGGACGACCGGCCTGCGACGCTCGAGGTCGCACACAATCGTCCCGTAGGTTTGCCCGCGCCGAAAAGCGAAGTCGTCGATTCCAATCACCGTCAGCGGGTCATCATGGTCCGTGACCCGCCGCCGCACGACACGCAGCAAAGTGTCTTTGCTGACCGGTATCATGAGACGATCGGCGAAACTGGCTGCGGGCCTGCCGCCTAAAGCCAGACCGAGATGGTGCACGATGGTCTCGAGCCGCTGCGTGCGCCGGCTATACCGGCCCAAGACGCTGTCATCGAACCGCTCGCAGAAAATGCGACGGCCACAAAGAACACCATCACACCAGAACCGACGCGTCAGGATCGAAAGTTCCACCCGTCGTCCACCGAGCGGCAAATCTGCTGGCCGCCGCCTATACCGGCTTGCACACGCCGGCTACGGCGACCACAGTCAGGGCACGTTCCCCACGGTTGGCGAGAGCGAAGCAGGATTTGCACCCTGTCCGCCACGACCTGCACCGCATCTACTGCAAAACCATCCGGCGCGAGGCTCGCGCGCTGAAAACCATGCTGCATCTGCTGATCCTCCTAAGAACCAGCGCGAACCTCGGCCGCAACAGCAGCAAATGTGAGTCAGAGCCAAATCTCAGTGAAAACTTCTGCCCCTAGAGGATCAGATCTCAGTGGCAATCAACAGCCAGTGGCATATGCCCGACAGGTCCCCCGCACAGCGCTGGGCACGTCGCGGATTTCAACCGCGTTCCCGATTCTCCCGCCGAAGCGGGCACCAGATTTGGCGCGTATACCTCTCGAGCCGCGCTGTTGGCAAGGTGGAGTTGACGGGTTGACATTGGCACGACGATGCCGTCTTCTCGCGGCGTCCGAGGGGTGTCCAGGTTCGCAAGAGTCTGGTCTGAGATGGCTGAGAGGCCGAACCCTTTGAACCTGATCCGGGTAATGCCGGCGAAGGGACGGGATCGTCATCCGCCACCAGAGCTGCGCCCGGGTTTCCGTTTTCACGAGAAAACATGGAGACCCATCGTGAACAAGACCATCAACGCCAGGGCGCTTAGCGCCAATGGCATATCCACCACTCCGCTTTCCGCATCGCGCAAGGTCTATGCGAGCAGTCCGCTCGCCACCGATATCCGCGTGCCCTTTCGCGAGATCGCCATCGACGATCCCAACGCCCCGGCGTTCCGGGTTTACGACACGTCCGGACCTTATACCGATCCGGCCATTGCCATAGACCTCAAGCGCGGTCTGCCGCGCCTGCGCGAAAACTGGATTGCCAAGCGCGGCGACGCAGAACCCTATGCGGGTCGCGCCATCAGGCCCGAGGACGACGGCAATGTATCTCCGGACAGGGCCGTCGCGCATTTCCCGCTCACCCATCAGCCGCTCCGCGGCATGGCCGGACGACCGGTCACCCAATTGGACTATGCGCGCGCCGGCATCATCACCAAAGAGATGATCTTCGTCGCCGAACGGGAGAATCTGGGGCGCCAGCATATGCTGGATGGCGCGGAGGCCCGCCTGGCTGATGGGAACAGTTTCGGCGCGGCCATTCCGCCCTTCATCACCCCGGAATTCGTGCGCGACGAGATCGCCCGGGGCCGGGCGATCATTCCGGCCAATATCAACCATCCCGAAATCGAACCGATGGTGATCGGGCGAAATTTCCTGGTCAAGATCAACGCCAATATCGGCAATTCCGCCGTGTCGTCCTCGGTCGAGGAAGAGGTCGAGAAACTGGTCTGGGCGATCCGCTGGGGCGCCGACACGGTCATGGATCTCTCGACCGGCCGCAATATCCACGCCACGCGCGAATGGATCATCCGCAATTCGCCCGTCCCGATCGGCACGGTGCCGATCTACCAGGCGCTGGAAAAGGTCAGCGGCAACCCAGCCAAGCTGGACTGGGAGGTGTTCTCGGACACCCTGATCGAACAGTGCGAGCAGGGTGTCGATTACTTCACCATCCATGCCGGCGTGCGCCTGGCCCACGTGCCGCTGACCGCAAAACGCGTCACCGGCATCGTCTCGCGCGGGGGTTCCATCATGGCCGGCTGGTGCCTTGCCCACCACCGGGAAAGCTTCCTATACGAACGCTTCGGTGACATCTGCGACATCATGGCCAAGTACGACGTGTCGTTTTCACTCGGCGACGGCCTGCGCCCCGGCTCGATTGCCGATGCCAATGACGCAGCGCAGTTCGCCGAACTCGAAACGCTGGGCGAACTGACCAAGGTCGCCTGGGAAAAGGGTTGCCAGGTGATGATCGAAGGTCCCGGGCACGTCCCGATGCACAAGATCAAGGAGAACATGGACAAGCAGTTGCGCGAATGCGGCGAGGCTCCATTCTATACGCTGGGGCCCCTGACCACCGACATCGCGCCGGGCTATGACCACATCACCTCGGCCATCGGCGCCGGCAAGATCGGCTGGTTCGGTACGGCCATGCTCTGCTACGTGACACCCAAGGAACATCTGGGCCTGCCCAATCGCGACGACGTCAAGACCGGCGTCATCACCTACAAGATCGCTGCGCATGCGGCCGATCTGGCCAAGGGACATCCGGCGGCACAGTTGCGTGACGATGCGCTGTCAAAGGCCCGGTTCGAATTCCGCTGGGAAGACCAGTTCAACCTTTCGCTCGACCCCGATACGGCACGCAGCTTCCACGACGAGACCCTGCCCAAGGAAGCCCACAAGACCGCCCATTTCTGTTCGATGTGCGGACCCAAATTCTGCTCGATGAAGATCACGCAGGATATCCGCGACATGGCCGCCCGCGAGGATGCCATGGCGGAGAAGTCGCGCGAGTTCCTCGACCAGGGGGGCAAGGTCTATGTCCCGCTCGATTAGCCGCGCGCCCCTGCGGGCAACAGTGATCGGGGCAGGCGTCGCCGGGCTGACGACCGCCCTGACCTTGGCCGAGCGAGGCCTTGCGGTGGAGGTGTTCGACCGCAATGCGGGGCTCGGGCCGGGGAGCTGTTCCTGGCATGCCGGGGGCATGCTTGCGCCGTGGTGCGAAATGGCATCGAGCGAGGCCGTGGTCGGCCGTCTTGGCGCCCCGTCCCTCGCCTGGTGGCGTGAGCGGTTCCCGGGCGTGGTGGCCAAGGGCACGCTGGTTGTCGCGCCAGCGCGCGATCTTGCCGAACTCGACCGCTTCGCCCGCCGCACCGAGCGCTACGAATGGCAGGACGAGGCGGGCTTGGCATCGCTGGAGCCCGACCTGGCCGGTCGCTTCCGCAAAGGCCTTTTTTTCCCGGAGGAAGGGCATCTCGATCCGCGACGTGCGCTGGCGGCGCTTCTGGACCGGCTGACGCCCCTTGGGGTGGAGATCCGGTTCGAAACCGACCTCCAGCCCGAGGCGGCTGCCGGCGATATGGTCTTTGATTGTCGCGGACTCGGCGGGCGGATCGACATGCCGGCACTGCGCGGCGTTCGCGGGGAGATGGCGCTGATCCGCTCACGCAGTCTGTCGCTGTCCCGGCCGGTGCGCCTTTTGCATCCACGCCTGCCGATCTATCTGGTTCCGCGCGGCGAAGGCGTCTTCATGCTGGGTGCGACCATGCTCGAAAGCGAGTCACGGGGCCCGGTCAGCGTGCGCTCCATGCTCGACTTACTGGGGGCTGCCTTCACCCTCCATCCGGCGCTGGGGGAGGCGGAAATTCTCGAGCTTGGGGCCGATCTCCGCCCTGCCCTTCCCGACAACCTTCCCAGGGTGGAGCGGACGGGACGTGTCGTTCGCGTCAATGGCCTCTTCCGCCACGGTTTCCTGCTTGCCCCGGCCCTCGCGCAGATTGCCGCCGGCGCGGCCTTAGATCCCCATTTGGGCACGGAGCTTATCCATGCGAATTCTGCTTAACGGCGCCGAGCGGCAGCTGACGGCAAGCCACCTCGACGAGGCGCTCGACGCGCTGGGCTACAAGGGCGCCGTCGTCGCCACCGCCGTCAATGGCCGGTTTGTGCCCGCGCTGCGGCGTGCGAACACGCAATTATACGATGGCGACAGTCTCGAAGTGCTCGCCCCCATGCAGGGAGGCTGAGGCATGGAGTTTTATGGTGTCACGCTGTCCTCCCGGCTACTGCTGGGCACGGCCCGTTATCCCTCCCCCAAAATTCTCGAGGCGGCGGTGCGTGCTTCACGGGCCGAAATCGTCACCGTGTCGCTGCGGCGCGAAGGCGGCGACCAGCGGGCCGGCCAAGCCTTCTGGTCGTTCATCGGCGAGTTGGGTGTCCGCGTGCTGCCCAATACGGCCGGCTGTCATTCGGTCAAGGAAGCGGTGACCACGGCCCATATGGCTCGTGAACTGTTCGGCACGACCTGGATCAAGCTCGAAGTGATCGGGGAGGCTGATACCTTGCAGCCCGATGTGTTCGGGCTGGTGGAAGCTGCACGTATCCTGAGCGAGGACGGGTTCGAGGTCTTTCCCTACACGACCGAAGACCTGGTCGTGGCCGAACGGCTGCTCGAGGCAGGCTGCCGAGTATTGATGCCCTGGGGCGCCCCGATCGGATCGGCGCGCGGGCTGAACAATCTCTTTGGCTTGCGCGCCATGCGCGCCCATTTCCCCGATGTACCGCTGGTGATCGACGCTGGGCTCGGCGTGCCCTCGCATGCGGCAGCGGCGATGGAAATGGGCTATGACGCGGTGCTGCTCAATACTGCCGTGGCCGAGGCAGGCGACCCGGTTCGCATGGCCGAGGCTTTTGCCCTGGCTGTGGAAGCGGGGCAGCTCGCCCATGCCGCTTCACCCCTCGAGCCGCGCGACATGGCGGCGCCCTCGACCCCGGTCCTGGGCAAGGCAATCCTCGCATGATCCTCGATCGCTTCTATCCCGTGGTGCCCGATGCGGACTGGGTCGAACGGTTGCTGGCCTGGGGGGCAAGACTGATCCAGCTCCGGATCAAGGATTGCCCCGAGCCTGCGCTCCGGGCCCAGATCGAGCGCGCCAGAGCCGCCTCCGCGGCGGCAGGTGCGCAATTGGTGGTCAATGACCATTGGCAACTGGCGCTCGATGCCGGGTGCGATTTCGTGCACCTGGGCCAGGAGGACCTGGCCGGGGCCGACATGGGCGCGTTGCGGCGAGCCGGGATACGCTTCGGCCTCAGCACCCATGACCATGCAGAGCTCGATCGCGCCCTTGCCGAAGCGCCCGACTATGTGGCCCTGGGGCCTATTTACCCTACCCAGCTCAAGAAGATGCCCTGGGCACCGCAGGGACTGGCGCAGATCGGAGAATGGAAGCGCCTCGTGGGTGGACGACCTCTGGTTGCCATCGGCGGGTTGACCGTGGCGCGGGCAGAACTCTGCCTCGCCGCGGGGGCAGATTGCGTCGCAGTCGTGGGCGACATCGTGCGTCATCCCGAACCCTCCCTCCAGGCGCGTGCCTGGCTCACGACGACGAGGCCCTGACATGACCGATCGCTACATCCGCCAGACGACGTTGGCAGAAATCGGGGCGGCCGGACAAGCAAGGCTCGCCGCCGCCAAGGTACTTGTCGTGGGCGCTGGCGGTCTTGGTTCGTCGGTCCTGCAGATCCTGGCGGGCGCCGGGATCGGCGAGATTGTCATCGTTGACCACGATCATGTCGACCTCACCAATCTGCATCGGCAGCCGCTCTACGGCATGGACGATATCGGTGTGCCCAAGGCAGACGCAGCGCGAAGGGCCCTGCTCCGCGCCAATCCCGGCATCGTCGTCACGGCCGGATCCGAGCGCTTGACGCCCAAGAATGCCGCCGTATTGGTCCAGGAGGCGAGCATCGTCATCGACGCCGCCGACAATTTTGCGGCGACCTACACCCTGTCCGACCACTGCTGGGCCCTAGGCAAGCCGCTGGTCAGCGCGTCGGTACTCGGCCTGTCCGGCTATGTCGGCGCTTATTGCGGCGGCGCGCCGAGTTATCGCGCGGTCTTTCCCGATGCACCGGAGGTGGCAGGCAGTTGCGCCAGCGTCGGGGTGCTGGGCTCTGCCGTGGCGACAATCGGAAGCCTCCAGGCTCATATGGCGCTTCACCTGTTGCTCGATCTCAAGCCAGACATATTGGGCCGCGTTGTCAGCTTCGACGGTCACACCCTGCAGTTTGGCGGCTTCAGCTTTGCCGATAGTCCTGAGCCTTCACATGCCACGCCGTTCATTGCACTGGCGGACCTCGTGCCCGACGACATTGTCATCGACCTGCGCGGCGTCGCCGAAGCGCCGGTCCTGCCGCGGGCAGATGCACTTCGCCTGGCGCCAACGGAGATTGACCAACTGGCGTCAGCGCATGGTGGTGCCCGCATCGTGCTGTGCTGCCGGAGCGGGCAGCGGGCTCTGCGCGCTGCGGGACGATTGCATACCATGGGCAGGCGCAACGTGGCGCTGGTCGCGCTGGAAGGCGATCCGTCGTGATACCCGTTGCTTTGACCGTTGCAGGTTCGGATCCGGGTGGCGGCGCCGGGATCCAGGCCGATCTCAAGGTCTTTGCCGCTTTTGACGTCTTCGGGACCAGCGCGATTACAGCGGTGACGGCGCAAAACAGCATGCGGGTGTCTGCGATACACTCGGTCCCTCCAACAGTTGTAGCGGCCCAGATCGAGGCGGCGTTCGCCGATCTGCCGGTGGCGTCGGTCAAGATCGGCATGCTCGGCAATGCCGGGGTCATTGCCGCGGTCGCCGAGACCTTGAGCCGGCATGATGCCAGCCAGATTGTCCTTGATCCGGTGCTGGTCGCAACCAGCGGCGCGCGCCTGCTCCCGGAAGAGGCTTTGGCCGCACTGGTCGCTCTGCTGTTGCCCAGGACCCTCCTGCTCACGCCCAACCTACCCGAGGCGGCGGCCTTGACCGGCACGCCAATTGCCATGGACGAGACTGCGATGATCGTTCAGGCCAGGGCCTTGCTGACGATGGGTCCCAAGGCTGTGCTGATCAAAGGGGGACACGCTGCGGGACAGCGCAGTACAGATCTGCTCATCGACGCTGACGGCGTGACACGCTTTTCAGCGCAGCGGCAAAGCGTGGGAGAGATTCATGGCGGGGGCTGCATGTTTTCTTCTGCGGTCGCAGCCGGCCTCGCCAGAGGCTGGCCACTTGCCGCCGCGGTCACGCATGCCAAAGGCTTTATCTCCCGGGCCATAGCAGCGGCACCAAGCCACGCCCTGGGCTCCGGTGCCCGGCTATTGCACCCGGATCGGCGGCTTGGGAGGCGTTTGGGCCGCAACGCCGCGGCCCCTTCTGGGTCCATTCACAAGTCGCCATTTCTGGCGTAGAGGGAAGCTAGAGCAATCTCCGGTCGCAGCCTTACCCGGTCAAAACAAGGATTAAAATCTTGAAAACTCTCGTCATCTGCTGCGGCGGATTGGATTCGGTTTCGCTCGCGCACAAGGTGGCGTGTCCGTCATCAGCGCCCTTGGCACAGAATTGGGTTTGATCGTTAAGGAGAGTTCTGGTCTCGTCTGAGTGACGAAAGAGCTAGAATGACGACGAAAACCACGAATACGAAGAAGCCTGCCGAACA
>JAEYTY010000107.1 GCA_023433775.1 Pseudomonadota bacterium | reverse complement strand
GCCTGCATCATTTCTGCGGCCATATAGAGCCTGGAGCGAATGTGGGTTTCGTCGCTTTCCATGGCCGCGTTCAGCAGCTCAATGGCTTCGGCAGAACCAAGGCCATCGGCCGCCAAGAGCAGCGCCTCGGCCAGATCGGTCTGCAGTTCCGCACTGGGCTCGCCCAGCTCAAGAACCAGGCGATAGGCCCGCACCGCGTCCGGATAGCGGCCGAGTTCGACATAAGCCGGCGCGATGACAGTCCAACCACGCAAATCGTCTGGATTTTCCGCCAGTCGCGCCTCGATGCGGGCAATGGCGTCGGGCAGGTCAATGGATTGCGCGATCACTTCGCTGCGCGAGGCCAGCGGCTGGGCAGGCAGATCAGGGCTGCCAAGCCAGGCATAAAGCCCCAAAGCAAGGGCGGCTATCAGGCCCAGCCCGGCCACGATTGGACCTTTGCCCAATTCACGCACCGGGGCGGGCCCCGCTTCGGCGTCGGCGCGAAGTTTTTCGCGCGCCAGTTCGCCCTTGGCGGCCAGCGCCTGCGTCTCGTCAAGCTTGCCCGAAGCCAGGTCGGCTTCGATCCCGGCCAGCAGAATGCGGAAATGGCTGTTGGCATCGTCTGAAACAGGGGCTGCCGCGTTGACCGTGCGCCCGGCGGCTGCGTAAAACAACGCAGCGCAGGCGACGGCAGTAACGACGATGGCGATCGACCAGAATATCATGGGCCCCAAACGCTTGGCTGCTTTCCGCGGCAAGGCTGCGTTCTCTATAAGCACAATATGGCGAAATGCCACCAAAAGCGCTCCATCCGGTCGGGACGCATTGCCACAGCCCCTTGGCCCCTCCCGGCGCAGCTGCGCATGAGCGAAAAGCAGGTCGATTTTGCTGTTTTCGGTTCGAGCCCGCTGGCCCGCCTTCTTGCGGGACTGCTGGCAGGCACCCATGGGCGCAGCGTCGCCTTTATCGGGGAAAGCCATTCCGGCTATCGCCTGCCGCGCGACATTGACCTGTCCATTGCGCCGATGACGCGCCCGCAAAGCTGGTCGATGGTCACGGCGCTTTTGCCCGAAACCCTCAAACTTCTCTCGCGCATTGCCGGGCGCTCGGCATGGAGCCGTGTGGACCCGATCCTCTTTGCCGAAGAGCCGGAGGCGCTCGAAGCTCTGTCCCATATGCGGCACATGGCGTCCGGCTTTGGTCTTGCTGCCGAAAAAATCTCCGCCTCAATGGTCGGCGCCGGGCGCAGTGGCGTCATGCTGCGCGACGCCGTGCGGCTCAATCGTCCGGTGCTTGAACCAGCGCTCGACCGCTGGCTCGACAAGCAGAACGTGTTGCGCGGCGCCGCCGAGGATGTCAGCATCGCCGCGGACGGCGTTGCCATCCTCAAGATGGGCGATGACACCATTCTGGCTGGTCAGGCGATCTTGGCCGACAGCGCCGCCATTCTCGCCCATCTGCCGAACAACCAGTGGCCTGCCCTATTGCGGCGCCAGACCATGGCGACCATTCTCACCACGCCAACCCAGCAAATTGCGGCGCCGGTCATGATGCAGGTCGATACCGGCACCACCCTGCTGCAGCAGGCCGAAGGCGGGATCGCGGCCATCGGTCGGGGTGAGCTCACGCATTTTTCTGCCGGGCTGCAAACGCTCCTCGGCTATGGCCGTCAGGTGCAACAGGCCGGCCAGACCATACATCTGGCGCTGGAGGCCACTGATGGTGCGCCCCTGTTTGGCCGAGTTGGCGGCGTCGGCGCCGATATTGTCGCTGGCCTCGGACCAACCGGAGGCTTTCTCGCCCCTGCCCTCGCGCGCTGGATTGCGGGCAACCCGCGTGCCCAAGAGGAAAGCTGGTTTGGCGCGCGCCTCGCCAATCGCACCGCCAGTGCCGAACCGGTTGCCGAATTTCATCTGCCTGTTCATGGCCAAGCCGCATGAGGCCGCAAATCAATCGGCTGGATGCCGAAACCGCCAAAAGTTTTGCCGGAAACAGCATTGATCGCTCCGAGGTGGTACGGTTCCGCCTGGATGGACGGCTGATTTCGGGTTTTGCCGGTGACACGGTTCTCAGCGCCGCCTTGGCGTCCGGCGTCGACACGCTGGGTGAACATGGCAAGCTGCCGATTGGCCTCACGCCGGAGGCAACACCGGCCATCGCCTATGCGTCGCTGGCCGCAGACCCGCAACACGCCCTCCCCATGGCCCGGACCCCGGCGCTGAATGGCGCCGAATTTGTCATCGTCGGCAAAGGGCGGAAACCGGGTCCATTGGCGCGACTGTTCCAGCCGGGGCGCACGCTCGGCGTGCAGCTTGATGATCCGCACGCCCTCGACCGGCCATGGCGGGGATATGAGGGGACTTCTGAGCCCGGCGGCGACGTCATCGTCATTGGCGGCGGCGTGGCGGGCATGTCCGCCGCCCTCGCTGCGGCCAAGCTCGGCCAGACGGTCACGCTGGTCGAAGCCAGCCCGCAATTGGGCGGCCACTCGGGCCTCTTTGGCACACAGGAAGGCGAGGGCCCGCCAGAAGCAAACATGGCCGCACTGGCCGAGGCCGTGCGCGCCAATGATGCCATCACCGTTCTCACCCGCACCCGCGCCTTTGCGCTGCGCACCGGCCTTGTGCGTGTGCACGAAGTTTATATGTCGGGCCTCACGGCACAGGGTCGCGTGCGCGACCTCACCACTGGGCACATCGTCCTCGCGACCGGTTCCCTGGAACGCCTGCCCATCTTCGCGGGCAACAGGCTGCCTGGCGTCATGGGCGCGCTCAACACCTATGAACTGGCCAGCCGCTATGGCATCTGGCCGGGCCGATCAGCGCTGAACGCGACGGTCAGCAGCCCGACCTATCGCCTCGCCATGCTCGCGCAGGATGCCGGCATCACGATTGATCGCATTCTCGATAGCCGGGTGCAGCCCGATTCCCGGTTCATCCAGTTCACCAAGGCCTATGGGATCAGGCAGTTTCCGGGCACAGTTCCGGCCATGGCAGGATTGGCCAAGACCAGTGGCGGTCTGGCCGTGCATTTCGAAGGCTCCGAGCATGAGGGCGTCATTGTTGATCGCCTGATCGTCTGCGGCGGCTGGCAGCCGGATCTGACCCTATGGCATGTGGCAGGCGGGGTCAGTGCCTGGCATGAGGAGCGCCACCGGATCGAGCCTGTCGGTGCGCTGGATGGCATAGCCCTTTGCGGTTCCGCTGCGGGCTATCTCACGCGGCGCGGCTGCATCGAAAGCGGCCCGGATGCCGTCAACCAATTGCTCGGCCGCAAGCGCCGGGCCGTCAACGATCCGGTGGTGAATGCCATCTACGAAACGCCTGATGCGCGGCCCTTTATCGCCAGCGAACGGAGCGAGGCCGCGCCGGCCTATCTTGATCATGGCATGGAGTTTCTGCAGCGCCCCGCACAGGACGGACCGCGCGGTCTTGCGCGGCTGATGCGGCGGAAACGGACCGGATTGCTGGCCCTGTCCGAGGCGCCACAACCGCTCGCCATCTGCGATATCGCGGCGGGGGTGGATCTGGGGCTCATTCCGGCAGAATCAGCAGGCATCGTCGCGCAGGAGCGCGTTGCCCTCGTTCCGCTCGCGCCAGCAAGCCCCACCCGTTCTGAAAGCGAGCCGGAAGCCCCGGAACTCGACCATATACCGGCCTATCTCCAGGGCCGCTTCGGTCACGGTGCGACCCTGGCAAAGCTGGTGCCGCGCGAGGCGCGGCTTCTGGAAACCGGGGCTCTGGTCTATCGCAATTCCGACGCCCGCTCGCCTTTGCGGGCCATTGGCGTCGTCCTGCGCCCCTGCCCCGGCGGCGCAGTGGTCTTGATGCGGAACGATGCGATGCGTTTCGGGCTGCCGGTTACCGTGCGCGATCAGGGGCAGGCAGTGTCTGCCCGCCTCGAGCAATGGTCAGACGCGACGCTCGGCAGCCTGACGCGAGCGCCTTAGCGTCTCGGCATATTCGGGATTGAAGCGAACCTCGGCCATCTTGATGGCCGCATCCAGGCGATCGCCGGTATAAGTGTCGCTATTGCCCTGCCGCAGCAGGTCAATATTGCGCTGAATGTGCATTTCCAGCGCTTCGCCGGTCATGTTCCACGCCTGGTCGAACACGGCATTCAGCGCCAGCGAGTCACGGCAGTCACGCACGGTCGCCAAAAGGAAAACCCCGTTGATGGCCGACAGCAGCCGGTCATTGTCGAGGCGGTCTGCGCCCTCACGCGGACGGCGCAGAGCCTGATTGAGGTCAGTGCCGACTTCGCGCAGGCGCGGTTCAACCCGATCCGAAACCTGCTTGGTCAAGGTGGACAAAACCTGCGAGGTGCGACTGCCACGGACAAATTCGATATAGCCGGTCAGTGCGCGCACCAGCCGGTGGAAACGGTCAAGGCTGCGGCACGCGAGATCGATGTCAGCGAATGGTCCGCTCAATTGCAGATTGTGGATCTGGTTCTGCGCATGGGCCAGATAGGCCTCGATTATCGGGGTAAAGCCGGCGCGCACCATGGCCTGCTCATTGGCATTGCCGGCCAGCTTGATCAGAACCGTGATCAGCCGCGTCGGATTGGTCAATTGGCCAACAGTTGCGTGGAACAGCAGCGAGGCGACCTTCTGATCCTGCATGGGAACGGACTGGACCGCAGCGCCAAGTGCGGCATCTTCGGCAATTGTGTTTAGCGCCTTGCCAAATGCCACGGCCTTGGCCAGCAGCGCACGGCTGCGCAGCGCGCTCTGCACCACGGCGAGCAGTTCGTTCGCGTCATCGCGGCCAATCTGTGCGCGCAGGCGTCGCGCGGCTTCATTGTCCTTGGCCGATGCCTCGATGGCGATCTTCATGCGCACAAGCACTTCGGGCAGGACCACTTCAAGGTCCTTGGGCCCGAAATTGCCATTGCCCACACCGTCAGCCGAAATCAGATCGGAACACAGGTCACGCACCACCCAGGTCCAGGCGGCCATTGCGGCGGTACGACCCAGCGAACCGGGGAAACTGTGCAGCACAGGTTCCTCGACAATAATGGCCTCAAGAATCCCGGCAAACGGCTTTACGGATGCTGCGCCAGCACGGGCGGCGGCTTTGGTCGACGCCGGGGCTGTGGTCGCGGTGTTCTTGGCAGGCTGGGTCATCTACACACGATACTGGGTCACGTCACCGCAAACCCTATATCCTGCTGGTAAACAATCCATATCCAGATTGGCGCCAAGTGTCAGGCAGCGCTCTGCTCAACCTTCCAGTTGCCGTTCTGCTCGCGGCAGGCCGTGCCTTTGCGCACATAATCCTGTCCGCCGATTTTGACCGTGTGGGTGAAATCGCGGCAATCAAGATTATTCACGCGAACATAGGGCCCGACGGCGACGCTGCCGGTTGTTCCCTTGTCGCCGGCCCACTGGCGCGGCGCACCCGGGCGGCCAAACTGCAGGGCATAGAACTGGGCACTATTGGCCTCGTTGGAATCCCGGGCCGTCATCAGCGTCAAGGCCGCAGGATCAACAAAGCCGGTGGAAACGCTGGTGGTCACCCGGGCTTGCTGCACCGTCTGGGCCGAAGTTGGCATCATCGGCTGGGCGATGGCTGGCTGGGTTACGACCGGCGCCTGCACCACGCGCGAAGTTCCGGTGCTGGAGCAACCGGCGAGCAGCAGGGCAAGGACAGGTGCGGCGACGAGGACGATGCGATTCATGAATAATGGCCTTCTGAGCGGTCAGTCGGTTCTTGTTGGCGTATTAAGGCGAAAATGCGTCACGTCCAGTCGGACGGACAATTCCACCCAGTCTGGCCGTTGGCAGCCGCAATTCTACCAACAAGCCTCCTAGCGCAGAACGCTTGAGTTCAAGACTTCCGCCATAGACATCGACCAGTTCCTTGACAATATCCAGCCCCAGCCCCGTTCCGGGCGTTTTCTCGTCAAGTCTGACACCGCGGCGCAACACTTTTTGCGCGTCCTCTTCGGTCAAACCCGGACCGTTGTCGTCAATCCGGATCAAAAGCTGATTGCCCTTGTCGCTGCGTTCGCTCGACAGGCGAACCTCGACCTGGCCCTTGGACCACTTGCAGGCATTGTCCAGCAGATTGCCCGCCAGTTCCTCCAGATCGGCCTCATCGCCGCGAAACCAGGGCAGCGAAGCATCGGGCGTATGAAAGACGATGGTCACTTCGGGGTGGATTTTGCGCATCACTCTCGTGAGCCGCAGCATGATCATCGCCGCGTCGGCCTTCTTGCCGACCACCGAGGTGCGCGCCGCCAGCCGCGCCCGCTCGAGATAGGTCGAGACCATATTGCTCATTTTTTCCGTCTCGGAACCGACCACGTCAGCCAGCGCCCCTTTGCGGGCCGCCGCCTCGTTGCGCAGCACGGCGATGGGCGTCTTGAGGCCATGGGCCAGATTGCCCACCTGGTTGCGCGCCCGCTCGATGATCTGCGCATTGGAGCGCAGCAATTCGTTGACCTCTTCGGCCAGCGGCGCGATCTCGGTTGGATATGTACCGGACACGATTGCGCTCTCGCCCTCGCGAACGGCCTCTACCGCCTCGCTCAGCCGCGCCACAGGCCGCATGGCGATACGGGCGACAATGGCGCTCATAACGGCCAGCATGGCGCCGACCGCCCCAAGCACGACAAAGGCCTGGCCCCGGAAATCATCAACCAGTTCAAGGATTTCGGTAAGATTGCCGGAAACGCTGATGCGATAGGTTTCGCCCGCCAGCGTCACGCTGCGCTCGACCATGCGCAGGCGCGTGCCGAACACATCGTCGACCACCGCCGTGCGCCGGCCCAATAGATCGCTGTCGGTGTCCAGATCGGGCAGATTAATGCCCACCACCGATGTTGAAAGATTGACCAGCGTGCCCTCGCTGTCCCGGATAATCCAATACCAGCCCGAGCGTGGCCGCTCAAAACGCGGATCAGCCAGTTCGACATTGGAGTCGCGCGGGTCGCCCTCTTCGAGCAGCGCGCCGGTCAGGCTTTCGACATGAAAGTCCAGCGTTTGGGTGAGGGTTGTGTCAAGCGCGCGGGAATAGAGTTCCGTCAGCAGAAAGCCAGTCGCCACCAGCGCCACCACCAGCCAGCCAGCGGAGAGCCAGAACAATGAAGCGGCAATCGAGCCCTTACGCAGCACGGCAATTTTCCGTCATCTGAGAGCAAGGTCTGGTCAAACGGCGGTCAGTCCTCAACGATCTGGTAGCCCAGCCCGCGCACCGTCTGGATGCAATCCTCGGGCAGCTTCTTGCGCAGGCGGCCGACAAAGACCTCGATCGTATTGCTGTCGCGGTCAAAGTCCTGGTCATAGAGATGCTCGGTCAGTTCGGTGCGCGAAATGACCTTGCCCTTGTGCAGCATGAGATAGGTCAGGAGGCGCAGTTCGTGGCTGGTCAGTTTCACCGTCTGCCCGGCCACCGTCACCTTGCCCGCCCGTGCATCAAGGCGCACCGAGCCGGCGACGATCTCGTTGCTGGCATGGCCCGCGGCCCGCCGCACCAGCGCCCGCAGCCGGGCCAGCACTTCTTCCATGTGGAATGGCTTGGCCACATAATCATCGGCGCCGGCGTCGATGCCCTGCACCTTGTCGCTCCAGCGATCACGCGCCGTCAGCAGCAGCACCGGCGTGGTCTTACCCGCCCGGCGCCATTCTTCGAGAACAGAAAGCCCGTCCATCTGCGGCAGGCCGATATCGAGCACGATGGCATCATAGGGTTCGGTATCGCCGAGGAAATGACCTTCCTCGCCGTCAAAGGCCACGTCGACCGCATAGCCGGCTTCCGTCAACGCGTCCTTAAGCTGCCGATTGAGATTGGTATCGTCTTCAACGACCAGAATACGCATGTCGAGCCCCGCAGATTCGCCGCTACTTTATTCTGCGTCGACCGTAAGGTTTTCTGCAGCGCCATCGGAGCTCAGCACACCGACGATCCACACATATCGTCCGCCATTGTCACACAGACGATAGTTCAGAATCTCGTCGAGACTATAGCCCGCGCCGGCAACCGCGTCATACTGACTGATAATCCGCCCCTCGGTGATGAGGGCCTGAATTTCCGCCGGACTATCAATGCAAGCCTGCGCCTGCGTTCCGGACGCGCCGGACAGGGCAAGCGCAAGAGCCAGAGCGAGGGCTATCGAAGCAGAGGGTTTTTGGATGTTCGTTTTCATGGCCCGATAATTACCGGCCCGATGCTGAATGGGACATGAATGAGGCAGGGAGGTCAAAATCCGACATTTTGTAACATTCAAAAGCGAAGCTTGATGCCCGCTTGTTTCATTACCGCATTGGCGGTGTGGCGGGATAGCGAGCCTCTATCGACTGTGAAAGTCCGGTCCGAAATCGGGCTATACCAGATCTCGTGATCACCCTTTCCCATACGTCGGAACTCACATCCAGCATCTTTAAGAGCCTCTACAATCTGCCGGTAGAAGCCCTGACCCATTAATGTGCATGAGCCCCGTCGAGACGAAACTGCGACTGAATAGACAAATCAATCATGTCGCCGGCCCGACCGGGGTCATCCATCAGGTGAGCGTTGGCTTCGAGCAGTTCCGGAGCGACCGCGATAACGCGCTCCAATAGCTCATCAAGGCTAGCGGCCTCGGTCACCAGACCGGGGATGTCATCGCTGGTGGCAACCCAAACACTTGCCTCATCGTCCCACTGGGCAATGACCAGAAGCTTCTTCATGCTGGCTCCTAAGTTATATCGAGTTCAAGCATGAATTAGGTCGGTACGACAAGACACCTGCGCAAGTCCGGGTGCCCCGGCAAGCCTCAAGCCTTCCCGATATCCCCCTTCAGCCCGCGCCGCAGGTATCGCTGTCCGTCATCAGCGCCCTTGGCACAGAATTGGGTTTGATCGTTAAGGAGAGTTCTGGTCTCGTCTGAGTGACGAAAGAGCTAGAATGACGACGAAAACCACGAATACGAAGAAGCCTGCCGAACA
>JAEYTY010000104.1 GCA_023433775.1 Pseudomonadota bacterium | reverse complement strand
TCGCTACCCTCCCCTCAAGGGGGAGGAGGGCAGGGAACCGCTGGATCAGTCCGCCATCGCGGCGAGCACCCGCACCCAGCTGCGAATGCCGCGGTGGAAGCTCTCGAGATCGTATTTTTCATTGGGGCTGTGGATCGCGTCATCCACATGCGCAAAGCCGATCAGCAGCGTATCGAGCCCCAGAATGGATTTGAAATCGCCGGCCACCGGGATCGATCCGCCCGAACCGGTAATGACGGCAGGCTTGCCCCATTCTGCGCTCAGCCCTTCCAGCGCCTGCCGCAGGAATACGCCGTCCGAAGGCACGGTGATGGCGGGCGAGCCGCCATGCGGGGTGAATTTGACGGTGCAATCAGGGGGCAGCCGCGCCTCGACATGGGCGCGGAAGGCGGCGCGGATCTTGTCGGGCTGCATTCCTGAAACCAGCCGGAACGAAATCTTGGCGCTGGCGCGGGCCGGGATGACGGTCTTGAAGCCATCGCCAATATAGCCGCCGCTCATGCCGTTGATTTCGCAGGTCGGGCGGGCCCAGAGCATTTCGAGCACGCTGCGGCTCTGCTCGCCCGCTGGCGCCGAAAGCCCGACATCGCCGAGGAAGGCCTTGTCGTCAAAGCCCAGCCCCTGCCATTGGGCCTTCAGCTCGGGCGAAATTTCGGCCACGTCGTCATAAAAACCTTCAATGGTCACCGACCCATCCGGCGCCCGCAGGCTGGCGATGATTTCGGCCAGCACCTGATTGGGGTTGCGCGCGGCATTGCCGAACATGCCCGAATGCAGGTCCTTGTCGGCGGCAATGATCTCCACCTCATCGGCGACAAGGCCGCGCAGCATGGTGGTGATTGAGGGGGTTTTGCGGTCCCACATGTCGGTGTCGCAGACCAGGGCGATGTCGGCTTTGAGCTCGGCGGCATTGTCGCGCATGAAGGGCGGCAGGTTCTTGCCGCCGGATTCTTCCTCGCCCTCCAGCATCAGCGAGACACGAACGGGCACGGCGCCCGTTGCCGCCTTCCAGGCGCGGCAGGCTTCGATGAAGGTCAGCATCTGGCCCTTGTCGTCCGAGGCGCCGCGCGCCACGATGATCTTGCGCCCGGCCGCATCGGTCCTGATCTGCGGCTCGAACGGATCGCTGTTCCAGAGATTGAGCGGGTCCACCGGTTGCACGTCATAATGGGCATAGAACAGAACATGCGGTCCGGTCTGCGCAGGCCCATGCGCGACGACGACCGGGTGGCCCGGGGTTGGCCGCGCCGCCGCGTCAAAGCCCAGGCCGTTCAATTCCGAAGCCAGCCAGTCCGCGGCGCGCTTGCAGTCGGCGGCATAGGCAGGGTCGGTGGAAATGGATTTGATCCGCAGCAGGTCAAAGAGCCGCTCAAGGCTTTGCTCTAAACCGGCATCCACCTGGGCCAGGGCGGCGTCGAGACCGGCTGTGTTGTTCATGGTAAAGTCCTGAAATCTATGATTAAGGGTCGTGTTGGACTGCAGCATGGCGCGGGCACTACGCCCTGTCCAGTGTGCCAATTAAGTGATATTGTCATACTAATGGTCATATGGTTAGGTCTGCCATTCTCAAATGGCCAAGGAGCAGCACGGCATGGATAGATCCGGCGGGCGGGCGCGAAATTCTGGCGATTTGATCGCTTCGCTGTCTGGCCGCAGCCCGGCGCGGAATCTGCATTCCGATGTTCTTTGGGACCTCGGCTTTGCCATTGTGTCCGGTCGCTATGCCGAAGGCTCCATCCTGCCCAGCGACAGCGACCTGCTCGATCGTTTCGCCGTGTCCCGCACCGTGCTGCGCGAGGCGCTGAAGACTCTCGCCGCCAAGGGTCTCATCGAAGCTCGGGCGCGAATCGGCACCCGGGTCCTGCCGCGCAATCGTTGGAACCTCTTCGATGCCGATGTGCTGGCCTGGCATTTTGAGCTGGGCCCCGAGGTCAGCTTTCTGCAAAGCCTCGCCGAAGTCCGTATCGGTATCGAGATTGAAGGCGCGGCCCTGGCCGCCGAACGCCGCACCAATGAACAGGCCGAAGAGCTGATCGACTGGGTCAACCGCATGGCCGAGGCAGAAACCCCGGCTGATTTCGCCCGCTATGACCTCGAATTTCACCGCGCCGTCGCCGACGCCTCCGGCAATCCCTTCATGGCCTCGATCAGTGCGCTGGTCGAAATGGCGCTGACCGCGGCCTTCACCATTTCCTCGCCGGTCAACGATCCCGCGGCCTTGGCCCATACCGTCGGCACCCATCGCCGCATTGCCCAGTCCATCGCCAAGCGCGATCCGGCTGCCGCGCGCGCCGCCATGAAGGAAGCCATTTCCGAAGGCTTTGCCCGCGCAGCCGGCCGCATGGAACGCGCCGACGAGCCGGACGCCTGATCAGCCGCTTTCGCCCGGTCGCATGGTGAGGGGGGCGAGCTTGCGGAACACGTCCTCGTCTGGAGAGCCTCCGTCAGCCTGAATGCGCGAGAGCACGGCGCGCGCCAGATCTTCGCCGATCTCATGAAGTGAAGCGCCAAAGCAGGTGAGTGTCGGGGTGAGAAACCGCACCGTCGGCTCGTCGCGAAACCCGATAATGGCAAGGTCCTGCCCCGGCTTGCGGCCCAGCTCGGCCATGCGCCGATAAATGCCGATCGCCACGGTTTCAAAAATCAACAGAATTGCGGTCGGCTTGTTTTCCAGCGCGTCCAGGCTGTCGACCAGCTGGTAGCCCGCGCTTTCATTGCGCCCCGTGGCGAAGACCAGAGAAGGGTCAAATGCAATGCCGTGCCGCTCCAGCGCGGCGCGATAGGCGGCGAGAAAAATCGGCCCGAAATTGACATTGTCGGACGGGATTGTAACGGCAATCCGACGATGTCCGGCGTTGACCAGCCGGTCGATCGAGGCTGTCGCCACCGCCTCGAAATCGAGATCGATCCAGGGGTAATTGACGCCCGATGTACTGCGGCCGAGCGTGGCAAAGGGCACGCCGGCGGACTCGAGCAATTCGATGCGCGGATCGACGCGCTGCGTTGCCGCCAGGATCATGCCATCGAAGACACCGCGGTTGACATAGCGCTTCAGGAATTCAAGCGAATTGGTATTGGTCGGGCGGGGTAGGACCAGCAGGTCAAAGCCATTGGCGGTCAACACCGATTGCGCGCCGTCAAATACGCCCATGAAGAAATATTCGCTGCTGGCAGCGGTTTCGCGGTCAAGGTCCATCATGAACCCCACCGAGCGGGTCGTGCCCAGCGCCAATGTGCGCGCCGCCTGATTGGGCGCATAGCCAAGCCGCTTGGCCGTCGCCAGAACCAGTTCGCGCGTCTTTTCGCTCACATCGGCGCGCCCGTTCAGCGCCCGCGAAACGGTTCCGGTTGAAATGCCCAGCTCCTTGGCCAGGCGCGCGATTCCCCGCATCAGATCCACCCCTTCGTGACCGGCTATTGACATGACCGTGATCGGAATAATAGCGTCGTAAGCGCTTACGGTCATTTCGTACACGCTTACGGCGTACCGTAAGCGCTTACGAGACGAAAAGCGATGGCAGGGGAGAAGTCGGTTTTCGCGGTGGTCTTGAGGGAAGATGTGCCTGGAGCGGGGAGGCTCCAGGCACTCAATTTCGGCAACGCCGCCACGACCCAGCCCCGGGCTCAATCATTTCGGATAGCCCGAAGTGAGGATTTGGAATTCTGGCCGCACGCGATTGGGGAGGAGACCCTCGCTGCACAGCCAGTGGATGAGAGGCGCCGGCTCGTTGGGGCCGGCCCGCAAACCCGTGTGCAAGCACGATCTTGGGAGGACGTGACTATGACTAGGACTGTTCTGAAGACCTTGACGTCGGCCGCTCTGGCGACTGTCGCCATCGCTGCCGTGACCGGCAGCGCCATGGCAGAAACCCTGCGCAATGACTGGTGCAGCGATGTAAAGATCCGCTTCTTTGCGGGCGGCGCGGAAGGCGATGCTTTCGCGTCCATCGTTTACAATGGCGCCGTGCAGGCCGCCAAGGACACCGGCGCCCAGGTCGATTATGTGTTTTCGGGCTGGAGCTCTGAAAAGATGATCCAGCAGCTGCGCGAAGCCGTCGGCGCCGCGCCTGATGGCATCGCCATGATGGGCCATCCCGGCAATGCCGCGATCATGCCGCTGGCCGAAGAAGCCTCCAATGCCGGCATCAAGATGATGTATCAGAACGTGCCGGTGGATGAAGTCACCGCCAAGTTCGGCGGCGGTTATGTCGGCGCCCAGCAGAAGCCGCAGGGCCGCGCCCTTGGCGAAGAAGCCATCCGCCGCTTCGACCTCAAGGCCGGTGACGTCGCCATCGTTCTCAGCGACTGGTCGCAGCTTGAACGCGCCGAGCGCGAACTGGGCACGCTCGAAGCCTTCGAGGCGGCTGGCCTCAAGGTCGTCAAGCTGCAGTCGCCGCAGGAATTGGGCACCGATCCGAACACCGGCATTCCGGTTATCACCGCTGCCATCACGGCCAATCCGGACGTCAAGCTGATCGCCTATCCCGGTGGCCAGCCGCTGGGCAATGCCGCCACCTATATGCAGGCCGCTGGCAAGAACCCCGGCGACATCATCAATATCGGCTTCGATACCAGCCCGCAGATTGTTGAAGCCTTCAAGGATGGCTGGGTGCAGCTCACCTCCGACCAGCAACCGTTCCTCCAGGGCTACATGCCCGTGCTCTCGCTCTGCCAGCAGGCGGTCTATGGGCTGGGCGCCATCAATGTCGATACGGGCGCCGGCTTTGTCACCGCCGACAATTACGAGGCTGTCGCCGGTCTCGCCCAGGAAGGCCTTCGCTAAAATTCTGTGAGGGGTCCGGCTTCGGCCGGGCCCCAACCTGTAACTTGCAGCGAGGACATCGTGCAAAATCGGATTATCGAGCTCAGGGACGTCAAGAAGTCCTATGGGCAAGTCTATGCCCTGGGCGGCGTGGACCTTCACGTGGATAAGGGCGAGGTTGTTGGGCTTGTTGGTGACAATGGCGCCGGCAAATCCACCCTGATCAAAATTCTCGCCGGCGCGGTCCGCCCCACCACGGGCGACATTCTCGTGCATGGCAAACCGGTATCGAACTGGAACGCCGCGCGCTCGCGCGAGGCCGGTATCGAGACCGTGTTTCAGGACCGTGCGCTGGCCGTGCAGCAGACCATTATCTGGAACATTTTCATGGGCCGCGAACTCACCGGCCCGCTTGGCTTCCTCAAGGTTCGCCAGCAGCGCCGGGAAGCCGAGCGCCTGATGCGCGATATCGGCTTTACCTCCAAGGTCTTTGGCCCCGATTCCATTGTCGGCCAATTGTCGGGCGGCGAGCGCCAGGGCGTCGCCATTGCCCGCGCCATGTATAATCAGAGCGAGCTGATCATTCTCGACGAGCCGACCACCGCCCTGTCGCTGACCGAGACCGCAAAAGTGTTTCACTTTGTGCGCCAGGCGCGTGCCGCCGGCCGCTCGATCCTCTTCATCGGCCACAATATCCATCACGTCTTCGATATTTCGGACCGCTTCGTCGTGCTCGATCGCGGCCGGGTTGCCCTTCAGGCCACCAAGGCCGAACTGGGCCGCGCTGACGCCCTTGTCCGCTTCATGGAAGAGCTCGCCCATCCCGGTGGCGCTGGCGTCGAGTCCACAGGAGGTACGGTATGACCGATACACCAAACCAGAGTGGCGACATCTCGCCCGCCCATACCCTCGATGCCAATGCCGTCCGCCGCGTGGCCGAGGGCAAGCATGTCGATCAGTCCCGGCTACGCCGGTTTTTGATGAACAATCGGCCCGCGCTGGGCTCATTCTTTGTCTTCGTCATCATGCTGGCCTGCTTCTTCATCGGTAATCCCGAAGTGTTCTCTCAGTGGAACATGTATCGCGCCGTGCTGATCGGCCTACCGGTCGTGCTCTTCGTAGTCGTCCCGCTGGTCTATGTCGTCACCGTCGGCGAAATTGACCTCTCCTTCCCGGCCACCATCGGCATGGCGGGCTGGGTCTTTGCGCTGGTGGTTCAGGCGGGGTTCGATCCTTTCATCGGCCTCATTGCGGCGGTGCTGACGGGGCTCTTCATCGGCGTTTGCGTGGGCTGGCTTGTTGTCTATGCCAACCTCTCCTCGCTCATCGCCACGCTGGGCATGAATTTCATGCTGCGCGGGCTCATCCAGATCAATACAGAGGGCAAGTCCATCGCGCTTGTCACCCTGCCCAAAAGCCTCACCTACCAGATATTCGGCGGGCAGTTTTTCGGCATTCCTGTTCAGGTGCTTTGGGCGCTGCTCTTCGTCGTCATCTGCTCGCTGATCTACAATCGGCACCGCTTTGGCGTGCATGTGCATATGGTCGGCGACAATCCGGACGCCGCCCAGCAGATGGGCATCAATGTCAAACTGGTGCGCCTCAAGGCCTTCGCCTTTGTCGGACTCGGCGCGGCCTTCGCTGGTGTCGCCGCAGTGATGATCAACTACACCTGGTGGCCCACTTCGGGCGATGGCTATCTGCTGCCGGCGCTTGCCTCGGTCTTTGTTGGCGGCACGGCGCCATGGGGCGGCATCGGCACCATTCTGGGCAGCGCCATCGGCAGTTTCACCGTGTCCTTCATCCAGTCGGGCGTCGTGGGCGTGGGGCTTTCGGGGTTCTATGTGCAGTTCTTCTATGGGCTGATCATCATCCTCTCGTTGCTCGGCCATCGCTGGAACCAGATTCGCTACCGCTGACCTCCGCACAATTATCGACAGGACGGCTCGGCCGATGTTTCGGGCCGTCCATTGCAGATAGGTTGATCAATGCGCATCACGGCATTTGAAATCACGCGGTTCCAGTTCGCGCGCGACCGGGTGGTGGGCGACAGCCAGGTGCGGACGGACGAGGTCTATGTCGCCGCGCTTGAGCTGATCGACGAAAAGGGCAATCGAGGCCTCGGCTTCGTACAAACCCTGTTCACGCCGCTGCCCGTCGCCACCGAAATCGTGCGGATTTTTGAGAGCGAAATCTGGCCCGGCCTTGAGGGGCAATCGCCGCTATCGCTGGTGCATCGGGTCAGCCGCCCGCGCGGCGGAAATCAGCGCGCCGCGAGCCTGCCATTCAACGAGGCGGTTCAGGTGGCGCTCTGGGATCTGGCGGCCAAACAGGTCGGCCAGCCGCTCCACAAATTGCTCGGCAGCCGGCGCGACAAACTGCGCGCCTATGCCTCCGGCCTCGATTTTCACCTCAGCGACGATGCCTTTGTCGAGCTTTTCGGCCGCGCCGATGCGCTGGGCTATTCGGCATTCAAGATCAAGGTCGGCCACCCCGATTTCGATCGGGACCTGCATCGCCTCGACCTCCTGCGCCGCAATGTCAGGGCCGGCGCCCGCATCATGGTCGATGCCAATGAGGCCTGGGGCGCCAAGGAAGCCAGCGTCAAAATCGCTGCGATCACGGAAGCGGGCTACGATCTGATGTGGGTCGAAGACCCCATCCTGCGCCATGACTTCGCCGGGCTCCGGGCGCTGCGGCAGGCGACACCACGCACGCTGATCAATTCGGGCGAATATCTCGATATATCAGGCAAGCGCCAGCTGCTGATGGCGGAGGCGACCGACATCCTCAATGTGCATGGTCAAGTCACCGACGTCATGCGCATCGGCTGGTTTGCTGCCGAACTCGGCATTCCGGTATCGCTGGGCAATACGTTCCTCGAGATCGGTGTGCATATGGCCTGCGCGCTGCCCGAGGTCGAATGGCTCGAATATTCCTTCCAGAACTTCGATCACCTCGTGGAAGAGACGATGGAGATCCGCGATGGCTGGATTTTCGCTCCCGAGAGGCCGGGACACGGGCTGGTGCTTTCGGAAACAGCCCGCCGCGATCACGCGCGGCCCTAGCGCGTTCAGCCCGGAAGCGATCCGCGCGTTACCACCGGCATGGGGACGAGGGCTGGGCCCTTCTGCTTGCCGCCGAGCAGGAGTTCGGTGGCCTTGCGGCCCATGGCTTCGTGCGGCAGCGCAATGGTGGTGAGGCCGGGGCGCAGATAGGACGCAAGCTCGTCATTGTCGAAGGACACCATGGCCACGTCCTGCGGGATGGTGAGGCCCGCTTCGCCCAGCGCCTGATAGGCGCCGAAGGCCAGCCGGTCATTGAGGCAGAGCAGGGCGCGGGGGCGTCCTTGCGTCAAAACGGTCCGGGTCAGGTCATAGCCATGCCCCGGCTCCCAGTTCCAGCACGAGAGTTCGGCGACAAAACTCATGCCACGCGCCGCCATTTCATCGCGAATGCCGGCGAGGCGGCGGGCGATACTTTCCGAACGGAAGAGACCTGCCTCCTCCTGCCCATTGTGGCCGAGCAATACGACATCTTCGGTAATGCCGGCTTCCGCCAGCACCCGCACGGCGGTGCGCCCGCCCTCATATTCGTCCGGCAGGACCGAGACCGGAAAACGGGCGCTGGTGCCATTGAGCATCACCACCGGAATGGAAATGGCGATGTCGGGCACGAAGACTTCCCGCGCCCGCATGGCTGCAAAAATGAGGCCGTCAACCTGCCGGTCCAGCGCCGCCTCAACAGCCTGGATTTCGCGCGCCGGTTCGCCCCCGGTTTCCAGCACCAGCATCACATGCTTGGCTTCTTCCGCCGCGCCAAGCGCGCCCTGAATGAGGCCGCTGGCAAAGCGCGTGGTGGCGACATAGTCGGAAATGAAGGCAAAGGAGCGCGATTTGTCGGTGCGCAAGGCGCGGGCTGCAACATTGGGCCGATAGCCGAGATCTGCCGCGGCTGCGTGAACCTTGGCATGGGCATCGGCCGAGAGTCGCGTATCCGGTCGGCCGGTCAGGATCATTGACGCGGCAGCCGTCGAGAGCCCCGCCAGCCGCGCCACATCCGCCAGTGTTACACGCTTTTTTGGCAAACTTTATTCTCCCCCGCCGACATCCGCCGCATGTCGGGTCGACAATGGACTGGATAGACAGGCGGCACCCGCTTGACAAGTTTTGAGGAGCGTAGCATGTGCTAAATGGTTTTAGCAAAGAGGCTTGGCGTGGCGTTTGATCTGCCGGATCACTGGGTGTGGGACTTCTGGATGGCCGAGGACAATGGCCAGCATCACCTGTTCTATCTCCATGCCCCCAAGTCGCTGGGCAATCCCGACCTGCGCCACCGCAATGCCCGCATCGGCCACGCGACCTCGACCGACCTCGTCAACTGGACCAATCACGGCCAGATTTTCGATGCGGGCGCACCGGGCACATTCGATGGCAGCGCAACCTGGACCGGCTCTGTCGTGCGCGGGCCGGATGGGCTCTGGCGCATGTTCTATACGGGTTCGCGCTTTCTCTCGCCCGACAGCAATGCCAATATCGAAACGATTGGTCTTGCCACCTCGCCGGACCTGTTCACATGGACCAAGCAGCCCGGCCCGGTCTGCGTGGCCGATCCTCAGCTTTACGAAACCCTTGGCACCAGCGTCTGGCCTGAAGAGGCCTGGCGCGACCCCTGGGTGTTCTGGCGTCAGTCGGACCAGCTTTGGCACATGCTGGTCACGGCGCGCGGCAAATCCGGCGACGAGCTGGATCGCGGTGTGGTCGCCCATGCCGTATCGACCGACCTCGCTGAGTGGGCTCTCCTCCCCCCGCTCAGCGAGTGCGGTAGCGGCTTCGCTCATCTCGAAGTTTTCCAGCTGGTTGAAGTTGAAGGCGCCCGCCATCTGATTTTCTGCTGCGACACGGCCAAGCTGGTCGGCGCTCGCGCCGGCGAAACAGGCGGTGTCTGGAGCCTCCCGGTCGACTCCGCGCTTGGCCCTTTCGATCCGCGCAAGGCGCGGCTGCTGGTGCCCGAAAGTCTCTATGCGGGGCGAATTGCCTTCGATCAGTCGGGCGCGCCATTCCTGTTGGCCTTCAACAATGTCACGGCCGAATCTGCCTTTGTCGGCGGCATCAGCGACCCGATTGCCCTCACGACCGGCACTGACGGCTATCTGGCGGTGAAGAAATGACGATGGAAATTTCGGGATTTCACGCGCCGGGTTTTGCGCCGCTCGCCGATGCCTTCGCCGCCGGTTTTGAGGGGCGCCCGCATATGGGCGCGGCGCTCAATGTCGTGGTCGAAGGAGAATGCGTGGTCAATCTCTGGGCTGGTGTCGCCGATGCGCGCGACGGCAGGCTTTGGCAGGCCGATACGCCTTCGGTGATCTTCTCCTGCACCAAGGGGCTGGTTTCGATTCTGGCAGCGCGGCTGGTGCAGGAAGGGCGGCTCGATTATGCCGCGCCGGTCAGCCGCTATTGGCCCGAATTCGCCGCGTCCGGCAAAGGCGAGGTCACCGTGGCCCAAGCGCTGGCGCATCAGGCTGGCCTCTCCGCCACTCGCGCCGATCTGGTTGAAGACGATATTGTCGATTGGGACCGCATGGCCGCGCTGCTCGCCGGGCAGGAGCCGCTCTGGCCCCCCGGCAAGGGCTATGCCTATCATGCCATCACCCATGGCTGGGTCGCCGGCGAAATCATCCGCCGCATCACCGGCATGTCTGTCGGCGCCTATTTCCGCGAGCTTATAGCCGCCCAGCTCAATGCGGATGCGTGGATCGGTCTTCCCGATAACTATGCCGACAGGGCCGCCCATCTCGAGGTCAGCCAGCCGCTCATCGAGCTATGGGCCGAGGAGGCGAAAAAGCCTGCGCCCAACTGGCCCTATAAGGCCATGACGCTCGGCTCCGCCCTGCCGGCTGATCTCGTGTCGCCCGATGGTGGCTTTAACAGCCAGCGCATTCGGGCCGCCGAAATTCCCGGTGCCGGTGGCGTGGCAACAGCCGAGGCGCTTGCCGCCATCTGGTCGTCCACTGTCGTCGAAACGCGCGGTGTGCGCCTGCTTGAGCATGACGTGGTGGCAGAAGCGACCCGCACGCAAAGCGAGGGCGTTTCCGTTTTTGGTGGCGAGCCGCCATTTTCCCGCTGGGGCTGCGGCTTCCAGCTCGATTCCGAAGCCCGGCGCTATCTTGCCGACGGCTGCTTCGGACATGACGGGGCAGGGGGGCAAGTCGGCTTTGCCGATCCCGCTCGTCGCATCGGTTTCGGTTACATCACCAATTGGATGATGGGCCCGGAAGACCAGCGCGCAACGCAGCTTATCGATAGGTTGCGTTCGCTGGTATAGTCGCCGCACAAAGCGGGCGAGGCGCATATTGACAGCGTCTTGCCTCTATGTGCTAAATCCTTTTAGCAAGCGGAAACATCCGCTGCCGCCGTCACCTGGAGGAGGTCGTCTTGAAAGCCAATTCTCGCCAAGCCCTACGTATTGCCATCGTACTGTCCGCAGCAGCTACCGCCGGCACCGCTCTTGCCGCGCCAAGCTGCGGCACTGACCCGGTGGTGCTCAATTCCTATTTCGAAACCGGCTTCCCGCTGCCCACGCGGCTGGCCGAAGAGTTCACCAAACAGTTCCCCAATGTCACCTTCGACATCAAGGAAGACCAGTTCGCCAATATGATGGAGAACTCCCCGCGCATCCTGTCCGAGCCCAATGCGCCGGACCTGATCCGCGTGCCCTCGATCACCGATCTGGTTGCCAACAATCTGCTGCGCAATCTCGACGAAGACTTTGCCGCACTGGGCTGGGACCAGTTCCCCGCCGGCCAGCTCGTGCAGCTGCGCGTTGAAGAAGGTGGCCGTCCGCGCGGCACCGGTTCGCTCTACGGCATGGGCATCAACTACTCGATGACCGGCGTGTTCTATAACAAGGAACTGGCCGCCCAGATCGGCATGACCGAAGCCCCCAAGACCCTGGCTGAGCTCGACGCTGCCATGGCCAAGGCCAAGGAAGCCGGCATCCTGCCGGTCATGCAGTGGAACAAGGGCACCGGCGGTTTCGCCTTCCCGCTGCAGAACCTGATGGGTGCCTATGGCGCGCCGGAGCCGATCAATGACTGGATCTTCCAGAAGGAAGGCGCCACCATCAACACCCCGGAAAACCTGGAAGCCGCCGAACACCTCGAAGGCTGGATCAAGGCGGGCTATTTCCCCTCTGACGCCAATGCCATCGAATATTTCCAGATGATGAGCCGCTTCATGGGCGGTGAAGGCCTGTTCATGTTCAACGGCGACTGGGAATCGGGCAATCTCGATACCAATGCCAAGGACAAGTTCGGCTTCTTCATCATGCCGAGCGAAGAGGCTGACGGTCGCCATGCCTCCATGTCCTCGCCGCTGACCTTCGGTATCAGCGCCAATGCTGCCAATGCCGAATGCGCCGCCTTCTTCTTTGACTGGGTTGCCCGCAACGAAGAAGCCCGCAAGATCAACGTCGCTGTGGGCGGTTCCAACCCCGGCGGCCCGGCTGACCTGCCCATGCCTGCGGTCGAGCCCGGCTCGGTGACCGAGCAGTCGCTTGCTGCCGGCGCTACTCTGGCACAGGACAATGGCGCCATGGACTTCATCGCCAACGCCACCGGCGCTATCTTCGCCGCAGGCTGGACGCCGGAACTGCAGAAGATGGTTGGTGGCCAGCAGAATGCCGCCGGCCTTCTCGAAGCCGTGCAGCGCGAATACGAGACCCAGCTGTCCCGCTGAGGTCCCATCCCGCTGCGCGGCCAACGTAAAGCTATGGGGTAATAGACATGACTTTAAATTCCCCCGCGCAGCGGCAAGAAAAACGGCTCCCCGCCTCCCCGGGGAGCCGCAAGGCGCGACTGGCGGCATGGCTGTTTGTCGCGCCTGCCTTTCTCGCCTATGCCGCCTTCGTGCTCGTGCCACTGGCGATGAGCTTTTACTATTCGTTCCTGCGCTGGGACGGCATCGGTGAAGCCCGCTTCCATGGACTGACCAATTACATCACCGTCCTGACCGACCCGAAACTGCTGCAGATCATCGGCAACGCCTTCCAGCTTGTTGCCTATTTCACCATCATTCCGGTGCTGCTGGGCCTTGCCGTCGCCTCGGTCATTCGCGGCCATATGGCCGGCGCTTTCGGCACGGCGACGCGCACCATTCTCTTCCTGCCGCAGGTCATTCCGCTGGTTGCCGCCGGCATTGCCTGGAGCTGGATGTTCGCCTCCACCGGCGTGGTCAATCAGGGCCTCAGAGCCATCGGCATGTCCGACTGGGCGCGCGGCTGGCTGGGTGATTTCGTCTGGGCGCTGCCCGCCGTCGGCATTATCGGCGCCTGGGTGCTGCTCGGCCTCTGCACCATGCTGCTTGTCACCGGCATCACCAAGATCGACCCAAGCCTTTATGAAGCCGCCCGCCTCGATGGCGCGCGCCCCTGGCACGAATTTTTGTACATCACCCTGCCGGGTCTCCGTCAGGAAATCGCCGTCTGCGTGACGCTCACCGTCATCTCGGCGCTGGCCAGTTTTGACATCGTCTATATCTCGACGCTGGGCGGGCCGGGCATAACCACCACCGTTCCGGGCCTTGAGATTTATCGCCTCGCCTTTGCCCACCGGCAGGTCGGCCTCGCTTCGGCGCTGGCCATCGTCCTCATGGTCCTGGTGCTGATTTCCATCGCCCCGGTCCAGTGGTTCGCACGGGAAAAGAAATGAATAGTGCTCTTCCCAACACCATTGTCGCGCGCAGCCTGATCATCCTGCTGATGATCATCACGCTGCTGCCATTCCTCGCCATGTTCTCGGCGGCGCTGGCGCCTCAGGGCACCTATCCCAATGGGCTGCAATGGCCCGCAGATCCGCAATGGGGCAATTTCGTCCGCGCCTTCGAAGTCGCCAAGATGGATCAATTGCTGCTTTCGAGCACGCTGATCGTTCTCGGCGTCGTACCTATCTCGGTGCTGATCGCCACCATGGCTGGCTATGGTCTCGCCAAGCTGACCACCAACAAATACAAGTGGCTCTACCTCGTCTTCGTATTTGGCCTGACGCTGCCTTTTGAGGCGGTCATCACCCCGCTCTATTACGAAGTGCGGGCGCTGGGGCTGCTCAATACGCGCTTTGCAATTATCCTGCCGTTGATCGGGCTCTATATGCCCTTCGGCGTCTATTGGATGCGCGCCCATTTCCTCAATGTGCCGCATGACCTGACCGAGGCGGCCCAGCTCGATGGCGCGACACGCTGGAAGGAATTCTGGCTGGTGCAGGTGCCGCTGGCCCGTCCCGCGATCATGTCGCTGACCATCCTGCTCTTCCTCTGGACGTGGAACCAGTTCCTGCTGCCCGTGGTCCTGGTGCAGGACCCGATGCAGCGCACCATGGCCGGAGCGCTCGGCGCCTTCCAGGGCCAGTGGGGCACCGATATCCCGCTGCTCTGCGCGGGCTCGCTGCTCATCCTCACGCCCACAATCGTGCTCTTCCTTATCTTCCAGCGCCAGTTCGTCGCCGCCCTCATGCAGGGCGCGGTCAAAGGCTAATCCGGAGAATTCCAATGGCAGGGCTTACCCTCCGTTCCGTTTACAAGAACTATGGCGAAGTGCCCGTCATCAAGGGTGTCGATCTCGATATCGAGCATGGCGAATTCGTCGTCTTTGTCGGCCCTTCCGGCTGCGGCAAGTCCACCCTGCTGCGCATGATTGCCGGGCTCGAAGACATTTCCTCGGGCGACGTGAAGATCGGCGACCGCGTGGTCAATGATGTCGAGCCGCGCAATCGCGGCGTCGCCATGGTGTTCCAGTCCTATGCGCTCTATCCACATATGACGGTTTACGACAATGTCGGTTTCGGCCTGAAGCTGGCCGGGACGCCCAAAGATGTGCGCGACCAGAAAATCCGCGCCGCCGCCAAGGTTTTGCAGATGGAACATCTGCTGGACCGTCGCCCTTCCCAGCTCTCGGGCGGTCAGCGCCAGCGTGTTGCCATCGGCCGCGCCATCGTGCGCCAGCCCGATGTTTTCCTCTTTGACGAGCCGCTTTCCAATCTCGACGCCGCGCTGCGCGGCGACATGCGGGTCGAGCTGGCGCGCCTGCACCACGATCTCGATGCGACCATGATCTATGTGACCCATGATCAGGTCGAGGCCATGACCCTGGCGGACAAGATCGTTGTGCTCAATGCCGGTGTCGTCCAGCAGGTTGGCTCGCCGCTGGAGCTCTATAACAACCCCGCCAATCTCTTCGTCGCCGGCTTTATCGGCTCGCCGAAGATGAACCTGATTTCCGGCACGGTGGACGCCATTGAGGGCAATCATGCGCGCATTGCCTCTCCCTCAAGCACCGCGCCGCTGAGCGTTCCTGCGGCGGGCCTCACAAAAGGCCAGTCGGTCACAATCGGCCTGCGCCCTCATGCTCTGCGCCTTGAGGAGGCTGGTCCGCTCACCGGCACTGTCCAGCTGGTCGAAAGCCTCGGCAATGAAACCATCATCCGCGCCCGCCTGCCCGACGGAACGGAAACCACCCTGGCGCTCGCCGGACAAAGCGCATTGAAGGCCGGCGCCACGGTCCGGTTCGGCATTGCCTCCACCGACATGCTGGTTTTTGACGCCGAGGGCCAAAGAGTTCCCGGCTGATCGCCAGCGCCGGGGGCAACACCGCGCGCCCTTAATTCAGGGCCGCGCCCCCCTTTAAACCATCAATAATAACCATTCGCCCTGGCGCCACACCGCGCCGGGGCGAATTTTCATTGTCATATATCCAATGATAGATGACGCCTTATACAAAAGGCATCATAGTATTCATTTGATTAGTACTTAAAGTATTGAATAGGATGAAACATCAGATTCACCAATTATTCTCATTTAGGTGACAAAACATCAAAACTAGTTGTCATGAAAATTAAAATGACATCTAGTGTGTTTAGTTGTGGCGTTGCGTTTTGGAGTCAAAAAATGAATCGTATCTTTGGTGCCGTCCTGGTCGCCTCTGTCCTTGCTACTTCTGTTGCTTCGACGACAGCCCGTGAATTCACTGTCAGCGGCTCGAGCATCACCCGGACCTGCTATCTGTCCGTGCATGTCCCGGCCACTATCGTGAAGAAGACCAATGGCGTTCTCGTCCAGAAGAGCGCCCCCAAGACCATCGGCAATTATGCAGCCGGTACCGTGGTCGAATTCACCCAGTCGCCTGCCGTCTATTTCGAGACCTCGACGGTCAAGGAAGCCGAGCACATCTCGCTGGTTCCGACCGATTGCTGATCGCACTGCCAGGTGCCGCCAAGCGGTGCCTGGCGCCCATTCGCCAGCAGTTCAACGGGAGCGGTAACGTGCCAAAATCCATTTTATCGGCCGCGGCCATCCTGGCTCTGGCGATCATTCCAGCACATGGGCTTGAGCTGCACGTCTCCTATGACGTGCAAAAGGCCAGCAAGGCTGGCTACGACGTCTATGTGGAACTGCATGGCTATCCGCAGGACGCCAAAAAGCTGGTCGCCAATTGCCGCAATGTCTTTATCGAGACCAGCGGCACCAATTCCTACATCACCGACCTGTCCTGCGATGACGTGCGCATTTCAACCGGCGTAACCCAATATGCGGTGGTGACCCGGCTTGGGGAGCTTCCGGCAGCGGAATACGCCATGGATAGCGGGCAGCATCAGCTCAACGGCCTGCCATTTCTCGTGCCAGCGACGCCGGCCAAGGCCCCAAAGGTGAAGACGAAAACGCGCTAGAGCAGGGTGGATGCAGGCTCATCCCCGGCAGCGATCTGCATTTTCGAAGCCGATGGCGCAGGCGCCAAGTGTCCCTGCAAGACCAGGGGTCGGCCTTCACCGAAACAGATATCGCCCGCCTCACTGAAATCGGTCGCCATGTCGAAACCGCCCTGCGTCTCAGCCTGGAGCTGATCGAGCGCTATGCTGGCGCCACCATCCTCTCCGATGCGCTGGACAGGATGAGCGTCGGGCAGGTGCTGCTGGCGCCCTCGGGCAGCGTGCTTTCGGCCAACCGCACGGCGCAACAGCAGTTTCAGCGCAGCCTGTCGCCGGGCCAGTTGCTGACGCTCGGCGATCCGCTGGCGCAGGAAAGGCTGCATCACATCTGCGAAGGCACGAACCGCAAGAGCCAGCTTGAGCAGTTCATCCTCACTCTGGGCGACACCGAAACCGCCCATCTCGTGCAGATCGCGCCGGTATCGGCCAAAGCCTCTCCCTCGGCGGCGCTGTTCGGCTCGGCGGCAGCCCTGGTCATCATTTCGCCCGTCTCGCTGGCCTCGGGCGTCGATCCGGCCGTGCTTCGGCTAATGTTCAATCTGACCGCCGCCGAAGCCCGTCTGGCTTCGCTCACGGCGCGTGCCATGCCGCTCACCGACATCGCCGAAACCCTCTCGATCACCACGGGCACCGCCCGCAGCGTGCTGCATCGCGTCTTTGAAAAGGTCGGCGTTGGCCGGCAGGCCGAACTCACCGCGCGCTTCGCCGCTATTGCCCGTCTGGGGACCCTGGATGTCTGAGGTAAAGCCCAGCTATGCCGATCTTGTCGGCGCAATTTACGGTGCCGCCACGCATCCCGAGCGCTGGACCTATGTGCTCGATGATCTCAGCAACTATTTTGACGCTGCCGGCGCCAACATCATGTATCAGCGCAATGACGGCTCCCCCGGCGTCCTCGCCTCTCGCTCGCTCCACGAGCCGCTCAGCCTCTACATGGCGGAGAACTGGTATCCGCAGGATGTCTTCGCCCACCGCATGAGCGCGCATATGCTGATGAGCGAAGAATGCGTGGTCACCAGCCGCGAATTGCTGCAGCCCGGTGAAGCCGAAAACCTGCCCATCTACACCGATTTCTACCGCCGGTTCGGTCTGGGACAATTGACCTCAATCAGCCTGCTCGGCGCTTTCGGCGTGCCCGCGGCGCTTGGTTTTCATCGTTCGCTGGAAAAGGGCGATCCAGACGAAAATACGCGCGAAGAAATGCTGCGCATCGGCGCCCATATTGAAAACGCCCTCAAGGTCAGCATCACCATGGCCGACAGCACGGCCGAGGGGCACATTCTCGAAGACGCCTTCACCGCCATGGACAAGGGCGTCATCGTGCTCTCTCGCGATGCCCACATTCTGCGCTTCAATCCGGTGGCCCAGCGCCTGCTGCCCAATGTGCAATTGTCCGCCGGGGCCAGCTTCACCACGGGTTCGAGGCAGGCCGATCAGCAGGTTGCCCAGCATTTCGCCCGCAGCCGCAGTCCCGACTTCGCCGCCAGTCCGCCCATCCTCATCAACGCTGGCGGGCAGACCCGGAAGGTGCTCATGCAAATCCAGCCCGTCGGCGACGGCGCCAGTCTTGCCCTTAGCACCGCAGGCAGCATCGTGCTTCTGAGCGCCGTGGATGCGCGCAGCGGCGTCGAGCCCGATCTGTTGAGAAAGCTCTTCGGCCTCACCCCCGCCGAAGCTCGCCTCGCTGCCCTCGCCAGCCTGGGCAATGACGCCAAAGACCTCGCCGAAACTCTCGACATCAGCCCCGGCACCGCCAAGCTGGTCTTGCAGCGCGTGTTCAAGAAACTCGGCGTCCGCAAACACGCCGAACTCGTCACCAAAATCGCCGCCCTCGACCGCAACATGCTGTCCGACGAGACGCCAATGCTCGGCCTGCGCAACGACGAGCCATAACGGCACCCCGCAGGGCCGATCGACACTATAATGTTTTGAAATGGTGCTGCCGGACAGGATTGAACTGTCGGCCTCTCCCTTACCAAGGGAGTGCTCTACCACTGAGCTACGGCAGCATATTGTCGGGCCGAAACTTCGCGCGGCGACGGTGGCTCTACTGCCATAGGGATAATCTCGACGCAAGGCCAAAAAACGCCTATCACGGCGCCGATGAGTCTTCGCTTGGCCGGGACGGCAATGAGCAAATCGGAACAGGCAGCGGCGCGTGACCAAAGATTGGCCGCAAAGCTTCGGGAGAACCTGAAGCGGCGGAAGGATCAGGCCCGGGCGCGCACGCCCAGGGAGGATGCTCCTGCCCCTGAAACGGACACGGAAAAGAAACCGTAAACCATTTTCAGGCGAACCTCTGAAGATATATACGCAGAGCGCGGCTGGTCTGGCTTACGTGGCAACGAAGACCTCGCCTACCTCCCCCAAGGTAGAAACCCATTCGGGTTGCCACACAGGAACAGTTTTATGGATCGTATTCGTTTGGTCGGCGGCAATGCGCTGGTAGGGGACATTCCCATCTCCGGCGCCAAGAATGCCGCCTTGCCATTGATGATCGCCTCGCTCCTTTCCGATGAGCCTTTGATCCTCACCAATGTGCCGCGTCTGGCTGACGTCAAGCAGCTCGAACGGATTCTCGAAAATCACGGCGTCGATATCGCCGTCCATGGCCGCCGCCGCGGCGAGGACGAAGGCGTCGGCCAGCGCATGACCTTCCATGCCGCCGATATCGTCGACACCACCGCGCCCTATGATCTGGTCTCGGCCATGCGCGCCAGCTTCTGGGTCATTGGTCCACTGCTCGCCCGCTGCCACGAAGCCCGCGTGTCGCTGCCGGGCGGCTGCGCCATAGGCACGCGCCCGGTCGATCTGTTCCTCTTCGGCCTGCGCGAACTCGGCGCCGAAATCGACATCGACGAAGGCTATGTGGTGGCCCGCGCACCCAAGGGTGGCCTTGTCGGCACCACCATCACCTTCCCCAAGGTTTCGGTCGGCGCCACCCACACCATTCTGATGGCGGCGACCCTCGCCAAGGGCAGGACGATAATCGAAAATGCCGCCCAGGAACCCGAGATTACCAATGTCGCCGAATGCCTCGTCGCCATGGGCGCGAAAATCTCCGGCATTGGCACCCGCACCCTGACCGTCGAAGGTGTCGAAAAGCTCCACGGCGCCACGGTTGAAGTCATTCCCGATCGCATCGAAACCGGCACATTCGCCATGGCGGCAGCCATGACCGGCGGCGACGTGCTGCTCAAGGGCGCGCGCCCGGAGCATTTGCAGGCCGCGCTCGATATTCTCGCCCAGACCGGCGCTGAGCTGACAAAGGAAGCCAATGGCCTCCGCGTCCGCCGCAATGGCAATGGCATCCAGCCCGTCGATGTCGAAACCGACCCGTTCCCCGGTTTTCCGACCGATCTGCAGGCCCAGTTCATGGCGCTGATGACCATGAGCTCGGGCACCAGCCATATCCGCGAAACCATCTTCGAAAACCGCTACATGCATGTGGCCGAGCTGGCCCGCTTTGGCGCCGATATTGCCGTCAATGGCCAATTGGCGACTATCAAGGGCAAGCCCCAGCTCAAGGGCGCCCAGGTCATGGCGACCGATCTGCGGGCGTCGGTCTCGCTGGTTATCGCCGGCCTCGCCGCCAGGGGCGAAACCGTCGTCAGCCGCATCTATCATCTGGACCGCGGCTTTGAACGGCTGGAAGACAAGCTCTCCCGCTGCGGCGCCGAGATCGAGCGACTGGCTGGCTAGCTTTGAGCCGTCCCGAAGGGCAAATCGCGCCAGTGGCGCGATTTGAGGCGAGAAGGCCACGAGAGCTACGCTCGAGTGGCAGGCTTTGGCAAAATCGCGCCAGTGGCGCGATTTAAGGGTGCTAGGCCCGGAGAGCTATGCTTGCAGGGCGGGTCTTTTGATCGTCCCGAAGGGCAAATCGCGCCAGTGGCGCGATTTGAGGCGAGAAGGCCACGAAAGCTGCGCTTGAGTGGCAGGCTTTGGCAAATCGCGCCAGTGGCACGATTTTAGGGTGCTAGGCCCGCTACTTGCGCGCCCGCATCCAGGGCAACAGCCGCCGCAGCTTTCCGCTCATTCTGAATCGGAAATAGCGGTAAAATAGCTCATTGGTCATGGTGTGGCGGTAAAGCCGTGCAAATCCGACTTTCGAGCGCAGCAACCAGGGCTTTTTGAAGCCGGTATAGTGCAGGATATAGGGGTTTGTCGGCGCGAGCTGTTCGCTGGGGTCAAGCACATTCCAGCGCCATTCGAGGCTGGCCCAGCGCCGCCTGAAGATCAGGTTGAGCACGTCCTGATCGAAATACATGTTCTGAAGCTGCCCGCTCTGAACGATCTGGTTGAACTGGGACCAGACCTCCTCCCGCCGCCAGAGCTCCAGGTCGATGAGCAATACACCGGAATTGAAATAGCCGTCTGACAGGGCCAGATTGCTCGGGTTTTCGCGCAGTTCGCGTCCGGCGGTGAAAACCCAGCCACCCACATCGGACACCGCGGCAATGGGGTTGCCACCCATATCGAGGTCCCAGAGGTTTTCGATTGGCGCCCGCACCATGATGTCGCAATCAAGATAGACCGCGCGGCGCGGCCCGGGTCCGACAAATTCGTGGATCAACATGCGCGCATAGACGAACACGCCAAACCGTTCATTGGTTTTCAGCTGCGCCTGGATGGCGGAAAACCTGTCATTTGCAGAAAGGTCATGAAAGACGAGGGTAACGCCGAATTCCTCGCGGATTTTCTCAAGATCGGCAATTTGCCATGGCTCGAGATCGAGATAGGCCAGATGGAAAATAAGGTCCGGCAGGCGGCGCGAGTGTGCGCAGATCGAGCGCATGACCGTATAGGCCGGGGCCCAATAGTTTCGGTCGAAGACGAGCAATATTGGCAGTTGTTCACCAGTCGACATTATTGCCCCGTCTTACGCATAGGCGGCTCCATACCATGCGTGCGCAGAAATGCACATTTTGCTCGGAGCGCCAGTAATTTTCGCCCTATAGCGGCGGTCGACCATCCCTGCAAGCCGGGGTGGGCAAGGGCGCATCTCCCTTATCCACACCGCGCATTGCCCCCATGCCTGCAAACTTGTAGATCGAGTGCCGGGTGACCAGATAGGTTCATTCCAGCCAACAGGGCCCTTGCCATGACAGATCTCAAGCTGATCGCGCTTGATACCGAAGACCTCGAAGTGGTCTCCGCCCACGCTCAGGACGCTATTATCCGTGTTGCCGATATGGGTTATGCCCGTGGCGACAGGCGTTTTGCCCTGCTGATGAACCGGTTTGACTGGGCCAGCGACCAGCCGCGCGGCAAGGGTCTGCGCAAGCGCAGCGCGCTGCATTTCGACGCCGTCACCTCAGTAGCCTATGCCGGGTTTGATCCCGCCGCGCCCGAAGGCGTGCTCAATCTTCTGTCCATCGTCTTCCAGCCGACCGATGCGCCTTCGGGAATTGTCGAATTGCAATTTGCCGGCGGCGGCACGGTGCGTCTCAACGTCGATTACCTCGAAGCCCGCCTCGCCGATATGGGCGCCACCTGGGCTGCCTCCGCCAAGCCCATGCACAAGCTGGACTAGGCCCCACGCGTTTCTTCCTAATTCCCGGACCAGTGCCACCCATGCCCCTTCGTCTCGATAGCGCCGACGCCAATTTCCAGGTGCAGTTCCTTGAGCTCCTTGCCGGCAAGCGCGAGTCCAGCAAAGACGTCAATGACACGGTTGCCGCCATCATTGCCGATGTGCGCGCCCGGGGTGACGTGGCCGTTGTCGAGCTGACCAACAAATTCGACAAGGCCAATGTCACGGCCGAAACCCTGCGCTTCACGCCGGAGGAAATCGCCTCCGCCGCCGCACAGGTTACGGCCAATGTCCGCGCCGCGCTGCAGACCGCGCATGATCGCATCAAGGCGCATCACGAAAAGCAGAAACCGCAGGACCAGATTTATACCGACGCCCTCGGCGTGACCCTGGGCACGCGCTGGACGCCCGTGGATGCTGTTGGCCTCTATGTACCGGGCGGCCTCGCCTCCTACCCGTCCTCGGTGCTGATGAACGCCGTGCCCGCCAATGTGGCGGGCGTGGCGCGCATCGCTATGGTCGTGCCCACGCCCAATGGCGAGATCAATCCGGCCATTCTCGCTGCCGCCCAGATTGCCGGCATCACCGAGATCTACCGCATAGGGGGCGCACAGGCCGTTGCGGCGCTGGCCTATGGCACAGCCGCCATTGCCCGCACCGACAAGGTTGTCGGCCCCGGCAATGCCTATGTGGCCACCGCCAAGCGGCATGTCTTTGGCCAGGTCGGCATCGACATGATTGCGGGACCGTCCGAAGTGCTGGTCATCGCCGATAGTTCTGCCAATCCGGCCTGGGTCGCCGCCGATCTCATCGCCCAGGCTGAGCATGGGGCAGGGGCCCAGTCCATCCTCGTTACCACCGATGATCGTCTCGCCGACGCGGTGGAGAAGGAAGTCGACCGGCAGTTGTCGCTGCTGCCCAAGCAGACCATTGCCCGCGAAGGCTGGGACGAGTTCGGCGCCATCATCAAGGTGGCTTCGCTCGAAGAGGCAGCAAACCTCGCCAATCGCATCGCCTCCGAACATGTCGAGCTGGCGCTCGACGACCCGCAGTCCATTCTGCCCGCCATCCGCCATGCTGGGGCGATCTTCCTCGGCCACCACACGCCCGAAGCCATCGGCGACTATGTCGGCGGCTCAAACCACGTCCTGCCCACGGCGCGCTCGGCCCGCTTTGCCTCCGGGCTCGGGGTCCTCGATTTCATGAAGCGCACCTCGCTGCTCGGCTGCACGCCCTCGTCGCTGGCCGCGCTGGCCGAACCCGCCGTCACCATTGCCGGGGTCGAAGACCTTGACGGCCATGGCAGGTCCATCTCCATCCGGTTGAACTCTTGAGCATATCCATGGGCACAGAGCAGGCGGCGACCCAGACCGACAGGCTGGTCACCGTGACGCTCGACCCCAATACCATCACCTCGATCAATCCCGACGAGGTGCATGAATGGCGCATCGCCATCTATGATCTGCTCGAGAACAATTCCTTCCGCCCCGCGCGCGTCACGGCCAAGGGGCCCTTTGCGCTCCATATGTCGATCATCGGCAATTCCATCGTGCTCGATGTGCGCCACCCCGAAACCTTCCAGCCCATCGCGGCGCATTACCTGTCGCTCACGCCCTTCCGCCGGTTGATCCGCGACTATTTCCGCATCCGCGACGCCTATTATGAGGCCATCCGCTCGGCTCAGCCCTTTCAGATCGAAACCGTCGATATGGCCCGGCGCGGAATGCACAATGAGGCGGCCGAGCTTTTGCGCACCCGGCTCGACAACAAGATTATCATCGACCTTAACACCGCCCGGCGCCTTTTCACCCTCATCTGCGCCGTCCAGCCCTATGCCTCCCGCATCGATGAAGCGACCAGCGAATTGCCCTCGGTGCTCTTTGTCTGCTCGATGAACTCGGTGCGTTCGCCCATGGCCGCCGCTCTGGCGCGTCAGGCTTTTCCGGGCCGCGTCATTGCCCGTTCGGTCGGCGTCAATGGCGGCAAGGCCGACCAGTTCGTGCATGAGGTGATGGAAGAGATCGGCATTGATATGTCGATCCACACGCCCCACATGCTGGACGAGCTGGTGGCCAACCGGTTCGATCTCGTCATTACCCTTTCCGACGACGCGCCCGACGCCGTGGCCCGCAAGGGGCTGGATGCCGGTGCCGTGGAGCATTGGAAGGTCGAAGACCCGTCTCTGGTCGAAGGCAGCCGCGAACTCGTGGTTTCCGCCTATCGCGAACTGCGCGACAGCCTCCGCCGCCGGGTCCGCGAACGTATCGGAAAGCTGGTGTCCTGAGTCTTCGTGCCGAATTGTTCGCCGCTTTTCGCCGCGCCCAAACGCAACAAATCAGAGACTTTTGCCGTTTGCCGCTTCACAAAACCGGCGAATAGGGCAAGTGGTTCACAAAGCCGGTGAATTGAAGTAGGTTCCGGCAAATTTTCGGCCCCGTCCGGCGCAGTGCCTGCCGTCGGGGTCTTCCCAGGAGAAAGTATGGCCAAGGAAGAAGTGCTCGAATTTCCGGGCGTGGTAACTGAACTGCTTCCCAACGCGACCTTCAGGGTCAAGCTGGAAAACGAACACGAAATCATCGCCCACACCGCTGGTCGTATGCGCAAGAATCGCATCCGCGTTCTCGCCGGCGACAAGGTGCTGTGCGAAATGACCCCCTACGACCTCACCAAGGGTCGCATCACTTACCGATTCAAGTGATCTGAGATAAATGGCCAGCCGCCCGGATTTGATACTGGCTTCTGCTTCGCCGCGCCGCCTGGCGCTGCTCAACCAGATCGGTATCGAGCCGGAACATCTGGTTCCCGCCCATGTCGATGAAACCCCCGAAAAGGGCGAACTGCCCCGCAAGCTGGCGGGCCGTCTCGCCGATCTCAAGGCGCTGACGGCGCAGCACAAGGCGCGCGTGGCGGGCTTTGGCGGCAATTCACTGGTTTTGGCCGCCGATACGGTCGTCGCCGTTGGCCGGCGCATTTTGCCCAAGGCAGAAACCATGGAAGAGGCCAGCGCCTGCCTGCGCCTGCTCTCTGGCCGCGCGCATCGCGTCTATACCGGCGTGACGCTCATCACGCCCTCCGGCGCTCGCCGCCACCGCCTGGTCGAAACCCGCATCCGCTTCAAGCGTCTGTCGTCGCGCGAAATGGAAGCCTATCTCGCCAGCGCCGAGTGGCGCGACAAGGCAGGTGGCTATGCCATCCAGGGTATTGCCGGTTCGTTTGTGGTCAAGCTGGTCGGCTCCTATTCCGCCGTGGTCGGCCTGCCGCTGCACGAGACCACGCAATTGCTGGCTGGCGAGAATTATCCTGTCCACTTCAACTGGCTCAACCAGTCGAGCCACTCGGGCGTCTGATGACCAAAGCCCCCGCCAAGAAGTGCCCCATCTGCGGCAAGCCGGCCGTGGAAGAATTCATGCCCTTCTGCTCCAAACGCTGCGCCGATGTCGATCTCAATCGCTGGCTGACCGGCAATTATGTCATCCCCGCCCGGGACGATGAGCCGCTGCCCGACAACGATGAGGAATAGCATCGCGCTATCCGCAAGACGCCAAGCTCAACGTTAACAGCCTGCTAACATCTAATCCCTTTATCCACACGACGTTTTCACGCTTGCGCGCCTAAAACCGATCTCCTATAAGGCCCGTGGCTTCACGCCGGGCGCCCCAAAGCGCCCCTGCCCAGGTAGCTCAGTTGGTAGAGCAGCGGATTGAAAATCCGCGTGTCACTGGTTCGATTCCGGTCCTGGGCACCACTCCTTTCTCCTTGAAATTGCTAGATAAATTGACCATCGGCGTTCAGCGGGCCGCGTTCCGTGTGCCATCCTTGTGTCGCACGCCTAAGTCGTTGAAAATCCACACATGGACAATTGCGCACGGCAAGGCCGTGGCACATGGTTGGCACATGGAAGGGGCGGGATTCAGCCCAGCAAGGCCGCTGCCGCCGCGCTCATCTCGTCGCCCGCGTCGTGCTTCGGGAACAGGTGCGAATAGGTGTTCATGGTGATGACGATGGACGAGTGGCCCAGGCGCTCCTGAACCTCTTTCGGTGACAATCCCAATCCACCCGCTGCCGGCGGATTGATCAGCCAACTGGCGTTGAAGTGCCTTAGAGCGTGCATCCCGCCATACTTCGGCCCGAGGATAGGCTTGCCTTCCTCGTCCACCCTGGCGGTGTCCACCGTGACCCCGGCCCTCAACTGTGTCGGCGCCAGCCCGCGGTTGATGATGTTGCCAAGCGACTCGACCTTGCCTTGCCCATTGGGGAACACGAGCTCGAGCGCCTTCACCGGCTCGCCATTGGCGTCCCGCTTGCCGGTATCTTTCTTGGGGCAGACCAGACGCCATTCCCTCAAGACATTCACCAGCGGCGCCGGGATCGGCACGTCACGATCCCCGGCCTCCGACTTCGGCCTGCCGATCGCATTGTATCGGTCGGCGCGCTGGCGAACATGGATCTGCATTGCCGCCAGGTCGACGTCATCCCACCGCAGGCCCCGCAACTCACTTGCCCGCAAGCCGGTGAAGATCGCCGTCATCAGCAAGGGACGCCAGCGCCCCTGTAGAGCGCCCAGAATGGCTTTGACCTCTTCCGGCGAGGGAATGTCCACCCCGACCCGTAACTTAGCTTTGGCGCGCTTCTCTGCGCGTGCGTCACTTCCCCCGTTCAGCCCCCGCATGTCACGGACCACGTTCCTATGGACGTGGCCGCGCTTTTGCGCGTTCGCGATGATGCTGCCCAGGCTGACCATGACCTTGCGCACCATGGCCGACGAGCGCCCGGCCTCGATCAGATCATCCTCGAATCTGCTCAGGCGGGGTGGCGACAGGTCCGGTAGTTTCATGGCGCCGATGAACGGCACGATGTGCAGCTCGACGTGCTGCTTGTACTGGTCGATGGTGGCCTGCTCCCGACCGGCGCGCTGCTTGGCCGTGATCCAGAGCTTTCCCGCTTCCTCGACCGTGATGCTGTCGCCCGGGGCGATGTGGGTGCCGTCCATGACCTGCGTCTTGGCCCTGGCCAGGAACGCCTCAGCGTCCTTCTTCAGCTTGAATTGGGGGCGCTGGCGCTTGCCATTGGCGTCCGTGTAGCTGACCTGCCAGGCCTTGTGCTCGACGCCGTTGGTGGTCCAGGTGCGAAGGCGGATTGACATCAAGACACCTCGCTTTCGATAGACGCCTTCCACGACGGCATGTCGCGCCAGCCATCTGGAAATCCCATGGCTTCGAGCTTCGCGTGCGGACAGGTGCTGAGCAATTGAGCCAGCCGGCGGCGCCAATCGGATGCGGGCGCAACGATACCCATCAAGTAACCCAGCATGGCAAGTGTGTTGTAGAGCTGGCGTTCGGCAGACGGGTTCATGGCGAGGCGCAGGGCGGACGGCGCGCTCGGCACGATCATGGTGACCGTGAACTGCTTGTTCCAAAGGCGACCGTGATGGGCGCAGATATTGCGGACATAGGTTAGGTGGTGGGCGCAGGAGGCCAGCACCTTCTCGTCAATCCCATAGACCTTGGCGATGGCCTGGCGATCGGGTCTGGCCTTGAGGTTGCTGAACCACTTGGAGAGCTGGCCGAGCGACAGAATTTCCGAGACCATCCATACCGGAGGATGCTCGGGGTCGTCGTACTTCCTCTTGTAGTGCTTGACGAATGTGTCCTTTGACCGGTCGATCTCGTCCAGCAGCGAGGCCAGCGCCCGGGCAAACTGATCGCTACGGGCGTAGAGCGCCGGATCGAGATAGCCATGGGGATCGTAGCGGTTGGCCAGGTGGTACGCCCATGCTCCGCGGAACGAGACCTCCACGCGCTCAATCGCATCCATGACCAAAAGCCGCAACTGCCGGTCGAAGACGTATAGGGAAAGGGCATCGTCAAAGCTGGTGCCCTCGGCGAACTTGTGCTCGCCATCCTGCTCTGCAGGCACCTCGAATGGCAGCCAATAAGCGCGGAGGCGGTAGTAGCTGATGTGCTGCAGGCTGTGCTCGGCGAGGCGCTTGTCTGGTACAGCCATACCCCGGGCTTCGAGCCGTTCGATCTGCTGCTGAATGGTGAGCGAGGGCTTGGTGAACTTCATGGTTCAGGAGCCCAAGAAGCAAGAAACCCGCCGGGGTGCGCAGTGCGAAGTGGAAGCTTCGTCCGAGGCGTGGCGGGTCTTGTTAGGGGGATATATGGCTGAGCCACCGATTGGTTGCAAGATATTCTTTGTGAACATTTTGTAAACGTCGTGGCGACTGTCCGGCATCAGGAACTCCTCAGCTTCATCGCTCGACGGTACAAATCCGCCGCTTCCGGGACCAGATCAACCAGCCCAGCGTCCCTGACCAAGTGCCCAATTCCGCCTGCCTGGTCGAGCAGGGCAGGCGTGCCACGATCGGCCTTTTCGGCAGCGACGACGGCGCCGATGAAGCTGGATAGCGCGGTGTGCGCGGCATCTTCTCGGCGCGTCATAACTGCCCCTCCCCCCGGCGTTGATTTCCTTCTCGCAGCCGCTCTCCGACGCGGAGTCTGCCTGGCGGGCGCGAGACATCCATGCTCATCAGCCATTCATCGAGCCTGACCCGCAGATAGCGCTTGCCGTTCCTCGAATTGGTGATGGCGATTGGCTGGACAGGGCATACCGATGTGAAGGTGTCGACCGACACGCCGCAATAGGCGGCGGCTAGCTGCTGGTTCAACGCGGCGGGCCAGCCAGGCAAGTCTGTGAGCGGGACTTTTAGGGTCACTGCTTCCTCCCTCTCGCGCCCGGCTTGCGAGCGCGCTGGTTCATGAGGGCGATAGCCTCAGCGGTGGTGTCACTGACTGCTGAATCACGCAGCGCCGATGCGCGACGGGCATCGCGCTTGGCTATCCAGTCTTTGAGGGCGTTGCTCTCATCCTTTGGCGCATGTTCGACAGGCACGAAGCGCACTTCCTCCGCCGTGACGATGATGCTCATCTCCACCCCAGCCGCCTTCGCGCCCTTCAGGATGCGCGTGATTTCGCTCTGCTTGATGCGTGTGGGCTTAGCGACCATTTCGGGCACCCTTTGGGAAAGCGTTCCTCAACATGTCTACGATATCCGGCTCAGCGTCAGAGGCGCGGCCGCCCGACAGGGTGTCGAGCCACTCATCGAGGCGATGCCGATCCCAGCGCTCGTAGTTGCCGAAATTCACCGCCGGCACCCGACTGCGAACATGGGCCAGGAACTGGCGGGTGGTCTTGAAGCCGCAATAGTCCGCAGCCTCGTCATGGGACAGCATTCGCTTCCATGGCAGTGGCAGGGTGGGGTTGCGGGCGCTCATGTCCTGCCCTTCGGTTTCTTCCCGCCCGCAGCGAGCCGGGCTAGGTGCGCCATAGCCCTCTGTGTGGTCTCTGATGTGGCTCTGTTCCGTAGAGCTAACCGATCACTGGCGGCCGCGCGCTTGCGCACTTCGAGCCGCGCGCGGACCTCATCTAGGCTTGTTGGCTCGTTAGGGTCGCATTGGCGCGCGGACGCCAGCAAGGACTGAAGCTCAACACCGCGGGGAAAGGTGGTTCGGCGGTCATCGATGAAACGCTCGATCTCCGACGGCTCATATCGGCGCGCTGGCCTTTTGCCGATTCCCACATTGATGAAGCTGATCGCACCGGCCTGCACCAGACCCAGCAATTGGCGTTGCGAAATGGCGAGGCGTCGGGCGGCTTCTTCTGGTGTCAGCAGCGGTTCGCGAGTGGTGTCTTTGCGGCCACCTGTAGTCATGGGTGGCTCGCTGGAGCGTGTGCGGACGCTCATTTGTCTTTCCTGGGCGGGATCGCCACGAGTTCGCCGTCAAAGTAGACATGCCCGCGCACTGAATCGCGCATTTCTTGGCTGGCCAGGACGATACGTTCGATTTCGTCATGGGAGGATGCTTTGGTAGCGACTGAAAGCAGATATGCAACCTCGATCAGCAGCGTGCCAGCAGTGTCCATGTAGCTCGAAACCGATTCGACATAGTCGGCGAGCTTGGTGGCAATATCGGTGCTGGCGTCGTCCTGAAGGCGCCCCAGCGCTTCGTCCGCGACTTTCATTCGCTCTAGGTATGCCTTCGTAAGGTCATCGAGAAGGTCGTCACGATCACCGATAGCCAGTCCCATCTGACATAGGCGCCTAATCGCCTCGCCGCGTGATCTTATGCGCTTAGCAAAGCTCCATTCGTCAATTTCCTCCAGTTCCGATGGCGTCATCAGCACCACTATCCGCTGGTCTTTGATCTCTTCGGCCATCATGCCCTACCCAACATTGTCATGTTTGCAATCATGACTTGACACGCTTGCGCTGAAAAGGCAACGTGCGAATCGTGGTAAACATGACAATGTTGGAAACCATACAAATCAATGGAGTTCACGTGACAGAGAAAGACCTTCGCCAGCGCCGCTTCCCATTGCTCCTGAATGACCAGGAGGCCGAGGCCGTCGCAGAATATCGCTGGAGAAACCGCATTCCCTCGCAGACCGAGGCCGTGCGGCAGCTAATCGCCAAGGGCCTTGAGGCCGAAGCAAAGCAAGGGGAGGCCGCATAGTGGCAGCCCAAAGCAAAAGGGCCGAGGTTGCAGCCTCAGCCCTTCCGAACGGCGCCTTGCAGGGCGCCCCAATGTCAAACCACGCAATGGAAATGACGATGAACACCCATATCACGCTGCCCACCGGCAGCGCAACGCTCACCATGAGCAGCCGCGAGATCGCGGAACTGACCCACAAGCGCCATGACAATGTGAAGCGCACCATTCAGGCACTTGCCGCGGATGGAGCGATGCAGCTTCCTCAAATTGAGGAAGTTACAAATCACCTTGGCCAGACCGTAACGGAATTCCGGCTGCTCGAGCGAGACACCTACGTCGTGGTCGCCAAGCTGTCGCCGAAGTTCATGGCTGCCGTTGTCGATGAATGGATGCGGCTCCGTTCTGCCCATCCTGAGCTCGGTGCTCCTGGTGATCTGGGAATGATCCAGTTGGCCGACAGCGCTCGGGTCGCATCCGAGGCAACCCGAGACCTGATCATTCATCAGGCGGGCAGCACTCGCGGCGCAGTCATCAAGGCGGTGAAGGATTTCGCCGGCAACCCCATTGCCGCGCTCAAGCGCTATCTCGATGACCGGTTCGTGGCGCTACACCAGCGCGATGTCCACTTTCATCGCGCCATAGGCGAATTGCTCCGGCAGACCTCTTCGGTGACTACCCTTGCCGAGCGCTCCGTCCAGCCCACCACCTTTGTCGCTGGGGAATGGGCCGATCTCGACATGGTCCTGCATATGGCAGGCCACCCGTTCAAGATGCCCCGCCCGAAGACGCTCAATGCCCTGTTGGTGAAGTCGCTCGATGACTTCTGCCTTGAAACGAACCGCTGGGGCGACAGCGCCCGCAGCCCCTTCGGACGCCGCTGCCGCATCTGGCGCAAGCCCGTCGTCCAGGCGTGGCTCAAGGATCGCGGCCGCGCCCTGATCGACCAGCACATTGCCCGCAACTCAGGCTCGAACGTGCTGCAGTTCGCCAAGACCGACGGGGAGGGCAAGTGATGACCGACACACTTACCGTTGACCGTGCCGGGCTCCAGAAGCTTCCCGCCGCCCAGTTGTGCGCCCTCGGGGATGCATTCTCGACCATCTCCGATGTACTCGACGGTCTGATCGCGCAGGTGCGCTTTCAGGCTGAGGACAAGACCAACTTCAATGAGGCCGGGCAGATCGTCTCCCGCCTGAGCGACTTCCTCACCTACTCAATGGAGGCAGTGAAATCCGAGGCAGTACGCCGCTGCGAAGGGAAAGTGACCCAGGCTGACGCCCGCTGGCTGTCCTACACGCACATTCGGTACGAGGCTCGCTTTCTCGACCATCCCAGCTCGCTCGCTGTGGTCGTGGCCAATGCCCTTGTTGTCGAGGAGAACGCTCATGGCTGATCGCGACAACAATCTGCCCATCATCGACGTGATCGACCTCTTTGGCGAGGTCTGCGAACTGCTCGATGCCGCCTACATGGCCGCCCGTGACATTGATGACCGCAGGATGCGCGATGCACTGCGCCGCCTGCTGGGTCACACCAGAGACATTGCCGACACCGTCGCAGAAAAGCTCGAGGACCTGATCGAGCAGAACGGGGGGCGGACCAATGTCTAAGCTCACCCGCCGCACCTTCCTCGGCGCCTTTCCGCTTGTCGGGGCGGCGGCAGTGGCCCCGCCCGCAATGGCCATCCCTGTTCCGCTAACACGGCAAGAGCAGATCGACGACCACATCGCCGAGCTGGTTCGTCTCATGAGTGACGTGGCCGGGCCCTGCGACGGTTGGCGGCTGACGATCGGCCAGCACCCGTGGGACAAGCCCGATCCGGTCATCCGTGCCGACCGCTATTGGTCTGTCCCTGAGCGGATGCGTGACGGCAGCCCCCGCACGATGATGGTCGATCGGATGCGGTCCTTCGATCATCGCACCGGGGAGCACAACGACTACGACACCATGATCGACCTCAGCCAGTGGAAGCCCAAGGGAGGCGTCCATGTCTGACCAGGCAAACGACACGCTATGGGGCGCCAAGGATATCGGCGCCGCCATCGGACTCACGGAGCGCCAGGCCAAGTACTGGCTGGCGCAGGGTCAACTTCCGGGCCGTCGTATCGGAACGGGCAAGCGGGGGCGCTGGTGCGCCTCCCGCAAGACCCTGCTCGCCTATGTGGCGGGGCAGGACTTGACCCATAATCAGGGAGAGAACGCATGAGCGCCCTTCCTATCTCTCGCCGGCCGTTCGTCCATATTCTTCTCAACCTCGCGTGGGCGGCCTCCGCTGCCCTCGCAATCAGCATCGTGGCTGCCATCGTCCTTCTTGGGGTGGCACCATGAACGCCGCCCTCAGTGTTTCCCGCCGTGACGATGGGCGCTGGGTGGTGACTGATCCAGCCGGGAAGGTCGTGTCTGACCACGACACCAATTCGCAGGCATGGCGCGCGGCTGACCGCGCGTCCAACGAGCCCATCAACAGCCGTGAGGACTTCGGCGAATGGTCGTTTCGCCGCAAGGCTGCTGCCAGCGGTCTGGGCAAGCCCAAGAAGCCCTTTTTCACCTGGCCGCTGGAACGGCTGGTCGAAGCTATTGGCCCCATGGCCGATGGAATCCGCACGCTGCCCGATCATCAGCTATCTGCGGAGATCGAGATGTTGCGGTCGGCCAGCGGCGAGGGCGCGGGCATCCCTGAACGCACAATGCTCGCGATCTATGAGGCCGAGGCCGTTCGTCGTGGTGATCCCGAGCTGCAGTACGACGATGGACTGGATTTGGCCCTGGGGCGCCTAGAACGCCAGACGAACCCAGCGGACAGGGCCTATGTCCAGGACGTAGGCCGCGCCCTCTACGCCATCGGGGGCAGGGCGGCTATGGAACGCGCCTATCAACGGATGATGGCCCGGGCCCGCAAATCCAAGTCCGGCATCAGGCAGACGATGCTGTCGAAGCGCTGGGCAGGTATTGCGCGGTGACAGACAAGATCATCCACAACGGGGTTCGCCAGCCCTGGCACTATGACGCTTTCGCTGGGCGTCCGGAATGGTCGAAGGAACTCGCTCGGCGCAATGTCATGCGAAGGCAGCGCGAGAACGAGATGGCCCGACGCGCCAGCAGAGAGGCAGCGGGCAATGGACGCAAATGAGCAAGAGGCCCGCATTCTCAAAGCCACCTTTGCGGGCTGGAAACTGGACCTGGTCAGCGCTCTCGCATCAGACGGCTCCCTGAAGCCGGCAGATGTCCGCGTGGCTCTGGTCCTGGTGAAGCACCTGAACCAGGGCAGCTTTGCGGCCTATCCATCGCAAGAAACTATAGCGGAGGTCACTCACATGACCGTGCGCAACGTCATGAAGTGCCTCGACCGCCTAAAGGTGTCTGGCTGGCTGAGATGGGAGCGCGGAAACCGCCAAAAGCCGAACCTGTATGAGTTCGATGATCAGAAGGTTGCCGACGAAGTGGCGCGAATGAAAGAGGAAGACCGGGCCCGGTCAAAGAGGTTGAAGTCTCGCAGGAAACAGGTCGCCGATGTGAACCACAGTTCAGGTCAGAAAGACGATCTGACACGAACCACAGTTCATGTCGCGACACGAACCACAGTTCTACCGAACACCTATAAGGAACAAGGGTGCCACTGTCCGTCATCAGCGCCCTTGGCACAGAATTGGGTTTGATCGTTAAGGAGAGTTCTGGTCTCGTCTGAGTGACGAAAGAGCTAGAATGACGACGAAAACCACGAATACGAAGAAGCCTGCCGAACA
>JAEYTY010000101.1 GCA_023433775.1 Pseudomonadota bacterium | reverse complement strand
TGTTCGGCAGGCTTCTTCGTATTCGTGGTTTTCGTCGTCATTCTGGATCTTTCGTCACTCAGACGAGACCAGAACTCTCCTTAACGATCAAACCCAATTCTGTGCCAAGGGCGCTGATGCCGGACAGGGGGACATTGCTGCCACGAACCCATCTCCAGACCCAGCCTCCGATAACGATGACGAGGCCTCCCGACTGTCGCCGGGCGGTGATCGTTGCAACCCCATCCTTGCCCGGCTGATGGGCAGAGTATGCCTGAGGTTTTTGGAGCGGGGATAAGTGCGACATATGTTGGTTTCTTAGTCCTATTGCAGCCTTTGGGGATGATTTGCGATTTCCCATAAGCGGCTGTTGGTCCGTATATTGCGATAGCAGTTTTGCCCGTGTCGAGAGACTATCATGGCCCAGAATTTCTCGCGGTCGCAGAGTTGAATAAGCTCTGCATTCTGGCCACCAGAAAATTTGGGGCGGGCGGGGATGATGATGTATTTATTCGACCAAACAAGTAGGAGCTGGGCGTGGCTTATGATTTTTCGAGCCTGTCGTGGCTGGATTTTGAGGACTTGGTTCGCGAGCTTATTGGTGAAGAGCTCGGGAAGAGGTTTGAAGGATTTGCTCCCGGACCCGACGGGGGGATGGATGGTCGACACGCCACCGGCGGCGACAAAATTATTCTTCAGGCAAAGCACTATCTGGGCTCGCGCTTTTCAAATCTCAAAGCGACGCTAAAAAGGGATGCCCTGCGCGTAGGTAAGCTAGAGCCATCGCGCTACATTTTGGCAACGTCCCGCCCGCTTACACCGCTAAATAAGTCCCGATTGGCGACCGTGCTGGGAAGTCTACTCACAAGCGAGGGCGACATTTTCGGTCCAGAAGACCTGAATGAGCTGCTGCGCAAGCACCCCGCTATCGAGAGGTCCCACATAAAACTGTGGCTATCGAGTGCCGCAGTTTTGGATAAAGTTCTGCGCTCTGCCGCACACGCTTTTAGCGCTATGACTAGGTTTGACGTTGAGAGAAAGGTTACAGTCTACGCTCCCAACCCAAGCTTTACGGAGGCCAGGTTTCGTCTTGAGGATAGCCACGTCGTCATAATTTCCGGCCCTCCCGGAGTGGGTAAGACGACATTGGCGGAGATGCTGTCTTTCGCATATATTAGCGAAGGGTGGGAGTTTATCGGCATACGTAGTTTAGATGACGGCCTTGCATCAATAGCCGACACAAAGAAGCAAATATTTTTCTTCGACGATTTCCTCGGAAAGATCGCCCTCGATACTAGAGCGCTCGCGTCGAAGGATTCCGAAATTGTGAAGTTCATTGCTAGGGTGCGGCGCTCACCAAATGCCAGATTTATTCTGACTACCCGAGCATATATCTTGGAAGAAGCCAGACGGGTCTCTGAATCCATGGCGGATCGCAAGGTTGAGGTGACGAAGTATGTCCTTGATGTCGGGGTGTATACGAGACGAATTCGCGCCAGAATTCTGTATAATCATCTGCTGGTGGCGGGCACCCCCTCCGCCCACATCCACGCGTTGGTTGAAAGCGGCGAAATCGCAAAAATCGTAGATCACAAGAACTATAATCCACGCATAATTGAGTGGATGACTGATCCTGATCGGCTCAATGACATCCCTGCAGATGAATATGTAGCTACATTTCTTGGCAATCTTGGAAACCCTAAGGAACTCTGGGACATAGCATTCCGTACCCATATCCCTCAAAAGTGTCGACATTTATTATACTGCCTTTTCTTTGGCTCCGAATATGGAGTGGACACATTCGAACTCGAACAGTGCTTTGCCGCAGTGCATGAGAAGCTTTGCGGCAAGTACGGGTTTTCTCGTGCACCTGACGACTTTCTTGATGCCGTGAAAATTTTGGAAGGTGGTTTCATCCATATTCGCGATGGCTCGGTATCATTCGTCAATCCATCACTTCGCGATTATCTGTCGTCCAGCCTCGTGAATATCGACTTGTTCTGCTGTCTGGCTGAGGGCGCAAGCAAAGCAGATTGGGCAAGGGCATTGTGGAAGAAAGGTATTGGTTTGGGGGAGACCAAAGGCAGCTCGGACTTTGCGGCGCGCTTCATGTCTATAGCTCGTAACTTCCCCACTCTTCCGAGCTGGAGGCGCTCTAGAAAGTCGCCATTTACCAGCCACCGCATTGATCTCGACGTCGCCGACCGAGTTGAGCTTCTGCTCGATTGGTGGGCAGCGAGCAAGATCGATGAGTTCGCCGCACTGGCGCTCAAAACTGCGCTTTCCCCTCAAAGTGGGACCGCTCCATGGGAAGCCCGTTGGATGATAGACTTGATGCGCCGATTGCAGGACGGCGACTATTATCCCGATCTTCCCGAAGCGGAGGCACTGTCGGCAGCTCTGGAGGATAGCGTAATAACTATCCTTTCGGGGGGTATTAGCTCGGAAGATTTGGAGGCGCTCGCCGACGAGATAGAACTCAACAAGTCCATTGTGGGGGCCGACCTTCGGAGCGCGCTCAAGGAGGCCATAGTGAGAGAAGTTGAAGAGATGAGGTCTGCCCTCCGGGATATGGCTTCGGAATCTGAAGTCGACGAGCACGTAAGAATAGTAAGTAAGCTTGCGACGCGCGCAGGCATTTCTGCACACGCGCTTGGTGTCGCTGTCGGCCTTGCAAGTGAGAGAATAGAGGAAATCGTCGAAGCTACGGAAATCGCTGAAGAACCATCATTCTCCGGAGTACTTCCTCGGCAACCAGAAAAATTCGATGATGCCGCGTTGAGAGCGCTTTTCGATCCACTAATTACTGAAACCCGATAGTATCGTCAATGTTTGCGACTATAGTGTCCGCTTAGGTTATAGGCATCGAAAGGGCTGCCTGTCCGCTTTCCACCCATTGCTGGCGAGGGCCACGCAAAAGCCGATCACCTGCGCAACCCCGTCCCCACTCACGCTGCCTTCGGCCCCACATAGCGTGACTGTGGCCTGATCAGCCTGCCGTCGGTCACCTGTTCGCGCGCATGGGCGAGCCAGCCGCCGACGCGGCCGGCGGCGAAGACGCCGGTGAAGGCTTCGCGGGGGAAGCCCAGGGCTTCAAGCAGGAGGGCGGTGAAGAATTCCACATTGGTTTCCAGCGCCCGATCGGGTTTGCGCTGGCGCAGCAGGGCCAGCGCTTCGCGTTCGACGGCTTCAGCCAGGGCCAGACGCTTTGCATTCATGCCGCCGGCGGCGCCGAGGGCTTTCAGGGCAGATTTAAGCGCGTCGGCGCGTGGATCGCGGACGCGATAGACGCGGTGGCCAAAGCCCATCAGCCGGGCGCCGCCCGCAAGTTCGGCTTCGAGCCAGAAATGGGCGCGTTCGGGGGCGCCGATGGCGTCGAGCATATCGAGCACCGGGCCCGGCGCGCCGCCATGGAGCGGGCCCTTGAGCGCACCAAGCGCGGCCAGCGTGGCCGAGCCATAACCGGCCCGTGTCGAGGCGACGACGCGGGCGGCAAAGGTGGAGGCATTGAGGCCATGATCGCTGACGGTGACCAGATAGGTATCGAGCGCGGCGACCTCTGCCGGGCTGGGCGCACGGCCATAGAGCATGGCGAGCATATCGGCGGCGTGGCCGAGGCGAATATCGGGCGCGATGGTGGGCTTGCCGGCGCGGCGGCGCAGCAGGGCGGGGATGAACACGGCGGGGGCCGCCGCCAGCAGCAGCGCCGTCTCGCGGCTCTCGCCATCGGGCAGGCGCGCCATCAGAGCGCGGAGGGCCTCGATGATGGAGAGTTTGAGCAGGTCGGGATCAATGCGGGCCACCTGTTCGAAGGCCAGCAGGCGGGCGCGGGCCAGGGCGGCGCGCAATTCCGCCTCGGTGCCGCCGGTGACATCGGCCAGGAGCAGCGCCAGCACGGCTTCGAAGGACCAGTGGCCGGCCAGATCATCGAGTGCATGGCCGCAAATGACCAGGCGGCCATTGGCGCCATCGACTTCGGACAGACGGGTTTCGGCGGCGATCACATCATCCAGACCAGACATCTTGCTTCTCCTTGTGATTTCACCTTAGATTCAGCTAATCAAGATTGACGTCAATCTTGATGCAATAAATCAATGTGAGGGCCAGATGAGCTGGATGAGTGCCGAAGCCGCGCTGGCCCTTTTGGGCACCAAGCCGCAGACGCTTTATGCCAATGTCAGCCGCGGGCGGATCGCGGCGCGACCCGACCCGGATGATCCGCGCCGCAGCCTTTATCGGCAGGACGATGTCGAGCGGCTGGCGGCGCGGCAGAAGGGGCGGCGCCCGGCCCGCGCCGTGGCGGCGGAAACCATCGCCTGGGGCGAACCGGTGTTGGCCACGGCGATTTCGACCGTGGAGGCGGGGCGCCTGCTCTATCGCGGCGAGGACGCGGTGGCGCTGGCCGAGGGTGCGACACTGGAGCAGATTGCGGGACTGCTTTGGGAAAGCGCAGAGACGCCGGATTTTGCCGGGCGGGCGCAGGCGCGGGGCCCGGGGATTCCGGCTGCCTATCGCGCCATTGCCGAGCTGGCGGCGACGGATATGCCCCTGCCCGGGCGGGCGCGGGGCATATTGCTGGCGGACGCGGCGCGCTGTGTGTCATGGCTGGCCGGGGCGATGGCCGCGCCCGGGGATGCGCCGCTGCATTTGCGGCTGGCCGCGCATTGGGGCCGGCCCGACGCGGCGGACGCCATTCGCCGGGCGCTGGTGCTGCTGGCCGAGCATGAACTCAATGCCTCGACCTTTGCCGCCCGCGTTACGGCTTCAACCGGCGCGCCGCTTTCGGCAGCCGTGCTGGCGGGGCTGGCAGCGCTGTCGGGGCCATTGCATGGCAATGCGGGCTTTGCGATGGGTGGGCTGGTCGAGCAGGCGCGGCAGCTGGGGGCAGAGGCGGCGATTGACGCGCAATTGCGGCGCGGCGCGCCCCTGCCCTGTTTCGGGCACCGGCTTTATCCCGATGGTGACGCGCGGGCCATTCACCTGATGGCGGCCATACCCATGCCGCCGCTGTTCGCCGCGCTGGCCGAGGCTGGCACGGCGCTGAGCGGGGAAAAGCCCAATATTGACTTTGCCCTTGCCGCCCTTACCGAGGCCTATGGCCTGCCCAAGGACGCGCCGCTGCAACTTTTCGCCATGGCCCGCAGCGTGGGCTGGATCGCCCATGCGCTGGAGCAGAACGAGACCGGGGCGCTGATCCGGCCCCGGGCACGGTATATCGGCGTCTAGCCAAACACGCCCGCGCCCTTGTCGGCGGCGCCGACGAGGCTGCGGAAGCCGGCGAAGAGTTCGCGGCCCATGCCGAAATGGGAGGGGCGGAGGTCTTCGGTGGCGGGGGTGCGGGAGAAGAATTCCTTCTCGTCGCCGAGGAAGGTCAGCGTGCCTTCATTGGCGTCGAGCCGGATCATGTCGCCATCGCGGATCTTGGAAATCGGGCCGCCATCCATGGCTTCGGGGGTCATGTGAATGGCCGCCGGCACCTTGCCTGAGGCGCCGGACATGCGGCCATCGGTGAGGAGCGCGACCTTGAAGCCGCGATCCTGCAGATTGGCGAGGGAGGGCGTGAGCTTGTGCAGTTCCGGCATTCCCAGCGCCTTGGGACCGGAGAAGCGCACCACGGCGATCACGTCGCCATTGATTTCGCCGGATTTGAAGGCGGCCTGGAGGCCATCCTGGCTATGGAAGACGCGGGCGGGGGCTTCGACCACGCGATGCTCGGGCTTGACGGCCGAGACCTTGATGACGGAGCGGCCAAGATTGCCGGTAAGGAGCTTGAGGCCGCCCGTTTCCTGGAAGGGGTTTTTGGCGCTGGTCAGCACCTTGGGCAGCGCGCTTTCGGCGGGCGAGGGCTCGAAAGTGAGCTGATCTTCGATCAGCTTGGCTTCGACAGTGTAGTTCGAAAGGCCGTGGCCCCAAACGGTCTTGACGTCTTCATGCAGGTGACCGCTTTCGAGCAGTTCCTTGATGAGGAAGCCCATGCCGCCGGCGGCGTGGAAATGGTTCACATCGGCAACGCCATTGGGATAGACGCGAGCCAGCAGCGGAGTGGCGTCACTGAGATCGCTCATATCGTCCCAGGTGACCTGAATGCCGGCGGCGGCGGCCATGGCGATGATATGCATGGTGTGGTTGGTGGAGCCGCCCGTGGCGTGGAGGCCGACAAGGCCGTTGACGATGGCCTTTTCGTCCATGATGTGCCCGATGGGGGTGTAATTGTTCCCCTCCTTGGTCAGCGACAGGGCGCGGCGTGTCGCCTCGCGGGTCAGCGCATCGCGCAGGGGCGTGCCGGGATTAACGAAGCTGGCGCCCGGCAGGTGCAGGCCCATGATTTCCATGAGCATCTGATTGGAATTGGCGGTGCCGTAGAAGGTGCAGGTGCCGGCCGAATGGTAGGACTTGCTTTCGGCCTCGAGGAGTTCCGCGCGGCCGACTTTGCCCTCCATATAGAGCTGGCGGATCTTGCTCTTTTCGTCGTTCGGCATACCCGAGGGCATGGGCCCCGCGGGGATGAACACAGCGGGCAGGTGACCGAAGGTCAGCGCGCCAATGACGAGGCCGGGCACGATCTTGTCGCAGATACCGAGATAAACGGCGGCGTCGAACATGTTGTGGCTGAGCGAAACGGCGGTGGCCATGGCGATCAGGTCGCGGGAAAACAGCGACAGGTCCATGCCCGGCTGGCCCTGCGTCACGCCATCGCACATGGCGGGAACGCCGCCGGCAACCTGCGCCGTGGCCCCGATTTCGCGGGCCGCTTCCTTGATAATGTCGGGGTAGAATTGATAGGGCTGATGGGCGCTCAGCATATCGTTGTAGGAATTGATGATGCCCAGATTGAGCGTCTTGTTGCCCGCCAGGGCAGCCTTTTCGGAAGGAGAGCAGGCCGCGAAACCGTGGGCGAGATTACCGCAGCTGAGGGCGCTGCGATAAACACCCTGTTCCTTGGCGCTCTCGAGACGGCTGAGATAGTCGCGGCGGGTGTCACGGCTGCGCGCGGCGATGCGATCGGTTACGTCCTGAATGGCCTGACGGACAGACATGCTCAGTCTCCTTATATGGCAAGGCGCGTCGGGAAGGGGGCCGCCCGACACGGATCATCCTTGCTGCTGTGACTGGCGCCGTGACGGCCGAGACGGTCGATTGGGGACCGTCTCAGGAGCTTAAGGACACCAGTAAACTGTAATCGGCGCGCCCGAGCGCAACACGGCACGCACCGGCATTTCGGCCACGGGCCCGTCGCCCAGCGCCTTTTCAAGCACCTCGGCCTTCTCTTCGCCTTCAATATGGAGGTAGAGAACGTCGGTCTTAAGCAGGCTGGGCAAAGTAAAGGTAATACGCGGCTCGCCAGCGCCGGGCGCGGCAAGCGCCAGCGTGGGGCCATGATCGGTCAAGGCCGCTTCCAGCGTATCGCCGCCGGGAAAGAAGCTGGCCGTATGCCCGTCATTGCCCATGCCGAGAATGACCGCGGCAAAGGGCTGGGGCAGCTGTTCCATGAGGGCATTGGTGCGCTGGACGGCGGCGGTGTCCGGCGTGTCGCCACCCGAATAGAGCGGGAAAAACCGCGCCACGGCAGCCGGGCCCTGCAGCATTTTTTCGTTGACCAGCAGGGCATTGGACCGGTCGCTGGTTTCATCGACCCAGCGCTCGTCCACCAGGGTCACCACGACCTTTTCCCAGTCGATGTCCTTGGTCTTGCCCAGCGCCTGGAAAAACTTGCCCGGCGTCGAGCCACCGCTCACCGCAATTGCTGCCGTGCCGCGCTCGGCAATGGCTGTCCGGATACGGTCGGCCACAGCCTCGGCCAATTCCTTGGCCAGCGTTGTCTTGTCGGCAAAGCTGCGGCGGTCAATGGTCACGAATCCGCCCCTTCATACCAGGTGCGGCCATCGCGTTCGATCAGCGCTATGGCGCCGCTCGGGCCCCAGGTGCCGGCGGTATAGTTCTGCGGAGGCTCGCTGGCGCGGTCCCAGGCCTCACGGATCGGGTCGACCCAGCGCCAGGCCGCTTCGAGTTCGTCGCGGCGCATGAACAGGGTCTGGTTGCCGCGGATCACGTCGAGCAGCAGGCGCTCGTAAGCCTCCGGCGTGCGCTCGGTAAAGGTATCGGCAAAGCTGAGGTTCAGCGGCACTTCGCGCAGGCGCATTCCGCCCGGGCCGGGGTCCTTGATCATCATGGTCAGCTTGACGCCCTCGTCGGGCTGCAGGCGGATGATGAGCTTGTTGGCCTTTGGAGCGCCTTCGGCGTGATCGAAAATGGAATGCGGGATCGGCTTGAACTGGATGCAGATTTCCGAGACGCGCTCGGCCATGCGCTTGCCGGTGCGGAAGTAGAAGGGTACGCCGGCCCAGCGCCAGTTCTCGACCTCGGCCTTGAGCGCCACGAATGTTTCCGTGCGGCTGCCCTTCTTGTCCTCGGGCAATTCATCCTGATAGCCGGCAACGGAGGTCGTTTCGGACTTCACGCCGCGATACTGGCCACGGACAGTGTTTTTCGCCACATCGCCATTGGTGATGGGTTTTAGGGCGCGCAGCACTTTCAGCTTCTCGTCGCGCAGGGCATTGGCGTCGTCGCTCGCGGGCGGCTCCATGGCCACGAGGCAGAGCAGCTGCAACATGTGGTTCTGGATCATGTCGCGCAGCGCGCCGGACTCGTCGTAATAGCCGCGCGTGCCGGCGCCGACCGATTCAGCAACGGTAAGCTGCACATGGTCGATATGGGCCGAGTTCCACACGGGCTCGAAGAGCGTATTGGCAAAGCGCAGCGCCAGAAGGTTCTGCACCGTCTCTTTGCCCAGGTAATGGTCGATGCGGTAAACCTGATCTTCCTTGAAAATCTTGGCGACGCCATCGTTGATTTCCTGGCTCGAAGCCAGATCGTGGCCCAGCGGCTTTTCGATCACGACGCGAGCGTCGCGGCGATAAAGCTTCTTCTTGGACAGATATTCGGCGATGGGCTCGAAGAGATCGGGCGCCACGGCCAGATAGAAGGCGCGCACAACCTTGGGGTCATCGCGCAGCGCCTTGCCCAGATCGCCCGATTCATCGGGCTTGGTGGCGTCGACCGGCACATAGGTGCAGATCTTGACGAAGCGATCGATGATCTTTTCGTCCTGATAGTCCTTTTCGACAAACTGGCCGATGGCCTCGCGCGCCTGCTTCTGGAAATCGGCCTCGCTGAGCTTGGAGCGCGACACGCCGATGATGCGGCTGCTTTCGTCAAACTGGCCATCGGCGAAACGATGATAGAGCGCCGGAATGAGTTTGCGCTTGGTCAGGTCGCCGGTGGCGCCAAACACCACATAATCGAAGGGCTGAACGGGAATGATGCGGCTGGACAAGGGCAGGTCCTTAGTTTGACGCGAAATTCTGTCGGGCGAGGATCACCGCGCCGGAAAGGTTATCGTCCAGCGGCTCGACGATGAAATCGCCATAGCGCTGAACCAGCAGGGGGAACATGCGCTTGCTCACGCCACCGGTGGGTGCCATGCGGGTCGCGCCGCGCGCCTTGAACCAGCGCACATAATTATCGACAAAGCCGAGCTGCAAAGCGACCAGCTCCTTGGCCACGTGGTCACCCTTATCGAAATACTCGAAGATGAGGTGAGAAAAATCGCCGAAATAGATCGGGGCACGACCGACGACGAAATCGTCATAGGTCTTGGAGCCAAATGTGACGGGCTCGACCACCACTTCGACATCATCAAGCACTGAGCCATCGGCGCGCTTCACCTGGGTCTTGGGGAAAGACCAATCCATGATTTTCTGCAGGTCGCCGCCGAGGATTTTCAGGGCCGCCTCGGTGAGCGGGGAGCCTTCGACCAGCTCTTCGCGCGCCTCGAAGGCACGGCGCAGCAATTCGCGCCCAAGAATGGCGCCCGACATCTGATCGCCCAGATGAAAACCCCAGCCGCCGCACTGGAAGCGCTCGCCATTGACGATGGCGAGAGCGGCAGAGCCGGTGCCGGCAATGATAACCGCGCCCTCTTCGCCACCCAAAGCGCCGGCATGGGCGGCATCGATATCGTCGTAAACCTTGATGGCGGCAAAGGGCCATGCGCGGGCAGCAAAAGCCTCCCGGGCCGATTCGGACCGACCACCCGCCATGCAGCAGCAGGCATAGGTGGAGGCCAGGGCACCTTCACCAAGGCCGGCATCGCGCAGGACGATCTTTACGCCCTCGCTGACATTGGCAAAGGCCGCGTCGCCATCTTCAACCTGAAGGTTGGAGGCCTCGCGGATCGTGGTTTCGGCCAGCGTCACGAGATTTTCGTCAGCCAGACGTACGCGGCAATTGGTGCCGCCACCGTCAACGCCTAGATAATATCGGGGCACGCAGGTTTCTCCGTGAGCTGGGCGGGTCCGGTCCGTCAGGGGCTGACCATCTGATCCGCCCTGCCAACTCGCCCAACCTTAGGGTGTGGTTTCGGCGCGGACCATAATGCGAAAGCCTTTAGGACGAAAGTAGCATAGGACACAAAAACGTCCTGCCAAGAAGGGTATCGGCATGGCTCATTTGCGCGTGATGACGAGGCGGGGAACAACTTGTGGCCAAAGGCCATTCCCGACATGGTAGGTTCATCACGTCCAGCACTGGCCGGCGGCAGGGAGGCGGCAGAGATGACGAGGCACACACTCATTCTGGGCGGCGCGCGTTCCGGCAAAACCGCCTTTGGCGAGCGGCTTGCGCTGCGCTCAGGCGCCCGGCCCGTCTATCTCGCGACGGCGCAGACGCTTGATAGCGAAATGCGCGATCGCGTGGCGAGCCACCAGGCCAGCCGCGCGGCGCGTTTTACCACCATTGAGGAACCCATCCTGCTGTCACGGGCGATCCTCAAGGCGGGGGCTGACCATGATGTGATCCTGGTCGATTGCCTGACCTTGTGGATCACCAATCTTTTGCTCGGCAATGAAGATGTGGCGACGGCCGTGAGCGAGCTTTGTGCGACGCTGGTGGAATTCCGCGCCGCCAAGGTGGTGCTGGTGAGCAATGAGGTTGGGCTCGGAATCGTCCCCGACAATGCCATGGCCCGCACCTTTCGCGACCTGGCCGGTTCGGCGCATCAGCGGCTGGCCGAGATTTGCGACGATGTCTATTTCGTCGCCGCGGGACTGCCGCTGACACTGAAGGGCGACCCGGCGGGGGTTTAACCGATCAGCCAAGTATCAGCATCTGGGCCAGCAGAGCGCTGAGGCAGAGCAATACGTTGAGCAGTTTCTGGTAGAGCGTAACGGCGAGCAGGATATCGCTCGGGCCGAGAGCGGTTTTGCCGGTGCCGAAGGCCGGCAGATCGACCACTTCACCCTCATATGACCGGGGCCCGCCAAGCTGAAAACCCAGCGCGCCGGCAAAGGCGGCTTCGGGCCAGCCGGCATTGGGCGAATCATGTTTGCTCGCATCGCGGCGCGTGGTGGCCCAGGCCTTGCCGGGACTGGCGCCGGGGGAAATGAAGCAGGCGGCGACCACCAAAACGGCGGTCAGGCGGGCGGGAATAAAGTTCAGCACATCATCGAGCTTTGCCGCGGCCCAGCCATAGTGCAGATAGCGCGCATTGCGATGGCCAATCATGGAATCGGCGGTGTTGACCAGCTTGTAGATGGCAATGCCGGGGAGGCCGAAGAGGACGAGGAAGAACCACGGCGCGACCACGCCATCGGAGGTGCTTTCGGCGAGAGTCTCCACCGCAGCCCGGGCGACACCGGCCTCATCGAGCGTGGAAGGATCGCGGCCGACGACATGGCTGACGGCTTCGCGCCCGGCCTCGAGCGAGACGCGCAGGGCGTCGGACACGGCCGTTACGGCGCGGCCCAGTTCCTTTTGCGCGAGGAAGGTGGTGGCCAGCAGCATTTCGAGCAGCCAGCCCAGGGGGATGAAGGCCAGCAGCTGGCGGATAGCTATTGTGACCACCAGCACGGCGACAAGCTGCAAGCCGAGCGCGACAATGCCGGCGAGTTTTTGCTGATCGGCGCTGCGCAGGGCGGTGTTGAGGCGCTTTTCGCAAAAGGAAATCATGGCGCCGAACCAGATGACGGGGTGGCCGATCCGGTCGAGCAAGGGCTTGGGGTAGCCTGCAAATCGTTCGACCAAGAGGGCAAGCGGCGCAATCAGCGGCTCCATGAATTTGTCTCCACGTCGCTCGCCAGCGCCAAGAGGCTGTCGATATCTAGATGGGTTTCGAGATGATTGGCGAGGCCATCGAGCGCGGCCTCGATTTCGGCTTCGAAAGCCAGATCGGGGCTCGCGGCGGCGCCGATAAAGGCGCGGCGGAAACCGTCGGCGGCGAAGAGGCCGTGCAGATAAGTGCCCATCACGCGGCCATCGGCGCTGACCGCGCCCTCGTCCGCCTCGCCGACGCGGGCAAAGGGGCGGGTGCGGGCGGGGCCAAGGGTTTCGCCCATATGCATATGATAGCCGGAGAGGGTTGCGCCGCTGCCCAAATGGGTCGCCGCTTCGCTGCGCAGGACTTTTACGGGGCCGAGCACGGTTTCCACATCGAGCAGGCCAAGGCCTGCGCTTGTGCCGGGCGGGCCTTCGATACCTTCAGGATCGGCGATGGAGCGGCCCAGCATCTGATAGCCGCCGCAAATGCCGATGATGGTCCCGCCGGCCCGGTGATGGGCGAGGATGTCCACATCCCAGCCATTGGCGCGCAGGGCGGCGAGGTCGGCACGGGTGGCCTTTGAGCCCGGCAGCAGCACCAGATCGGCATTGCGCGGCAGCGCTTTACCGGGCTGGACCAGCACCAGGCTGACGCCGGGCTCGGCGCGGAGGGGATCGAGATCGTCGAAATTGGCGATGCGCGGCAGGCGGGGGACCGCGATGACGTAATTGCCGTTGCGGGAGTGCGCGTAGGATTCGAGCGCCAATGCGTCCTCGGCCGGCAGTTTAGCCGCATCGGCAAAGTAGGGGACCGGGCCGAAGCAGGGCAGTCCGGTGCGCTCGGCGAGGAAGGTTTTGCCGCTTTCGAACAGCGCCGGATCGCCAAAGAAGCGGTTGATGAGACTGGCTTTGATCAGCGCGGCGTCTTCTGGTTCCGCCACCGCCAAAGTGCCGACAATGGAGGCGATGACACCGCCGCGGTGAATATCGCCGATCAGCACCACCGGCACATTGGCGGCGCGGGCGAAGCCGAAATTGGCGATGTCGCCTTGGCGCAGATTGACTTCGGAAGCGCTGCCGGCGCCTTCGACGAGGACGTAGTCGACATCGGCGGCAAGCTCGGCAAAAGCGCCGAGCACTTCGGGTATGAGCTGGCCGCGATCGGCCAAATATTGGCGCGCGGAGAGGCGCGCGCGCCGCTGCCCACGGACCACGACCTGCGAGCCGGTTTCGCCCTCGGGCTTGAGGAGGACCGGGTTCATGGCGGTAATCGGATCGCGGCGGGCGGCGCGGGCTTGAAGGGCCTGGGCGCGGCCGATTTCGCCGCCATCCATGGTGACGGCGGCATTGTTGCTCATGTTCTGCGGCTTGAAGGGCGCGACGCGCAGCCCGCGATTGGCAAGGGCACGGCAAAGGCCAGCCACGATCAGTGACTTGCCCACGTCTGAGCCGGTTCCCATGAACATTAGCGACTTTGTCATTTACCCCCGCCATTCGCGCATAGCGCTCATGGCCTTCTTACCTCAAATCGCGCCACTGGCGCGCTTTGCCCTGCGGGACGGTGCGAAGCCCATGAACATGATGGCACGTGTCATGGCAGCCTTATGCCGCAGCAATCACGTGGGCGTAAGACCCCATGACGCGGCCAAGCACCGCGCCCATGGGCAATTGGCGGACGCCTTCGGCATCCATGGCTTCGAAAAGCGGCGGCAGGCGGGGTTGTCGGGCCGAGGAATAGTGGAATTCGTGGCCGTTGAGGCCCGTGGGCCAGGGGAGCGCGGATTCGTGGACCAGCCGGCGATAGCCCAGCACGCGCTTGGGGCGGTCGATGCGGGTTTCCATGGGCAGGAGACCGGTCATGGCGTGGCTGACACCGGCTTTGTCGACCAGCGCCTCGCCCAGAACCATGAAGCCGCCGCACTCGCCATAGATCAGCGCGCCGCGGTCGCGCGCTGCGATGAGGCCAGCTTTGAAGCCGATGGCATTGGCGAGAGTAGCGCCATGCAATTCGGGATAACCGCCCGGCAGAAAAACCGCATCGGCATTGGCCGAAGGCCCCTCCCCCGCCAGTGGCGAGAAGAAGGAGAGTTCGGCCCCTGCCGCCCGCCAACCATCGAGCAAGTGAGGATAGAGAAAGGCGAAGGCGGCGTCGCGGGCGATGGACATGTGCTGGCCGAGCGGCGGCAGCGCGGGTGGGATTTCCGGGCTCATGGCGATGGGAGTGGCCAGTGTTTCCAGCGCCTGCATATTGATGTAGTCGCCCATGGTTTCGGCGGCGAGATCGAGGAAATCGGCGAAGCCTTGCATTTCACCGGGCAGGACCAGGCCAAGATGGCGCTCCGGCATGGCGAGTTCCGGGCGGCGCGGCACCGCGCCCAGCAATGGAATTCCAGTGACCGCCAGCGCCGAGGCGAGCATCCGTTCGTGCCGCGCCGACGCGACCTTGTTGAGCACGACGCCAGCCACGCGAACGCCCTTGCGCCAATGGGCGAAGCCGGCGACCAGCGGGGCGACGGACTGGCTCTGGCGCTCTGCGTCGACCACCAGCACGACGGGGAGCCGGAGCATTTCTGCCAGATCACCGGTAGAGCCCTGCCCGTCTGCCGCGCCATCGAAAAGGCCCATGACACCCTCGACGATGAGCAGATCTGCCCCCAGCGCCTGTTGCGCAGCCAGCGCGCGGACCTGCCCGGCGCCCATGGCCCAGGGATCGAGATTGACCGCTTCGCGCCCCGCCGCGAGGCCGAGAAAGGCCGGATCGATATAGTCGGGTCCGGTCTTGGCGGGGGCCACGATCCGCCCGCGCCGCCGCAGCGCGGCTAGAATACCCAGCGTGATCAGTGTCTTGCCCGAGCCCGAGCGCGGCGCGGCGATAACCAGTCCTTTAGCCGAAGACATGCCGGCGCGCCTCGTTCACATACCAATCGAGCTCATGCCGATAGCGCGCCACCGGGCCGAGCACAACGATGGCAGGGGTCGGGATATCGGACAGCCCCCCCGCCTCGGCCAGCGTGGTTTCAATGACGGCCTGATGGGGACCGGCGACATGGGACACCACGGTTATGGCTTCATCGCCGGCGCGCCCCGCCGCCAGCAGGCGATCGCAAATGACCGGCAGATGGCGCACGGCCATGAACATGACGAGCACCGGGGCGGCGCGGGCCACGGCGGGCCAATCGACGCCTTGCGGCACGGTTCCGCTTTCGTCATGGCCGGTGAGGAACATGACCGCATGATTGGTGTCGCGATGCGTCACCGGCAGACCGGCATAGGCGAGACCACCGAGACCGGCGGAGATGCCGGGGACAATGCGGAATTTAATCCCCGCTCGCGCCAGGGCGCCGGCCTCTTCGCCGCCCCGCCCGAACATGAGCGGATCGCCGCCCTTGAGGCGCAGCACGCGCTTGCCCTGTTGCGCCAACTCGATGATCTGTAAGGAAATATCGGTCTGTTTAGCCGAGGGTTTTCCGCCGCGCTTTCCGGCATGGATGCGCTCGACATGGTCGGGCGCCAGCGCCAGAATATCGGGCGAGACCAGCGCATCATGCACGATGACATCGGCCTGGCCGAGGGCATGAAAACCAAGCAGGGTCAGCAGGCCCGGCCCGCCGGGACCGGCGCCCACCAGCCAGACGGTGCCGGGCTCGAAGACCGGAAAGTCAGCGTCATCGAGACGTGCAAAATGCCCTTGGGTCATAGCGCATCCCATGACATGCCTTGAGCATCGCGCAAAAAAACGCCAGATTGCCCCGACCCGCGAGACGATATTTTATGAACATTCTTATTCTGGGCGGCACCAGCGAAGCCCGCCAACTCGCCGGTCGACTTATTGGCATGGGCCATTCTGTGACGACCTCGCTCGCGGGGCGCACCGAGGCGCCTATCCTGCCTCAAGGCGAAGTGCGCATAGGCGGCTTCGGCGGAGCGGAAGGCCTTGCCGACTGGCTGGGTGCAAACCGCATTGAGCAATTGATTGACGCCACCCATCCATTTGCTGCGCAAATCTCGGCCAATGCCGTTGCCGCGTCTGCTGCCGCGGGCACGCCACTGATCCGTCTGCTGCGCCCGCAATGGTCGCCTCTGAAGGGAGAAGAGTGGCGCGATGTGCCCAGCGCCGATGCAGCCGCCAAGGTTTTGCCGAGTGGCGCGCGCGTGCTGCTGACCACCGGCCATACTGGGCTTGAATCCTTCGCGGAACGGCAGGACTGCAGGTTCATCGCACGCATGATTGAGCCGCCGGCATTTGCGCTGCCGGATCATATGGAGGCGCTGCTGAGCCGCCCGCCCTATAGTCTCAATGCTGAAATGGACCTGTTGCGCGCTCACAGCATCAGCCATCTGGTCAGCAAGAATTCCGGCGGCAAACAGGCGTCAGCCAAATTGGGGGCGGCGCGACAATTGGGTGTCGAGATCATCATGATCGGCCGCCCTGCCTATGCCCCGGCCCGGGAAGTCACCAGCGTAGAAGCCCTGCTGGCGGCGTTGACGTCATAATCCAGCCGCCGCGCCAGCGCGCAGGTTGCCATGGCCGAGCGGCGCTTTTGCACCAAAAGCGGCCCGAAATGCTGCGCCGAAGCTTCGGCAATCGAGACGAGGCCCGTCAGCGCGACAACCTTCGCAGACGGGTTGGGCACGTCGTCCTGCAATTGCGGGTCATCCAGCGCCAGAAGAGGTACGCCGAGCGCCGCTGCGGCCCCGAGCATCCCGGCGTGGTTGCGACGCGCAGCAATAGTCACGCAGGCGGCGATGGCACTGCGCGGCAACCCGGCCAAGGCAAGGCATTGATCGACCAATGTCAGGATTTCGTCGGCCCCGGCTCCGCTGCGCGCGCCCAGCCCCACTATAATTTCTGGTCTGTCCGGCATTTTGCCGGCACTTGAATCAATCATCGTCGCCTCGGATCGAACGAGGCAGCTTCTCAAAAAACCGGAGCAGCCCCGGACTTGGTCCCGCAATTGGGTCGACCGCACCGGGTTCTGTTTCAGTTCCGTCTCGGGAACGCTGCGCTATGGATCTGTTCTAGGCGGGCGGAAGGGCATGGTCAATCAATGGCTTGGCTGGCTCACGCATACAGATCGGAATGCTTCTGAAAATCGTTTGCAAATACAAGGGCTTGCCGCCCTATGCCCAAGGGGCTATGGCGAATGGACCCGTCCTGCCCGAAAGCCTGTTCCGTGGCGCAAAACCGCACTCTCGTCATCGCCGCCCTGAGCCTGCTGATCGCGGGAATCGTATTGGGCCTCAAATTTCTGGCGTGGCAGTTGACCGGATCAATCGCGCTTTATTCGGATGCGCTGGAATCCATCGTCAATGTCGTCACAGCCATCAGCGCATTTATCGCCGTGCGGCTGGCGCAGCGACCGGCAGATTCCGCCCTGCCCTATGGCTATCACAAGGCAGAATATTTCTCGGCCGTGATCGTGGGCGTGATGATCATCGTGGCGGCCATTCTCATCCTGCGCGAGGCCTATGCCGGGTTTTTCGCTCCCAGCCTGCCCGAGGCACCGGTCGAGGGCCTGGCGGTGAGCAGCGTGGCCACCATCATCAATGTCGTCTGGGCGCAGATATTGTTGCGGCACGGGCGGAAGGCGCGTTCACCGGCCATTGTGGCCGATGGCAAGCATCTGATGACCGATGTGATTTCCACAATCGGCGTGCTGGTGGGATTGGTGCTGGTCTATCTCACCGGCTGGGCGCTGCTTGATGCGGTATTGGCTGTGCTGGTGGCGCTCAACATTTTGTGGTCCGGCTGGGGCGTCATCCGCGACAGTGTCGGCGGGCTGATGGATGTCGCCGTGCCGCCCGATACGCAGAAGACCATTCGCGAGGTCATCGCCCAGAATGCTGATGGCGCTATCGAGGCCCATGATATCCGCACGCGGCAGGCTGGGCGGCTGACCTTTATTGATTTTCACCTCGTCGTGCCCGGCGCGATGAGCGTCGATGCGGCGCACGCCATTTGCGACACAATCGAAGCCAAGCTGCGCGAGGCGGTCAAGGAAGTGCAGATCACCATCCATGTCGAGCCGGAAGAAAAGGCCAAGCATTCGGGTATTGTTGTCGTCTGAGGCTGTTTTTCTCGCGGCAAATAGCTTGCCGCAATTTGCTTGCCTCGCCGAAAGCAGAGCGCGTAAACGAGCGGTGCATATTTCAGTTTTGGGCAGGCGAATCGCAAAAGCCGCAGTAATCTCACTCTGTCAACTTTGGAGGAGGATTTCGTGAGCTTGAGTGCGCCTACCCAATTGATCTTCATCATCGCTGTCGTCATCGCCGTGCTGGCGCTGATCGGTTCTTTCGTGGTCATTCCATTTGTCAGCACCTATGCGTTCTGGCTGATGACCCTGGCCTTTGTCGTGCTGGCCGCAGGCGTTCTGTTTAAAGGCGCCTGACTTCAGATTATTGCCGGTCGGGCATGTATCCTTGTGATCTGCCCGGCCGTTCTTCGCCGCTTGCGGCGCGGCGATGAACTCGGCACACTTGCCCCATGCGCGCGCTTTTCCTTTTGGCCTTTGCATTGCTTGTCACGCCCGCCCTGGCTCAGGGCTGGGAGCGCTATGACAATGCGCGGTTCGGCTATTCCATTGCCGTGCCGCCCGGTTTCGAGGCGCAGGGCGAGGCCGACAATGGCGACGGGCAGCGGTTCACATCGCCCAAACGGCCGACGGAAATCAGCGTCTGGGGCGGCTATCTGATGGACGGTTTCAGTTCGGAAGCTGCCGCGTCCATGGGGTTTGATACAGATGCAGGCTGGGCCATCACAGGCAAAGCCACTACGCCGCGCTGGGCCAATTGGTCGGGCAGCGATGGCGGGCGCATTCTTTTTCAACGCATGATCGCGCTCTGCGACGGGGCGAGCTACGCCGCTTTGCGCGTCGAATATTCGCAGGCGGACCGGCCGGATATGGACCCTTTGTTGGAGCGGCTTGCCGCGTCACTGCAGGGCGCGGGCTGCTAGACTTTGGCGGAAAAAACCGAGAAGCGGGTTTCCGTGCCGAGCGCGCTATTGGCGCTGACGATGGCATCAACCCATGAATGCTGCTGCACCAGCAACTTGTGGAACGCCAGCGCCAGAATGACCGGCACATCGACGCCATCAGGATAGCCTTGCGGCCCGATATAGAGCGTCGCGCCGGCCGCGTGGAACGCATCGGCGAAGGGCTGACTTCCGGTGTCGCAGGCGGTGGACAGGACAACTGCGCAGCCTGCGTTCACCTTACGGATCAGGTCGGGCGTGATGCGGTTTGCGGGTAATTCCAGACGATCCGCGCCCGGCGCCATTTCGGGGAAGATGATGCCCGCTTCGTCGCCATGGGCCGAGAGCACGACGATATCGGCGGGTTGGCCGTAAAAATCGAAGGCGGAGAGAAAGTCGCTCGGCTTGGCCAAAGGGCAGAGTCGGACCTCGGCGCCCATGGCTTCGATCTGCAGCCGCAAGAGACTGGCTTCGGACATGTCGCCGATGGCGATGATGGTGACGCAGGCGCTCATCGGCCTAGAACTCGATGCCCTTCTGCGCTTTCACGCCGGCGCGGAAATGATGTTTGATTTCAGTCATTTCGGTCACGAGATCGGCGATTTCGATCAGTTCATCCTTGGCATTGCGGCCAGTGACGATGACGTGTTTGTCGACCGGCTTGTTGCGCAGGAAATCGACCACTTCCTCGATGGGCAGATAGTCATAGCGCAGGCAGATATTGAGCTCGTCGAGCAGCACCATATCGAAGCTGGGATCGTTGATCAGCGCCTTGGCCTGCTCCCAGGCCTTGCGGGCTGCGGCCAGATCGCGCTGGCGGTCGGCGACGTCCCAGGTAAAACCTTCGCCCATGGCGTTGATGGTGACCTGATCGGGGAATTTGTCGAGCACGTCGCGCTCGCCGGTGTTCCACACGCCTTTGACGAACTGCACGACGCCGACGCGCATTCCATTGCCGATGGCGCGGAAGACCATGCCGAAGGCGGCCGTCGACTTGCCCTTGCCCTTGCCCGTATGGACGATCAGCAGGCCCTTTTCCTCGGTCTTGGTGGTGAGGATCTTGTCGCGCGCCGCCTTCTTTTTTCTCATCTTTTCAGCGTGATAGGCGTCGCGCTCGGCCTCGGTCATCAGGTCGGTTTTCTTGGCGGGCCTTTCGGGCATGTCGGTCATGGATTGTCCTCCAGATAGGCAAAGACGGAATTTGAGCGGGGCGACCAGAGGCCTCTTTGCCGCGCCTCAAGGAATTTTGCGATCAGCTCATCATAGCCGAAACGGTTGGATGATTTGAGGAAGTCGCGCACGGCGTCGTTTTCGACAAAGGCTTCGAAGGCCAGGTCGAAATGGTGGGTTTTGACGGCGCCGGTGGTGGCGGCGAAGGCGAACATGAAATCGACCGTGGCGATGATTTCGAAGGCGCCGCGATAGCCGTGGCGCATCATGCCCGCGATCCATTTTGGATTGACCACGCGGGAGCGCATGACATGGCTAAGCTCTTGTTCCAGCGTGCAGATTTTGGGATTGTCCGGACGGGAATGATCGTTGTGATAGGCGGCGGGTTTGACGCCGCTCAGGGTTTCGGCGGCGGCGAACAGGCCGCCTTCGAACTGGTAGTAATTGTCGCTGTCGAGCAGGTCGTGCTCGCGATTGTCCTGGTTGTGGACCACGGCGTCGATGGCGCCGAGGCGGGCCTTGAACCGGTCGAGCATGGGTGTGCCCTCGGCTTTGGCGCCATAGGCGTATTGGCCGAAATTGAGGGCCTGCTCGGCCAGATCGGCCTTGTCGCGCCAATTGCCGCTGTCGATTAAATTGCCGAGACCCGCGCCGTAAGTGCCTGGCTTTGAACCGAAAATTCGAGCGCCAGCCTGCTGGGAAGCCTCATGTTCGGACGCTCCGGCGGCGATGAGGCCCAGCGCTTCGGCGCGCATTCTGGCGGCGATGGGGTTGTCTTCGTCCGGTTCGTCCAATGCGCCAACGGCGCGGATGGCGCGGTCGAAGAGCGCGATCTGGGCGGGGAAGGCATCGCGGAAAAAGCCGGAAATTCTAAGGGTTACGTCGACGCGGGGGCGGCCCAGCTTGGGTAGCGGGATGATCTCATAGCCCGAGACGCGGAGCGAGCCGGGGTCCCAGGTTGGGCGGGCGCCGATCAGCGCCATGGCCTGGGCGAGGTCGTCGCCGCCGGTGCGCATATTGGCGGTGCCCCAGACCGAAAGGGCGACGGCGCGGAGGTGGTGGCCATGGTCCTGCAGGTGCCGCAGGACCAGGTTTTCTGCCGATTTTTTTCCGAGCTCCCAGGCAGTTGGCGTGGGTACGGCGCGGGCGTCCACCGAGTAAAAATTGCGCCCGGTGGGCAGGACATCGAGCCGCCCGCGCGAGGGGGCGCCGGAGGGGCCGGGGGTGATGAATTTGCCATCGAGGCCATCGAGCAGCGCGGCCAGTTCGGCGGGGCCAGAGGCGGCGAGGCGGGGGCGGATGATGGTCTCGATTGTGTGCAAAACGGCGCGGGTTGCGGCCCATACAGGGAACGGTCGCAGTTTTTCATCCAAAATGGCTGTTGCCATGGATTCCAGTGCAGTAACGGCGTCACCAACGCGGCGAATCTGTCCCGCAAAACCGCTATTGGCTAGCAGACTGTTAGCATTTGCGGGGTCCGCAAGTGCGAAAAGGTCGGGGCCGGTCCATGGCTCGCCCAAAGTGGCGGTCAGCGGGTCGAAACCAAGTTTCAGATCGTCGGCCAGGGCGCGGATCAGCGAGTTATCCCCGGGGGTGTCGCCGCGTGGCACTCTGGCCAATGCGATGGCTAGGTCTCGCTCGAACCCTCCTGCGGGCGATTGACCGAAGATGTGCAACCCATCGCGTATCTGCGCTTCCTTTAAATCACAAAGGAAGTTGTCGATCTTGATCAGGGCATCGGTCTCATCTTGGGGGAGGCCGATGTCCTGATCGAGGCGACTGTCGCGGGTGAAGTCGAGGATGCGCTTTTTGAGATCGCCGAGCCTGCGACGGTCCATGCCCGAGGTGGCGTAATATTCGTCGATCAGGGCTTCGAGGTCTTTCAGCGGTCCATAGGTTTCCGCCCGGGTGAGCGGGGGCACTAGGTGGTCGATGATAACAGCGCCGGTCCGGCGCTTGGCTTGCGTGCCTTCGCCAGGATCGTTGACGATGAAGGGATAGAGGTGCGGCAGCTGCCCCCAGAGCGCATCGGGCGAGCTGGCCGTGTCGAGCGCCGTGGCCTTGCCGGGCAACCACTCGAGCGTGCCGTGCTTGCCATTGTGGATCAGCGCATGGGCGCCGAACTCGTTCCTGAGCCAGAGATAGGCGGCGATATAGGCGTGGGGCGGGACCAGAGCCGGGTCGTGGTAACTGGCGGTTTCGTCGAGATGATAGCCCCTGCCCGGCTGGAGCAGAATCGTGACATTGCCGAAGCGGTGCGCCGGGAGATGGAAGGCATGGCCGCGGGTGAATGGGTCGGTGGCGGGGTCGCCCCAGCGGGTGGTGACGGCATTGCGCAGGGATTCGGGGAGGTGGGCGAAGAGCTCGGCATAGCGTGACAGAGGCAGGACGGCGTCGGAGGTGCCACGCTGCGGATGGGCGTTGGTGGGTCCGGATTGCAGGAGGGTGATGAGGTCGGCGGAGGAATGGGGATAGGCCGAAAGATCATACCCTGCCCCCTCCAATGCCTGCAGCATTCGGACGGTCGACTCCGGGGCGTCGTAGCCGACGCCGTTGGCGAGGCGGCCGTCGCGGATGGGGTAGTTGGCGAGGACGAGGGCGATGCGGCGGGTGGCGCGGGGGGTGGCGCGGAGGCGGGACCAGTTTTGGGCGAGGTCGACGGCGCGGCGAATGCCCTCGGCATCGGGCGCGTAGGCGCTGAGCGGGCATTGGGTGCGCTCGTGCCAGATGGCGTCGGCCTTGTGGCCGACGATCAGGCCGCCGAGGCGGCCATCGACCTCGGGCATGACGAGATACATGGCCATGTCCTTGGAGGAGAGACCCTGCGGATCGGAACGCCACTGGCTTTCGGACCGCCCGGACTGGACAAGCTGGATGACTGGCGCGTCGGTGGCGGCGAAGGGATTTTGTTCGGGCGGCAGATCGGCCACGCCCAGCGCGAAAGCGGTGAGGTTGAAAATGGCCGAGGGCGGAAAGGCGGCGAGGGTCTGCTGCACGAAGGCGATGCAGGCGCTTTCCTTGAGGGAGGAGACGACCACGGGCACGGAGCGGAGGCCGCGCGTTTCCAGTTCGGCAATCAGGGCTTCGAGGGTCGCGGTGCCGGCGCCTTCGAGGGCGGCGCGGTAGAAGAGGATGGGGATATGGGCCCCCCACCCAGAATCACCCTGGGAGGGGGAGGGATTGCATCGCGACTCGTGGAGGGTGCGCAGGCGGGCTTCGTCGGTCATGCCGATGGTGGGGTGCCAGAGGCCGAAGCGGGGGAAGGATTGCGGCGCAAGGCCGTCCAGAACGGCACTCGATGCGGAGGTTTTCAGTAGCGCGAAGGCGCGGAGGATCCCATCGGCATTGTCCGGGCCGCCGGCGATGAAGAGGCCGTGCAGAATGTCCCAGTCATCAGGGTGGATGGTGGACCGTTCGCGCAGGATTGGGTCGGGATTGGCGTCGCCGGGCAGCAGGACGAGGGGGATTTTGCGGTTGTGGCAGAGGGCAGTCAGCTCGTCGACGCCATATTGGAAATAGGCGGCGCCGCCGATGAGGCGGAGGACGACGAGGCGGGCATGGGCCACCGTCTGTTCGAGCCACATATCGACTGAGAGATTGTTGGAGAGGCGCAGCGTATTGGCGAGGCGCAGGCCGCTCTCCCCTGCCCGATCGGCAGCGCCGGCCAGCATGGCCAGCTCGCTATCGGCCGAGGAGGCGAAGACGAAATCGCCCGGGGACTGGGCGAGGTCGATGGCCTCGCCCTCCTGCTGGATGGCTCCGGCCTGGGCGGAGAGAAGGTGCATGGACTAGGCCGCGGCCTTCTCCAGACTCTGGGTTATCGCGGCGCGATCCAGCGGCTGTTCGCCGATGACCACCAGGGCAGTGTCGCGGACCTCGCCTTCTTTCCAGGGGCGGTCGAAATAGGCGGTGACGCGGGGGCCGACGGCCTGGATGGCGAGGCGGGCGGCGGCGCCGGGAATGGCGGCGAAACCCTTGAGGCGCAGCACATCATGATCGCGGATGGTCTGCTCGATGATGGCGAGGAGTTCGTCCTTGCTGCCGACGGAAGGCAGGCGCAGCGAGAAACTGTCGAAGTCGTCGTGCTCGTGGGTTTCCCCGCCATGCTCCAGCTCGTGATGGCTGGGGCGGTTGGCGATGTCGTCTTCCGAGCTCATGCCCATGCCGAGGAGCGCCGCGATATCGACATGGCCATTGCGGGCGCGGATGATGCCGACGCCAGGGCGCAGTTCGGCGCGGATATTGGCTTCGACCTTGTCGAGCATGGAAGCCTCGACCAGATCGGACTTGTTGATGACCACGAGATCGGCCACCGAAAGCTGGTCTTCGAAAAGTTCACCCAAGGGCGTTTCGTGGTCGAGCATTTCGTCCATGCGGCGCTGGGCATCGACGGCGGCTTCGTCGCTGGCAAAGCGGCCCTCGGAGAGCGCGGCGGCATCGGCCACTGTGACGATGCCGTCGATGGTGACCTGGGCCTTGATCTCGGGCCAGTTGAAGGCGCGGATCAGCGGCTGGGGCAGCGCCAGGCCAGAGGTTTCGATGACGATGTGATCGAACTTGTCCGGGCGGGCCAGCAGCGCCTGCATGGTGGGGATGAATTCGTCAGCCACGGTGCAGCAGATGCAGCCATTGGAGAGCTCCACCATATCTTCTTCGCGGCAGGTTTCGTCGCCGCAACCGGCGAGAATATCCTTGTCGACGCCGAGATCGCCAAATTCATTGATGATGAGCGCGATGCGCTTGCCCTTGGGCGCATGGGCCAGCATGTGGCGCACGAGGGTGGTCTTGCCGGCGCCGAGAAAGCCGGTGATGACGGTGGTGGGGATCTTGGCGGTCATGATTTTTGCAGCCTGCAAATGGAGTATGGCGCGCCGCCGTTGCCGGGGCGCGCCGAAGGAATTTGGAGTCGTGATCAGGCGTAAAGGCGCGACGTCACGAGGCCGGTCTTGCCCAGGCCACGGACCAGCTTGGCGCCGGCCAGCACCGCTAGATCGACCAGCGGCTCGAGCAGAACGACCAGCATATAGGCGCCGCCGAACGTGCCGATGGATGTGAGGTTTTCAGCGCCAAAGCCCTGGCCATAGAGCGCCCAGAAGCCGACCCAAACCACGACGCCGCCCTGATAAACCGTGGACAGCGCGAGGGCCTGGCCATAGCGCAGATCGACATAGGGGGTGTTGGCCGGAATGATGCGGTCGGCGAGGAATTTTATGGCGACCAGCGGCGCCACCAGCGTCGTCACATTGGCGAAATATTGGGGCAGGTCGAAGGGCGCAAAGAAGAGGCCCTGAATGAGCAGACCCAAAGCGAGGCCAATGGCGGCAGGGGCCGCACCGAACAGCAGCAGCAGGGTGGAGCCGAGGATGAGATGCACCTCGCTGATGCCAACGGCGTAATGGGGGAAGACTTCGAAGAAGGTGAAGACCGCGCCGGTGGCGAGGACGGTGCGCGCGACCAGGGACAGTGCGCCGCGTTCGCGCAGGGTATCGGCGGCAAACTTGACCGTCATGGCACCGGCGGCAGCCGCGGTGGCATAGGCCAGCGCCATCTTTTCGGGGGAAATGAGTTCGGGTTCGATATGCATTGTCGTGTCCAATTGGGAAATGGGGAAAGAGCGCAAACATCCGGCGCGCGATGCGGGCGCGGGACGTGAAAGGGACCCATTGGTCCAATCGGACTTAGCCTGATGGCTTGATCATAATGCCCTCCGCCTGTCCCACCGACAGTTGAGTGTTCAGTCTGCGGTTGGCAGGTCTCCTGGCTCACGGGTCATTGTAGCGCTCTGCCTTCCCATCCCCTTTTGGGGTCAGTGGCATGATCGAGCGTACTCGCCGCTTACAGTTGCGGGGGCAGCCACGGATTCGGTCCCTTATGGGTACGCCTCACCGTGTTCCCTTTCCTTCGCTTCGCCTGTTGCATGATGCCGGGCAACGGGCGTCACTCTAGATCCCTTTGCCACTACGGGCGCGGGGAACCAACCGGCGTCCAGTGTTACGCGCCGATCAGGGATGGGTCAATCGGCGTATTCGGGCTGTGGAAGCTCTTCGGGCCAGGGATAGCCGAGGCTCAGGCGATTGACCCGGAAATCGAGCTCGTGCAGCAGAGGCTCGGACGAGGGCACGGTGACTTCGCCGGAAATCGGCGTCACATCGACATTGGCCGGATTTTCCATATCGGTATCGAAGCGGATCCAGACGCCGCAGCCCCCATCGGGATTGACCAGCTTGCCCGTCTCAAACCAGGCGCCGCCACCATAGTCCCACCAGAAGCCGCCAATATTGTATGGCGCGCCATTGAGCTCTTCCACCTCGGCAACGGTGAGGCCGAGGCGCAGGCCGGTCGGCGTGATCTGGCTGGGCGAGAGCTCGACACTGGAGAGATATTCGCGCTTTTCCTCGTCGAACCAGGCAAATTCCATCACCCGCTCCGGATCATCCGGAAAGACAGTGCTGGCAAGATATTCCATGCCTTCGGGGCCGGGCACCATGCCGGTCACCACATTGTCCGCGCCATAGGTTTCGATCAGCAGCGCCTCGGAGCTTTCGGGGCCGAAAACGCCCTCGCAGATGACGGGCTCGAAAGCGGCGTCATTGCCGAAAGCGGGGGCGGCGAAAAGGGCAAGGCTGAGGGCGATCAGGGGAATGGGTGCAGACATGGCTGGGTTCTCCTCGGGCGCGTGCATATTGTATCAAGCCGCAACGCCCGGCAATTGGCGACTCAGCGTATGAACGGGGCCTGAAGGGCGACGCCGGTACGCACTTTTCCCAAGAGGCTATAGATTTGAAACCCATCAAGTTTGACCGCGAAGAGACCAAGGCCATTGTGGGCGAGATTCAGGACTATTTCCGAGAGGAGCTGGACCAGTCCATCGGCGCCATTCCGGCGGAGATGCTGATGCAGTTTTTTGCCGAGAAAATGGGGGCCTATTTTTACAATGCGGGCCTGCATGATGCGCAGGCGCTGGTGCGGAAAAAGATCGACGATGTCAGCGACGAAATCTTTTCGCTTGAGCGGGTGACCAAGCATTTGCGCTGAGGCAGGCCTGCGCAGATTTCCGCTTTTTCTTGCCCGTGGCGGTGATAGAAAGCGCGGTCGGCAATCGGCCGGTTTGCTCTGGAGGAAGCCTTGGGCTTCAATTTCGCCACCCTTGCCCCTATCGGGCTGTTGATCGCGTCCAACCTTTTCATGACCTTTGCCTGGTATGGGCATCTGAAATTTCCCGGCACGGCCCTGTGGACCGTGGTGCTCATCAGCTGGGGCATCGCGTTTTTCGAATATTGGCTGGCGGTGCCGGCGAACCGTATCGGCTATACGGTGTTTTCCGGGGCGGAGCTCAAGACCATCCAGGAGGTCATATCCCTCTCGGTCTTCGTGCTGTTCGCGGTGTTTTATCTGGGCGAAAAGCTCACCTGGAACCACGGCATCGGCTTTGCCCTGATCGCGCTGGGCGCGTTTTTTATTTTCAAGGGTCCGCTGAAATAGGTTGATTTGTGATCCAGTTATGGACCCCCACCCCTGCCCTCCCCATAAGGGGGAGGGAGGGCAGGAGCCATCTGCCTGGCGTCTAGTGTTCGACGCCTGAGCCGCCGACGGCGACCATGGCGAAGGGGGTGCCTTCGACGGTGATTTCGTCGCTGAGGGTGAGGTTTTCGGCATCGACCAGATGCACCTTGCCTTCCAGTGGATCGGTCACGGCAACGGTGTCACCGGCAACGGCCAGACGGGGACGCGGCAGGCTCCATTCGCCGTCCATGGAATAGGGCGCGGTGACCTGGAGCGAATTGACGATTTCGCCCTTGATGACGTCGAGCTGACGCAGCTGGCCATCCTCGGTGAAGATATAGGCGAAGCGGGGACGGATCGGGTCGGTCACGAAATGCACGCGGCGGGTGGGCAGCTCGACGAGGCGATAGGGATTGGCCTCGGCGGGGTCGATGATGACGACTTTGTTGGCCCCGTAATTGCCGAGGAAGTATTGCATCCCCTGCCCGCCGATTAGCGTGGTGGATTTGCCTTCCGGGAGATCGGCATAGGTGATCTTTTCGATTTTGGGTTCGCCTGAACCGGTGACGATGAGCAGGCCCTCGGCGCAGGCGATGGCCAGCATATTGCCCGACGAGGCCTCGCCATGGAGGTCGGCGCAGCCATGGGTTTCGCCGACGATCTCGCCGGCGGCGTTGATGACATTGACGCCGATGGGAAGCGCGGTGGGGTCTTCGGCATTGGGCACGGAGATGATCGTGTAATCGCCCCATGGCACGGCGACACCGTGGTGCGGGGAGCCGCTATCGATGATCTTCGGGTCCACATTGCCGTCATCGAGCCAGGAATGTTCACCGACAATGCTGGTCGTGCCGGTGCCGTCGAAGAAGAGGGCGATCTTGCCGTCATGTTCGACGAAATGCACTGGACGCTCGCCCGGGACGACGGCGTCGATCAATGCAGGATCGGTGATTTCGATATCGCCGTGATCGCCGTGGTCATCAATGGTGATGCCGGAGCTGATGGCCGAGACCTGGTTACCGGCGCCCTGCACGGCATAGACCGCCTCGCCCGAATGGGTGGTGTAGAGGGTTGCCGGACTGGCCAGCGGGAATGTGCCGATGGTGTCGCCGGTTTCGAGATCAATGGCCGAAACTTTGGCTTCGGCGTGATCGCCGATGAAGAGGCGCCAGGCGCTGGTTTCGTCGGCAAAGGCCGGGGCGTTGAGCGCTGTGGCGGCGAGCAGTGGCAGAAGGAAGCGGATTTTCAATGTAGTTCTCCGATATGTTAGAACGTTACGAATAGAGGCGGAATTTGGGGCGTGCGGGATTGCTCAGCGCCCGGTAAGGGCGCTGATTTCGTTCAGGGAATTATCGCGGGCTGAGCGCGCGAGGGGCCGCGAGCTTGTTAGCTCAGACACTCGACGAGGCCGGTGGCGAGGCCGCGCAGCAATTCGGGGTAGAGGTTCGGGCCTTCGGTCAGCGCGGCGCCTTCGGGGTCGAGCGTGCCGGCCCTGGCTTCCGTGCCTTCGACAATGGTGTTGACGATGGCGGGGGCAAAATTGGGTTCGGCGAAAACGCAGGTGGCGCCGAGTTCGGCGACTTTGGCGCGCAACTCATCGATGCGGGCGGCGCCGGGCATGGCTTCGGGCGAGACGGTGACGGTGCCGGCAACTTCGAGGCCGAAGCGGGCTTCGAAATATTGGTAGGCATCGTGGAAGACGATGAAGGGCTTTCCGGCGATGGGAGCGAGCGTCGCCTGCAGTTCGCTTTCCAGCGCATCGAGCCGGGAGAGTTCCGCCTCGGCATTGGCGGCATAGGTGGCGGCGTTGTCCGGGTCGGCGTCTGAGAGGGTCGTGGCGATGGCGCTGACCATCAGCTTAGCATTTTCCGGATCGAGCCAGAAATGCATGTCGCCTTCGCCATGGGCATGATCATGCTCTTCATGCGCATGGTCCTCATGCGCATGGTCATCGTGCTCGTGTTCTTCATGGTCATGGTCGTGATCCTCCTCGCCATGCGAATGCGCTTCGAAAGCGCCGCCTTCGCGTACCGACAGGAGAGTGATGCCTTCGGCCTCGGCCAGTTCGACGACCTGGGCCCCGCCCGAAAGGCTGTCGAGCGCAGCGGCGAGGAAGAGCTCCATGCCATGGCCGGTCCAGAAGACAATGTCGGCGCTTTCCAGCGCCGCCGCATCGGAGGGGCGCAGGGCATAGGTGTGGGGCGAGGCGGCGCCGCGGACGATCAGCGCCGGCGTGCCGACATCGCCCATCACGGCGGAAACCAGGGAGTGAATGGGCTTGGTGGAGGCAACGACTTCGGGCGCTGCCATGGCCGCGCCAGTGAGGAGAAGGCTGGTCAGGGCGGCGAGCGGGAGTGCGGTCTTCATCATCGGGCCTCGTAGCAATGGCGTGGGCGGAAGCGAAATGTTATGTTATTACGCTTGCGGCGGTGTTATGCTATAACGTATTCATTGCCGTCAAGGGCGCCTGTGGAAATTCTCTCCGTCGCGTTTCCAGCGCGTCATCCTGTTCCGGAATTGCCTTCATGCTCGATATGACAGCCAAGGATATATTGATCACCCTCGCCAATGCGGGAGTCCGCCGGGGCGGGCGCACGCTGGTGGAAGGGGTGGACCTGACGATTTCGCGCGGCGAGATCGTGACGCTGATCGGGCCGAATGGCTCGGGCAAATCGACCACGGCCAAGATGGTCACCGGCGTGCTGAAGCCCGATATGGGCAGCGTGACGCGCAAGCCGGGGCTGACCATCGGCTATGTGCCACAAAAGCTCAGCATTGACTGGACGCTGCCGCTTTCGGTCGAACGGCTGATGACGCTGACGGGGCAGTTTTCATCGCCCGCAATTGATGCGGCGCTGAGCGCCGTGGGCGCGGCACATCTGCGCAAGGCCGCGGTGCAGGAGCTGTCAGGCGGCGAATTTCAGCGCGTGCTGTTTGCCCGCGCCATGATCCGCAAGCCAGACCTGCTGGTGCTGGACGAGCCGGTGCAGGGCGTCGATTTTTCCGGCGAAGTGGCGCTTTACGAACTGATCCGGCAGATTCGCGACACGACCGAGGCCGGCATATTGATGATCAGCCATGACCTCCATGTGGTGATGGCCGAGACTGATACGGTCATCTGCCTCAATGGCCATATCTGCTGCCGGGGCACGCCCAGCGCGGTGAAGCGCAGCCCGGAATATCTGCGGCTGTTTGGCGAGCGCGCCGCCTCGACGCTGGCGATTTATGAGCATCATCATGATCACGAGCATCACGAGGATGGCTGCGTGGTGGGCGAGGAGCATCATGACCATGCGGAGCATCGGCATGAGCATTGAGATGGTTGGATCAGGATTGGCGGCTCCTTTGCTTCCCTCCCTCTTGAGGGGAGGGATTGAGGGTGGGGGCCGTTCGGTGAATCACAGAGCTACCCCCACCCCAGCTGCGCTACGGCCCGAGGGGCCGAGCTGCGCTACCCTCCCCTCAAGGGGGAGGGAGGGAAAAAATCTTGTCCTCCGTGATCGCCTGCATTTCGAAAGTTACAAAAATGTTCGGTGATTTCTTCTCGCGCGCGCTGATTGCCGGCATTGGGCTGGCTGCCGTGACCGGGCCGCTGGGCTGTTTCGTGGTCTGGCGGCGCATGGCTTATTTTGGGGACACGATGGCGCATTCGGCGCTGTTGGGTGTCGCCATTTCGCTGCTGCTGTCGATCGACATGACGCTGGGCGTCTTTGCCGTGGCGGCGCTGGTGGCGGGGGCATTGCTGCTGCTGCAGAAGCAGGCGACGCTATCCACCGATGCGCTGCTGGGCATTCTGAGCCATTCGACGCTGGCCGTGGGGCTGGTGCTGGTGGGCTTCCTCACCACGGTGCGCATTGACCTGATGGGGTTCCTGTTCGGCGATATTCTCGCTGTTTCGACCGCCGATATCGCAATCATTTATGGCGGCGGCGTCGCCATTCTCGCCATTCTGGCGCTCAACTGGCGGCCGCTGCTGGCAGCGACGGTCAGCCCTGAACTGGCGGAGGCGGAGGGCCTGCGCCCCGAGGTGAGCCGGATCATCTTGATGCTGCTCATGGCATCGGTCATCGCCATTGCCATGAAGCTGGTGGGCGTGCTGCTGATCACCTCGCTGCTGATCATTCCGGCAGCGACGGCACGGCGCCTTTCGGCCACGCCGGAAATCATGGCGCTGGTGGCGGCGGTGCTTGGTGCCATTTCGGTCACCGGCGGGCTATTCGGCTCGCGGAACTGGGACACGGCTTCGGGCCCATCCATCGTGGTGGCCGCGCTGATCATTTTCCTCGTGTCGCTGGCGGTTCCCACGACACGCCTTTTGGGCAGGAGAGAACGCAATGGCGCATAGTCATGACATGCCGACCGATCTGACGCGTAACCAGGAACTGGTGCTGGGCACGCTCAACCATGCGTCCGGCCCGCTCTCGGCCTATGACATTCTCGACAAGCTGCGCGAGGCGGGGCTGCGCGCGCCGCTGCAGGTTTACCGGGCGCTCGACAAGCTGGTGGAGCGCGGGCTCGCCCATCGGCTGGAATCGCTCAATGCCTTTGTCGCCTGCGCCGATGCCCATTGCCACCGCAAGGGGATGATCGCCTTCGCCATCTGTGAAAAATGCGGCAAGGTGGACGAGTTTGCCGATGCGCTGATCGAGGAGCGGCTGGGCGGCTGGGCGGCGGCGCAGGGTTTCAAGGTCGAGCGGACAACGATGGAAATCCGCGGCAAATGCGCGGAATGCCTCGCGGCGTAAACTCAGATGTCGCCCGGATACATGGCAATGCCCGGCATGGTTGGCAGCCAGGGCTCGCGGCGCTTGCACCAGAGTTCGACCTGCGGCGCGATGGCGTTTGGCGCATCGTCCAGTGAACCGAGATAGATTTCGGCCCCTGTCTCATCGACGCTGAAGAGGCGCGAGCCGCATTCGGGGCAGAATGAGCGGCCCTGATAGGTTTCGACCTTGCCCGTATAGCTGAACTGGTTGCGGCGCCAATCGGCATAGGCAAGGAATGCGGTTCCGGTGACCTTGCGGCAATCGGCGCAGTGGCAGAGCCCGGATTTGAACGGCTCGCCCCGCACCTCATAGCGCACCGCGCCGCAGAGGCAACCGCCTGTCCTGATCTCGTCCGCCATCGCCCTGCCCTCCTGTCTGCGGGAGGGAAACTCGGGCCCGGGCGAGAAAGTTCAGGCTTTGAACCTTCACATTATTGCAAGGTGAGGAAGCGGATGGCGGCGGCGCCATAGGTGCGGGTGTCGTCGAGGGCGAAGCCGTCGGGCATGGTGACATCGGCTTCCGCCGATTCTTCCCAGACCAAGGTGGCGCCGGGGGCCAGCCAGCCATGGGCCGCCAATTCGGTCAGCGCCTTTTCGCCCAGGCCCTGACCATAGGGCGGATCGAGAAAGACGAGATCGAACTGGCCAAAGCTGCCCGGCGTGCCGAGGGCGGTCGCGTCGCGGCGCAACAGCTTGCTGATGCCGGCCACGCCAAAGGCTTCGATATGATCGCGGATCAGCCCGCGGCCTTCGGCGCCGGTTTCGACAAAGGTGACATGGGCGGCGCCGCGCGAGAGGGCCTCGAGGCCGAGCGCACCTGTGCCGGCGAAAAGGTCGAGCACGCGCTTGCCCTCGAGCACCGGGCCGAGGCGGGAGCCGAGAATGTTGAACACGCTTTCGCGCACCCGGTCCGCCGTCGGACGAATGCTATCGTCAGACGGCGAATTGAGCTGCTTGCCGCGAAATTTGCCCGCAACGATGCGCATGGCTTAGCCCCGCGGCTTGCGCGGACCACCAGAGGGGCGGCCATTGGATGGGCGGCCACCAGTGGGACGACCACCTTCCGGACGGCCACCGGTAGGACGGCCACCAGAGGGTTTGCCTGCGTAAGGCTTGCCACCCGGCTTGCCGGCAAAGGGGCGACCGCCTGTGGGTCGGCCATTGTCCGGACGGCCCCCTTCGGGGCGAGCGCCACCGGGGCGGCCACCAGTTGGGCGACCACCTTCAGGACGGCCACCGGGTTTGCCGGCATAGGGCTTGCCGGAGAATGGACGCGCGCCGCCGGGGCGGTCATCGCGGGGCGGACGCGGGCCATCGCGGCGTGGAGCGCCACGATTCTCGGGCCGTGCGCCGCCTTCGGGACGAGGGCCACGCGGCGGCTTGTCGCCAAAGGGGCGGGCCGGGCGATCGCCGAATGAGCGCAGGGGCTTGTCGCCGAAATCGCGCTTGGGGCGGTCACCAAAATCGCGTGTGGGGCGGCGATCATCGTCGCGGCGCGGCGGGCGCGGACCATCACGGAAGGGACGGCCTGCCCCTTCACCGGCGCCTTCCGGGCGACGGCTGCGCTGCGGGCGATCCCCATCGGGCCTGCCGGCATAGGGTTTGCCGCCGAAGGGCTTTGCGCCAAACGGTTTGCCGCCCGGCTTGCCCGCAAATGGCTTGCGCTCGCCTCGGTCTGCACCGCGATCCGGGCGGTCGCCGCCACGGCCAGCGGGGCGAGCGGCGGGACGGCCCGCATCGGGGCGAGCGCCGAAGGGACGATCTTCGCGGTCAAATTTCGGACGGCCCGGACCCTTGGGAATGAAGCTTTCGGGCGCGCGGCCATCTTCGTCGAAATGCAGTGTGCGGGGGCGCGGCGGGGGCGCTTCCTCGCGCATAGGGCGGCCACGGCGCTCGTCGCGGACATCGAGACGCGGCGCGCCCTTGGGTGCCGGCTTGCCGGTGCGGGGGGCAAAGCCCACTTCGCGTTCGGCCCGACCGCGTTCGGCGGCAGGCATACCCTCGGGCATTTCGCTTTCGAAATCGACGCCGGCGGCTTCGGCCAGTTTCTTGCCGAGCTGGTCGCGCAGCATACGGGCCTTGACCACCTCGACCTTGCCTTCGGGCAGATCGCCGAGCTGGAAGGGGCCATAGCTGACGCGGATGAGGCGATTGACCTCGAGGCCCATGGCGCCGAGGACGTTCTTGACTTCGCGATTCTTGCCTTCGCGCAGGCCGAGAACGAGCCAGACATTGCTGCCCTGCTCGCGCTCAAGCGTGGCTTCGATGGGGCCATATTTGATGCCGTCGACTTCAATGCCGTTCTTGAGCGCATCGAGCTGGGCCTGGGTGACAGAGCCGAAAGCGCGTACGCGATAGCGGCGCAGCCAGCCGGTGGAGGGCAGTTCGAGAACGCGCTTGAGGCCGCCATCATTGGTCAGCAGCAGCAGCCCCTCGGTATTGATGTCGAGACGGCCGACCGTGACGACACGCGGCAGGCCGTGGGTTTCCAGATGCTGGAAAATGGTGTCGCGACCCTCGGGATCCTTCTCGGTCACCACCAGTCCCGCGGGCTTGTGGTAGAGCCAGACCCGGGTGCCCTGGCGGGCGGCCAGCGGGGCGCCGTCGACCATGATCTTGTCGCGATCGGTGACGTTGAAGGCCGGGGTCAGCACCTTCTTGCCGTTGACCACCACGCGGCCGGCGGTGATCCAGGCCTCGGCGTCGCGGCGGGAACAGAGGCCGGAACGGGCGATGACCTTGGCGAGGCGGTCACCGGTATCGGGCTTGGCGGGAGTGGTGGACATC
>JAEYTY010000032.1 GCA_023433775.1 Pseudomonadota bacterium | reverse complement strand
GCGGTTTCCTCGCCCAGTGCGATGAGATCAAGCCGATAGGAGAGCAACAGGGCGAAAGCACTGAGGGCCAGGAGCGGCAGCCAGCTGATGGCCACATGGCCCCAGGTGCGGCCCCAGAGCGATCCGGTGAGCCAGATCATCGGGGCAGAGCTTTCGGCGTCGCTGGAGGTGACAAGCAGATAATCGACGCCCGCCTCGAAGACGAAGCCGATTGCGACGCCGATGAGGGCGAGGTGAATGGCCGAGAGGCGGCGATAATGGGCAACCAGCATGACGAAGCCGGCGGCGGTGAGACCGCCAAGGCAGGCGGCGAGTGGCATCCAGACCGCGGGAACGGCGGGAAACAGCATGACCATGCCGAGCGCAAAGAGCGCGGCGCCGGCATTGACGCCGATGATATTGGGGCTGGCCAGCGGATTGCGGATAACTGCCTGAATGATAGCGCCGGAGAGGGCCAGCGCGCCGCCGGAGAGCAGGGCCAGCACCATGCGCGGCAGGCGCGAGCGCATGATGATATAGGTCTGCTGCTCGCCATCGAGATTGAACAGCGTGTTGATGATCACATTGACCGGAATGGGCACGGCGCCGACGCCGAGGCTCCAGAGCGAGGCGGCGATGACCAACACCACCAGCGCAGTAATGATGAGCAGGGGGCGCCGGTCGGCCATGCGGGATTGGACAGCGCTGGTCATGCCATGTTCCGGGCGCGGAGGGTGGCATAGAGGAAATAGGGTGCGCCGATCAGAGCGCAGATAACCCCGAGCGGGGTTTCATAGGGGAAGCGGATCAGTTTGGAGACGACATCGGCGGCCAGCACCAGCCCGGCGCCGCCCAGAGCCACGGCGGGCACGAGGAGGCGGTGATTGGAGCCGAACCAAAGGCGGCAGAGATGGGGCATGACGAGGCCGACAAACATGACCGGCCCGGCGGCAGCGACGCTGGCCCCGGTGAGGATTGCCGCCAGCAGCGCGCCGGAAAGGCGCAGGCGGCGCGGATCAACGCCAAGACCCTGGCTGGCGCCATCGCCCAGCGCCAGGATGTTGAAGCCATGGGCCATGATCATGGAGGTGATCACCCCGCCGCTGGCCCAGAAGGCGAGGGGAAAGGCCTGATCAAAACGTGCCGAGGCGATGCTGGCAGAGGTCCAGGTGAGGATCAGCCGGGCGAGATTGTCTTCGAGGGTGAAGGTGAAGCGGACAAAGGCATAACTGAAGGCGCCCACTGTGACACCTGCCAGGATGAGCCGCATGGAATCGAGCCGCCCGCCGAGCCCACCGGCAATGGAAAAGGTGACCATGCCGGCGGTGATGGCGCCGATGATGGCCATGATTTCAATGCTGACACCTGCCAGCGCCGGAATAACCAGCCCGAGCGCCACGCCGAGGGCAGCACCCTGATTGATGCCGAGGACGGATTCCGAGGCGAGGGGATTGCGCGTGACGGCCTGCAGGGCAAGACCTGCCAGCGCCAGGTTGATGCCGACTAGCCCGGCGATCAGCGTGCGCGGCAGGCGCAGATCGACCACGGCGGAGCGGGCGAGGCTGCCATCGTCGACGAAAAGCAATTGCAGCAGATTGGTGAGTCCCACATCAGTGCGGGGCCCAATGGCCAGCGACAGCAGTGCTGCAAAGAGCACCGCTGCCGCAAGGAGCGCAAATTTCAGCGCAACAGGCACGTTGAGTTATTTCTTCAGCTGACCGACGATCTCGACAAGGTTGGCGCCGCTGACTTCGGAGGCCAGCACGCCGCGCAGGCGCGACCAGGCATGGGCGTCGATGTCATAGACATGACCGGCGCTGACCGCTTCGATATTGTCGTAGAGCGGCTGGACAACCCAGCTGTCGGTTAGGCCCGGATCGGCATATTTGCCGCGGATGATGAGCTGCGGATTGATCTCGGAGAGCTGCTCGAGCGAGGTGTTGACGATGGCTTCCTCATAGGTGTGGCCATCGGGGCTCGGCATATTGCTCGTAAAGCCGAACCAGTTGAGCAGGGAGCCATTATAGCTCACCGGCGAATGGAGGAAGATGCCTTCGCCATTGTCGACGATGAACTGGGCAGACCAGCCCGACACGTCGCCGATTTCGGCCTTGAAGCCTTCCATCGTGGCATTGTGTTCTTCCATGCGCGCGGTCATTTCAGCGTCCTTGCCCACGGCATGGGCAATGGTGGTCGCGGCTTCCATCGCCACGTCATAGGTGCCGGTGAGGCTGTCGAAGACGATGGTCGGGGCGATTTCGCTCAGGGCCTCATAAACCGCTTCATGGCGGCTGGTATCGGCAATGATCAGATCGGGCTGCAGCGAGGCGATGATTTCGAGGCTGGGCGACTTGCGGGTGCCCACCGAGGTCCAGTCGTCGCCGATGACATCGGTATAATTCTGGACGATAGACTCGCGGCGGTCGTCGTCGGCAATGCCGACCGGGGCGACGCCAACGGCGGCCAGCGTATCGACGAAGCTATATTCGAGCACGACGATGCGCTTGGGCGCATCGGGGACGTCGGTGACGCCCAGATCATGGGTGATTTCGAGAGCCTGCGCCGGCACGGCGACAAGCATCATCGCGCCGGCAAGAGCGGCGACAAGCGATTTGATGGACATGGAATACCCCAGGCAATGACGGGCCGAGGCAGCTTGCATCGGCGAAATGTCACTACGCCCGATAAATATGAACTGTCAATTCATATTAAGATCAGAGATGCGTTCCGCCGTCGGGCAGGGGCGTCTTTTCGCGGTCGCGGTCGGCTTTGGGAAAATAGTTCGCGGGGCGCGCGCGGCGCGAAAGGCGCCGATCTTGTTATAGACGACTAAACAAGTAGTCTTTTGATAAGTCAGCTGGGAGAGAAAGATGACCCGACTTATCAGACGTTCTACAGGCCTGGTTCTGGCCGCCGCCCTTGTGCTGGGCCTTGCCGCGCCAGGCATGGCGCAGGATCGGCAGTTGACCAATGTCAGCTATGATCCGACGCGCGAACTCTACGAACAGTTCAACGCCGAATTCGTTGCGCACTGGAAAGAAGCGAGCG
>JAEYTY010000144.1 GCA_023433775.1 Pseudomonadota bacterium | reverse complement strand
CAAGATGCCGTCCAGGCAGCGGTTCTGCAACTGGATGCGGTGCGCTCCGCCCTGGATGGCCGGCAGCCGAAGAAGATCATCGTCGTTCCACAAAGGATCGTGAACATTGTCGTCTGACATCCTACGCACCCTTCGCCGGATCGGCACCGTCGTTTCGGGCATCATCCTCGTAGCCGGGTTGACCGCCTGTCAGGTGCGTCCACTCTATGGTGAAGCGTCCGGCAGCGGCGCCGCACTTGCAGGTGTCGGCTTCTCCGATGCTGGAACGCGGGTAGGGCAGGTTGTTCGAAACCATCTCATCTTCCTCACATCTGGAGGCAGTGGGGAAGCAGCGAATCCCTCGTATCAGGTAGAGCTGAGTGTTTCGTCTAGCTACAGTGATATTTTAGACGATGAAGACGCTGGACAGCTTCAGCCAGGGCGTGTCATCGTGGCAGGATCCTACACCTTGTCCCGCGTTTCTGATGGAGAGATCCTCAAGAGAGGCAGCAGGACGGCCACTGCGCTGCTGGACGTCTCGCGCCAAGAGTTTGCTGAGCTCCGTTCAGTTCGGGATGCGGAAAACCGGGCAGCACGAGAGGTGGCCGAGTTCATCCGCGCCGATCTCGCCATTGCCTTGGCAAACCAGCCGCCACCGCAGGTGACATGGCAGAAATAAAGTCACACGAGTTCGATCGTTTCGCCGAAAAGGCGCATGAACTTTATCGCGTGTTCGTCATCTACGGCCCCGATCGCGGCCTTGTATCCGAGCGTGCTGCGCTGCTTGCCCGCAAGACTGGAATCGTTCAGGACGATCCTTTTGCGACGCTAAAGCTTGACGTTTCGGATCTGCAAAGCGATCCGGGCCGCTTGCTTGACGAAGTAAACTCCCTTGGTCTCTTCGGCGACAAGAAGCTTGTCTGGCTTCGAAATGCCGCCAACGAGAAGGCGGTGGTCGATGCTCTCGCTGTTCTTGCCGAGGGGAGTCCCCCCGCCAATACCCTGATTATCGAGGCGGGCGACCTCAAGAAGGGCAGCGGCTTGCGGAAGATTGCAGAGCCTGCAAAGACGATCGCGATAACCCCCTGCTACCCCGACGACATCAAGGCACTGAACGCCCTCATCGATACTTTGCTGGCGGAGGATGGCCTGTCGATCTCGCCTGCAGCACGGCATCAGCTTCTCGATTTGCTGGGCGGCGACCGTGTGGCGTCGCGAAACGAGGTCCGGAAGCTCGCGCTCTACTGCCGGGGAAGGGGAATCGTCGAGGAGGATGACGTGACTGCGATTATCGGTGACGCAAGTGGCGTATCACCGGACGAGGCGGTCGACGCGGTCCTTACAGGTGACCTCGCAGCGCTCCGCCATGCGCTGCAGAAGATCGAAACCTCGCGGACACCGGTGTTTCTCGTCCTGCAATCCTGTCTCAAGCAGTTCCAGATGATGGAACTCATGCGTACCGAAATGGACGACAAGAAAGTCCAGGCATCTCAGGTCATGATGACGCTCGGGCGGCACATCCACTTCAAGCGCAAGCCGCTGATCGAAAGGGCTCTCGGACGCTGGCGCACAGAAGCGCTGTCTCGAGAGGGACATCGCCTCCAGTCTGCGATCCTGCAGTCTCGCCAAAGGCAAAGCTTGGAGCAGAGCATCGCGTTTCAAACGCTGATGGCGATTGCGCTGCAATCTGCTCGTCAGCAGAGATAATCAGCGCCGCTCTAGGAGTCGGCAGATCTCTTCCAGTTGATCGAGCGTCCGATAATTGATGCGGATCTGGCCAGGGCCGCCCTTGTGGTTGATCCTGACCTCCAAACCAAGCGAGTCCGACAACGTCCGCTCCAGTGCGAGTGTATCGGAATCCTTCTTCTCTACCTTGGACTGATTGGTCTCAGACTGTGCCTTGATGTCGTTCTGGGCCAGCCGCTCCGCATCCCGAACCGACATTCCCTTGGCGACGATCGTACGAGCTAGGGAAACCGGATTGGACGTCGTGACAAGCGCCCTGGCATGGCCAGCAGACAATTCGCCGGAGGAGAGCATGTCACGGACAGGCTCCGGGAGCTTCAGGAGCCTGAGGCTGTTCGCCACATGGCTGCGGCTCTTGCCGATGATCCCGCCGAGGTCATTTTGGGTATAGCCATATTCTGCGATCAACTGGTCATAACCCAATGCCTCTTCCAAGGGATTGAGGTCCGCCCGCTGAACGTTCTCGACGATCGCAATCTCCAAGGCTGTCCGGTCATCAACATCCCTGACAATGACGGGGATCTCGTGAAGCCCAGCGAGCTGTGCGGCGCGCCAACGCCGCTCCCCAGCGATGATCTCGTACCGGTCACCGACCGGCCGGACGACCACCGGCTGAACGATCCCATGCTGGCTGATCGAACTGGCGAGATCCTGGAGCTCAGCCTCATCGAACTGGCGCCGCGGATTTCGCGGATTTCGGCTGACATGCTCTATCGGGACCATCCGGTCGGGACTGACCTCCTTTGGTGCGGCGTCAACGGGCAGGGGCTGATCCATCTGCCCGATCAATGCGGCAAGTCCCCGACCAAGGCGGCGCTTCGAAAGATCATCACTCATACTTCGTCCTTCCGTTAGGCCGCTTTTCGCCGACGCTCACGCTGAATCACTTCCGA
>JAEYTY010000135.1 GCA_023433775.1 Pseudomonadota bacterium | reverse complement strand
ACCTTGGCGTCGAAGTTGAAGCCACCCTTGCCGAGCCCGCCTTGCTTCAGGATGTAGTAGAAGGCGAGCGCCATTTCGCCGGGGTTGTTGGGGAACTGGTCGGTGTCCCAGCCCGATTGCAGGTCGTTGCGATTGGCATCGACCGAGCCCAGCATGCCGAGCGAGGAGGCGATGGCGAGCTCGTGCTCAAAGGAATGCCCGGCGAGGAAGGCATGGCCAACCTCGATATTGCACTTCACCTTCTTTTCGAGACCGTATTTCTGGAGGAAGCCATAAACGGTGGCGACGTCGAAGTCATACTGGTGCTTGCTCGGCTCCTGCGGCTTGGGTTCGATCAGGATCTGGCCCTTGAAGCCGATCTTTTCGGCGTGCTCGATGACGAGGTGCAGGAAGCGGGCCATCTGGTCCTGTTCCTGGCCGATCTTGGTGTTGAGCAGGGTTTCATAGCCTTCACGGCCGCCCCAGAGCACATAGTTCTCGCCGCCCAGTTCATTGGTCAGCTCGAGCACGGCCTTCACCTGGCCGGCGGCATAGGCGAAGATTTCCGGATCGGGATTGGTGGCAGCGCCCGCCATATAGCGGCGGTTGGAGAAGAGGTTTGCCGTGCCCCAGAGCAGCTTCTTGCCGCTTTCCTGCATCTTCTTGGCAAAAATGTCGCCAATGGCGCGCAGGTTCTTGTTGCTCTCGGCCAGCGTCGCGCCTTCCGGCGCCACGTCGACGTCGTGGAAGCAGTAGAAGGGCACATCGATCAGGTCGAAGAACTCAAAAGCCACTTCGGCCTTGAGCTTGGCGCCTTCCATGCCCTTGTCGAACCAGGGACGGTCGAAGGTCCGGCCACCGAACGGGTCGCCGCCTTCCTGGGCAAAGGTGTGCCAATAGGCGATAGCGGGGCGGATATGGTCTTCCATCCGCTTGCCGGCGATCACTTCGTCCTTGTTGTAGTGACGATAGGCCAGCGGGTTCTTGCTCCCGGTGCCTTCATATTTAACCTGGCTGAGACCCTTGAAAAAATCGGTCACGAACGTGCCTCCTCGATGGCAGGATAAAGCGCGCGATAGCGTGCATATTGGTCGGAATAGGCGGCCGACAGGGATTTGTCGGGCGCAATAGTGGTCTTGATCGGCGGCATGGACATGACCGATTGGGGCGAGACCCCATCGGCTGCGCAGAGGCCCAGGCGGGCCGCGCCAAGCGCCCCGCCGAAATCGCCGTCTTCCGGCAGCGAAATTTCCATATCGAGATTGGTTGCCAGCATTTTGAGCCAGAGCGCCGATTTCGACCCTCCGCCCACGGCCAGCAGCCGGTCGATTTTCGTGCCCGCATCGGCCAGCACGCGCTGGCAATCGCGCATGGCAAAGGTCACGCCTTCCATCACCGCCTGCGCCAGTTGCGCCGGGTCGGTCGATTGGGAGAGGCCGGTAAACGAGCCGCGCGCGCCGGCATTGTTGTGCGGCGTGCGCTCACCCGAAAGATAGGGCAGGAAGATCGCTTCGCCCGGGCCCTTGAACTGGGCTTCGGCGGCGCCGGCGAGATCGGCCTGTTTCTGCCCGGTGATGCGGGAGAGCCAGTTGAGCGAGTCGGTGGCCGAAAGGATGACGCCCATCTGGTGCCAGCTATCAGGAATGGCGTGGCAGAAGGCGTGCACGGCGCCGGCCGTATTGGGCCGGAAACGGTCATTGGCCACGAACAACACGCCCGACGTGCCCAGCGAGACAAAGCCCTCGCCGGGACGGATAGCGCCGATGCCACAGGCGGCGGCGGCATTGTCGCCGGCACCACCGGCAATGACCACCGAGCCACTCATGCCCCAGCGCTGCGCCAGTTCCGGCTTCAATTGCCCCGACACCGCCGAGCCTTCCACAAGGCGCGGCATATGGGAGCGATTGAGGCCGGTCACGGCCAGCAAATCGTCCGACCAGTCGCGCTTGGCCACATCGAGCCACAGCGTTCCGGCAGCGTCCGACATGTCCTCGACATGCTCGCCAGAGAGCAGCAGGCGCACATAGGCCTTGGGCAGCAGCACCTTGGCGATCTTGCCGAAAATTTCGGGCTCATGCTTGCGCACCCAGGCAATCTTGGGCGCGGTAAAACCGGGCATGGCAATATTGCCGGCCAGCTCGCGCAGGGTCGGGAGCGCGGCTTCCATTTCGGCGCATTCGGCTGCCGAGCGGCCATCATTCCAGAGAATGCAGGGGCGGAGCACCTCGTCATCCTTGCCCAGCAGCGTCGCGCCATGCATGTGGCCCGAAAGGCCAATGCCGCGCACCGCAGCCAATTGGGCGGGATGAGATTGCTTGAGCTTGTCGATAGCGCCCAGCGTTGCCGTCCACCAATCCGCCGGGTTCTGTTCTGACCAGCCAGGATGAGGCCGAACCGGCTCAACCGCCGGAGCGGAAGCCTCGCCAAGCGCTTTGCCATTGCCGTCAATCAACAGCGCCTTGACGCCAGACGTGCCGATGTCAATTCCGAGATAGGTCATGAGGCACGTACCTCATGAGTGGGCCAGCTTAACATCAGAACGTCCTCCCGCCCGTTTTCGGGCCGCACCAATTTTATGGATGGCGCGTTTCTTAGCGCAGATTGTCGCGCAGGAAAATCCCAATTTCAACTTCGAACCGTGCCGCTGGCAAAATCTCCCCGGTGGGGAGATTTTAGGTGAGAAGGCCACGAGACCTATGGTCGAGTGGCAGATCGAATGGCTCAGCGCAGATTATCCCGCAAAAAAATCCCGATCTCAATCGGATCGGTACTCACTGCTCCCGGCGTGCCCAGCGAGAGGATGCGCGCCGCCGCAATGGCCTCGCGGATTTCGCCATCCGGGTTCTGGTCCAGCACCACATCGATAGCGCCATTGACGAGCCCCAGCCGCGTCGGCGCCGTAAGCTCATGGGCGATGACGCGCAACGTCCCGCTGCGCCCGGATTTTTCCAGCGCTGACACGAGTCCCGCATTACCCGCGCCCAGATTATAGAGCCCGCCGAGATCAGGATGATCGGCGAGAAGCGCGCTCACAAGACTGGCCGTTTCAGTGCCTTCATCATGACCTTCAAGCGGCCCGATAATACTCAGCAGCGGAAATTCGGCCTTGAGCCCGGCGCGAAAGCCTTCGAGGCGCTCGATATGGTCGCGCAGATGCAGGGAACCGGCAATCACGGCCACCTTGCCGCCCTGGGGCAGAAAGCGCCCCAGCAGCGACGCCGCCGTGCGCCCCGCCGCGACATTGTCGATGCCGATAAAATGCCGCCTTGCCGAGCCCGGCAGGTCGGACACCAGCGTCATCACCGCAATGCCGCGCTTATTGGCGGCATCGACGGCGGCCATGACTCGGGGCTCTTCGCTGGTGACGATCACGGCGCAATCCCATTGGCGCGGATCGAGCCGGTCGAGATTTTCGGCCAAAGCTGCCGCGTCCAGCGCCTTGATGCGGCGCGTTTCGAGATGCATCCGGTCGGCCAGGAACTGGCTGGACCGCCGCGCCACCGCATCGGCGAGGCTATCCATGAATTCATTGCTGCCATCAGGAATGAGGAACAGCACTTTGAGGTCGCGCGCCCGCGCCATCAGCGAAGCATTGAGGTCACGGCTAAAGCCAATGCGCGCAATGGCTTCGGCGACTTTTTCGGCCGTAATGGCGCGCACGCCCGGGCGGCCATTGAGCACCCGGTCGACGGTTGCCAGCGATACGCCTGCTGCGCGCGCAACATCATGTACCGTGGCCCGGCGTTTCACGCTGTCTTCGTTCACGCCGCCTTCGTCCCCACGCAGCCTCTCGCGGCGGCTACCCTTCATCGCCCAATGCGCAATCGTCAAGTGCGCAGATCACGGCCAAGTTGCAGGGGCGGGGCAAATAGGGATAAAGCTCCCGCTGCACCGCAGTGAGGGGATCGGCATGGCTATCGAGGTTTCAACATTTGGCGAACACGAGGGCAAGCGTGTCGATCAGTTCCGGCTGACCAGCGACACCGGCGTCGTGGTCGATATTATGGGCCTCGGCGTCGTGGTGCGCGACTGGCGCGTGCCGGTCAATGGCGGCGAGCGCGGCGTGGTGCTGGGTTTTGATAGTCTCGACGCCTATGTCGCCCATAGCCCGCATTTCGGCGCGCTGGCCGGGCGCGTTGCCAACCGCATCAAGGATTCAAGCTTCACGCTCGATGGCGTGACCTATCAGCTGCCGCCCAATGCCGGCACATTGCAGCTCCATGGCGGGGCAGAGGGTCTAGGCCGTCAGGTCTGGACCGGCCAGGCCGACAGCGCCAATAATGCGGTGCGCTTCAGCCATTTCTCGCCCGACGGGGCCATGGGCTATCCCGGCAATGTCAATTTTGCCGCCACCTACAGCCTCAATGGCAATCGCCTGCGGCTCGAACTCAGCGCCACTACGGACCGCGCCACGCCGATCAGCCTGGTGCAGCACCAATATTTCAATCTCGGCACGAATGACACGGTTCTTGACCACAGGATCCAGGTCAATTCCTCCGCCTATACCGCCGTTGGCCCCGATCTCTGCCCCTCAGGCGCGATTCTGCCCTCCGCCGGCACCCAATATGACCTGCGCACTCCGCGGACCATGCGTGACGCCAGTGGTGCTCCGGTCGACTATGATATCGGCATGGTGCTCGACACCGGCCGCCGCCATTCAGACCCCATCGCCACGGTCGTCTCGCCGGACAAGGATCTGACCCTGAAACTCTGGAGCGACCGCCCCGGCGTCCAGGTCTACAATGGCGTCTGGACCGACATTCCGGTGCCGGGGCTCGAAGGCAAGCGTTATGGCAAACATGCCGGCTTCTGCCTCGAGGATCAGGCTTTTGCCGATGCCGTGCACAATCCGCATTTCCCCAATGTCATCTATTCGCCCGAGCGTCCCTACAGTCATTGGTGCGATATCGAGATCGCCTGACGCATAGTGTTCACACGTCTGTGACATTTTCGGCCCGATGCCAGGGTCAAATCTAACAGTCTGCTGACGCAGGCTGTCATTTGCAGCCCCAATGCTCCTGTCATGCCAATGGCAGGAGGCAGCAATGGTTATGCCCGCATGGACAAGACAGAACGCCTGTTTTCGATCATGGACGCCCTGCGTCGCCACCGGCGGCCGGTTACCGCTGCGGCGCTGGCCGAAGAGCAATCGGTCTCGGTGCGTACGCTCTATCGCGACATCCAGACCCTTATCGGCCTCGGCGCTCCCATCGATGGCGAAGCGGGGGTTGGCTATATGCTGAAACCCGGATTTTTCCTTCCGCCACTGATGTTTACCGCCGAAGAGCTGGAGGCGCTGGTGCTGGGCGCGCGCTGGGTCGAGACCCAGCCCGACGACGGATTGGGCGCTGCGGCACGCAATGCCCTGGCCAAAATCGCCACCGCTTCGCCCGATGATCTCCGCGACCGGATCAGTGACACCGCGCTCTGGCCGGTAGCCATCTGGGGCGCGGGTAAACCCTTGCCGGTGTTGGCAGATATCCGCCTCGCCATGCGGCAGGAAAAGGCCGTCACCCTGGATTATGAAGACGAGCAGGGCCGCGCCAGCAGCCGCACCATCTGGCCGGTCGGTCTCGCCTTTTACGAGGGCAAGCAGACCATCGCCGCATGGTGCCTGTTGCGCCAGGATTTCCGCAATTTCCGCACCGATCGCATCATCTGCCTCACCATCACCGAAGAGCGTTTCGGCAAGCGCCGCGCGGTGCTGGAGCGTGAGTGGCGCGACAGCTGGAAGCGCGATCCGCGCCATCCGGACTATGACGGCACCTAGCTAACCCATTCGCGCATAAAGACTTTCGGGCCGCAGATTTTCATCCAGCCGGAAGCGATGATCGGCCGGCGGATGGGCGCGCTGCCCGCATTCCATGCGCGGACAGATACGGCAGCCGACGCCGATGGGCACGATCTGCTGCGGGCTCGTCAGGTCCATGCCATCCGAATAGACCATTTCTTTTGCATGATGCACAGCGCAGCCCAGCCCGATCGAAAGATAGCGGCGCGGTGCATTGTGGCGATAATCGCCCTTGGTGATCGTGCGCGCGATGCAGAAAAACTGTTGCCCGTCAGGCATCTGGCTCAGCTGCACATTGATCCGCTCCGGCGCCATGAAGGCCGCATAGACATTCCAGCGCGGGCAGGCGCCGGAATGGCGCGGAATATGAATGCCCGACAGCGAGAAACGCTTGGAAATATTGCCGGCAATATCGGTGCGCACCAGATGCAGCGGAATCCCCGAAGCGCCCTTGCGCTGCAGCGTCGTCATGCGGTGGCAGACCTGTTCGAAGCTCGCACCAAAGCGGCGGCCCAGCCGCTCGATGTCATAGCGATAGTCCCGGCAGGCCTTGAGAAACGGGGCATAGGGCATGATCAGCGCGGCGGCGAAATAGGCCGAGAGCACATTGCGCGCCAGCACCGGCGCATCGCCATCGGGCAGGTTCGACGCAGCGATGATTTCGGCAATGTCCACTTCGGCCACCAATTGCCCCACCTGCTGGGCGAGGAGAAAACTGGCGGTTTCGGCCGGAACCAGATCGGACACCAACACCTGCCGCCGCTCCGTGTTCAGCTGGCGCGCAATGCCATGGGTCAGGGAGGCGAGCCGGACTTCCAGTCCCAGTACATTGAAGAGATAAGTCCGCAGCCCGGCCTCAAAACTGTCGCCGGAATTATCGATATCGGCGCGCACGCGCTCGGCCGTTTCCTCCAGGATCGGGAAATGATTGGCGTTTTCCTGCAGGAAATCGGAAATCGCGTCGGTCGCAAGATGAAAGGGCTCCGTATCACCCGGCGCCTGTTTGGGCGCGGCGCCGCTTGAGGCCAGCTTGAAGTGATCATAGAGCCGCAATACCGCGCGGGCGGCGGCGGGGTTGGCATTGGCAAGATCGCGGATATCGAGATTAGTCAGGTCGCTATCGGCGAAAATATCGTCGCCAAAGGCCTCCATCAGATCGCCGACCAGCCTTCCCTCGTCGCTTTCGACCAGTTCGCCCGGCTCAACCCCAAAATGACCGGCAATGGAGAACAGCAGCGGCACCGTCACCTTGCGGCGATTGTGCTCGATGAGGTTGAGATAGCTCGCTGAAATGCCCAGCGCCTGGGCCAGATCCGCCTGGCTCAGCCGCCTTTGCCGGCGCAGGCGCCGGATACGGCCGCCAATCTGGTTTTCGCCGGTTTCCGCCATCATTTCCTCCCTCCGAATTTACAGTCTTTACAAAACTGTCTCCGACATTGACCAGCGATTTACAGGTTTACTGGCCGATATGCGACTATTTCTTGCATGTTTCGTTCAATTGTCAAATCTTTACATCAGCAAGGCGAGGAGAGATTGCGATGACGCAGGATGACAATCAGCGCGACGAGTACATCACCATCATTGCCCCCACGGCTCTGGAAGCCATGGCGCAGTTCAAGGCCCGCGGGCTTGGCGCCATGGGTTTTGCGATTGCCGGCCGGATCGGACGCCACCAGTTCACGCTGGTCGGCGGGGACGAGTCCCAAGAGCTGTTTTCAGGCAGCGGCATGATCGCCGCGACGTTCAGCCGGCGAGTCGCAGGGTAGGCGACAAGAGCCGGCGCTCGTCGTCACGCCATTTGAGCTCAGCGCTCATGGCCTGTTCCACGTGAATCATCAATTTTTGCCGTTCCGACGGAGCGGCATCGCCATGTCAAAATGAGGAGAAACGACATGCTCGACAAGCCACACCAAAAGCCACAATTTCCTGCGCCCGATTATGCGCCGGACCGCTGGAAGAATATTGCCCGCACCTATTCGCCCGCCGATGTCGAGCGCCTCGCCGGCTCGTTGCCAATCCGCTATTCGCTGGCCGAAAATGGCGCGAAAAAGCTCTGGCAGCTGCTGCATAGCGAAGATTTCGTCCCGACGCTGGGCACATTTACGGGCAATCAGGCCGTGCAGCAGGTGAAGGCCGGGCTCAAGGCTATCTATCTCTCCGGCTGGCAGGTGGCCGCCGACGCCAATTCTTCCGGCAATATGTATCCCGATCAGTCGCTTTACCCGGTCGACAGCGTCCCGTCCGTCGTCAAGCGCATCAACAAGTCCCTGCAGCGCGCCGACCAGATCCAGACCATGGAAAAGGCCGATGGCATCGCGACCACCGATCTCGACTTTTTCGTGCCCATCATTGCCGATGCGGAAGCCGGTTTTGGCGGCGCGCTCAATGTGTTCGAGCTGATGAAGGCCATGATCGAGGCCGGCGCCGCCGCCGTGCATTTCGAGGATCAGCTCGCCAGCGAGAAGAAATGCGGCCATCTCGGCGGCAAGGTGCTGGTGCCGACCAGCCAGTTCATCCGCACGCTCAATTCCGCCCGCCTTGCCGCTGACACGATGGGCGTGCCCACCTTGATCATGGCCCGGACAGATGCCGAGGCGGCGCGGCTGATCACTTCGGACATCGACGATTACGACAAGCCCTTCGTCACCGGCGAACGCACGGCCGAGGGCTTTTATCAGCTCAAGGGGGGCATCGACGCGGCCATTGCGCGCGGCATTGCCTATGCGCCCTATGCCGATCTCATCTGGTGCGAAACCAGCAAGCCCGATCTGGCCGAGGCCCGCAAATTCGCCGAGGCGGTGCGCAAGCATTATCCCGAGCAGATGCTGGCCTATAATTGCTCACCCAGCTTCAACTGGGCTAAGCATATGGACGAGGCCGCCATGGCCAAATTCCAGCGCGAACTGGGCGCCATGGGCTATAAATACCAGTTCATCACCCTGGCCGGCTTCCACAATCTCAGCCTCACCACCTTCGAATTGGCCCGGGCCTATAAAAGCGAAGGCATGGCCGCCTATTCCCGCCTGCAACAGGCTGAATTCGCCGCCGAGGCCAATGGTTTTTCGGCCACCCGCCACCAGCGCGAAGTGGGCACCAGCTATTTCGACGCCGTCTCGATGACCGTCAGCGAGGGCAAGAGTGCCACGACGGCCATGGGCGAATCCACGGAAACTGCACAGTTTCATTGATTTCAATGCGTTGGGGGATGGCGAGTGCCGTTCCCCAACGATTCACGTGAAACTTCGAGGTGTCCGGCGAAGCCGGGGAAAGGCTCCAGTGGAGCCTTTCAAGCCGAGAAGGCCATGAGAGCTATGCTCGAATGGCAGGGAACAGACTTATGCACAGGCCAGAAGGCCTAGAGCGCGAGGGACTTGAGCACCAGGGTGATATCATGCTGGTCGATAATACCGCTGGCTAGCGCAGAAAGCCAAAGGGCGTGGACGACACAAAGCAGGGTCGTGCTCACGACATAAGATGGCTTTCGGGTTTTGTGACGGAACAACTGCTGCGCCAGCAGACCACCAATTATACCGAAGATCAAATCGACGATCAGCAGGTTGAACTCGCTGGTCCGCCACGCCTGCGCTCGGGCATGGACCTTGTCGGCACCATAGAGCCAGAACGATAGCGCGCCCATTGCGCCATAAGCGATGCCCAGCCAGGCCGGAGCGCGGTCGAGCAAAAGCGCCAGAGCCAGAAGACAGGTCAAAAGCAGGCTCGCATATAGACGCCAGCCGAGCAGAAGAGGCTTTGGCGTCCTGCCTTTCAGCGACGATGCCGCATGGGGACCCGCAAACCGCACCGCAACAGCCGCGGGCCGCCCGTCGCTGCCCTTGCCCATGGCGAAGTTCAGCACATCGCCGATATTCGGGCGTGGCGCTGTCGGGACGAGGGCACTGATGTGAAAGAATATGCGCTCGCCCTCATCTGTCCGGATGAAGCCAAAACCACGTTCATCGTTCCAATGATCAAGAATACCGGTCTGGCGCATGATGGCTCACTGTGCAGCAGGCAGAAAGCTAGCGTGCGTTGCTTAAAGAAAATTGAGCAAAGCGCGATCACGCCGCCCCGAAATTGATCCGATAGCTCAGCGCTTCCGCAATATGGGGACGGCCCACCTTGTCCGATCCGGCCAGATCGGCCAGCGTCCGCGCCACCTTGAGCACACGGTGATAGGCGCGGGCGGAGAGATTGAACCGCTCCGCGGCCTGCAGCAGCAGCGCCTGGCTTTCCTTGTCGGGATTAACCAGGGCTTCGATCAGACTGGATCCTGCCGCGGCATTGGTCAGCACGCCGGGATGGCCGGCATCTTCATAGCGGCTGCGCTGGCGATCGCGCGCCGCCGCCACCCTTTGCGCCACGGCGCTTGACGGCTCTGCCGCTGCCGCGGGGCTGATCATGTCAGAAGCGGACACGGCGGGCAGGTCGACCCTGATATCGATGCGGTCCATGAAGGGGCCGGAGACCCGGGCCTGATAATCGCTGGCGCAGGCCTGCCCGCGCTTGCAGACATGGCCCGGAGTTCCGGCCAGCCCGCATTTGCAGGGATTCATCGCGGCAATCAATTGCACCCGGCTGGGATAGGAAATCCGGGCATTGGCGCGCGCAATAACGGTTTCGCCACTTTCCAGCGGCTGGCGCAGGCTGTCGAGCACGCCGGGGGCAAATTCGGGCAATTCGTCGAGAAACAGCACGCCATTATGCGCCAGGCTCACCTCGCCGGGCCGCACTTTCAGCCCGCCGCCAACCAGCGCCGCCATGGAGGCGGAATGATGCGGGGCGCGGAAGGGCCGCCGATCCGACAGGGCGCCCCCAGCCAATTCCCCGGCAATCGACTGGATCATCGATACATCGAGCAATTCGCGCGGCGCCAAGGGCGGCAGGATGGAAGGCAGGCGGGCCGCCAGCATGGATTTTCCGGCGCCGGGCGGCCCGATCATCAGCATATTATGGCCTCCGGCCGCCGCCACTTCCAGCGCCCGCCGGGCCACAAGCTGCCCGCGTATATCGGCAAGGTCGGGCAGATCGTCGGGGCCGGTCAATTGCCGGCGGGGCTGTGGGCGGGGTTGCAATTGGTGGCCGGTCAGATGATTGGCCAGCGCCAAAAGGCTATCGGCGGCGATAATGTCGATGGCCTCGCCAGCCCAGGCTGCTTCAGGCCCCGATTCCCTGGGGCAGATAATTCCCAGATCGCGGGTCTGGGCGGCAATGGCCGCGGGCAACACGCCTCCGACATGGGCCAGTCGCCCATCAAGCCCGAGTTCCCCCAAAACCAGAAAGCCGTCCAGCGCATCGCGCGGAATGGCGCCCATGGCCGCCATCAGCCCCAGCGCGATGGGCAGGTCATAATGGCTGCCCTCCTTGGGCAAGTCAGCCGGTGCGAGATTGATCGTGATGCGCTTGGGCGGCAGGCCGAGACCCGAGGCGACCAGCGCGGCACGCACGCGCTCGCTCGATTCTTTGACCGCCTTGTCAGGCAGGCCAACAACCAGAAATTTCGCGCCGCCCGGCGCAATCTGCACCTGCACATCCACAGGCACCGCCTCGATGCCCTGAAACGCAACTGTCGCAACGCGGGTGACCATGCCCCAAGCCCCCAAAGCCTGAGGGTGACGCTAACAGAGTATTAACAGAACGTAAAGAGAACGAATTGGGGCCTGTTAACCATGCCAAACACCACATTGGTTAATCTAAATCTCCGTTAACCGGCCCATGTTGAATCAATGTCTCAGTATTGTCTGATAGTCTGAGTATTTGCGTTCATGGCCCCACTGTTCCGGTTCCCCACTTCTGCCTCCGCTGCCCTGCGCAGCGCCGTCATGGGGCTTGCCGTTGTCGCTTTGGCCGCTTGCGCCAGTGGCGGCGGGCTTTATGGCGCAATACCGGGCGATAATCGGCCACATAAGGGCGTAGACCGTGCCCGCACGCTCCCTATCCAGGGTATCGACGTGGCCCGCTATCAGGAAAATGTCGATTTCCAGCGGGCGCGCGCCGCCGGCATTCATTTCATTTTCATGAAGGCGACCGAGGGCAAGGATTATATCGACCCTGATTTCCAGAAAAACTGGATCAGAGCGCGCGATGCCGGAATGCCGCGCGGCGCCTATCATTTCATGACCTGGTGTTCGCTCGCTTCCGAGCAGGCCGTCTGGTTCACCCAGAATGTGCCGGCCGATTACAGCGCGCTGCCGCCGGTGCTCGATCTCGAATGGAACAATCACTCGAGCTGCAAGAACAAGCCCAGTCGCGCCGATGCGCTGGAAAAAGTGCGGGTGATGCTCGAAGCCATGGAGCGCCACACGGGCAAGCTGCCGATCATCTATACCGACATCAATTTCCATCGCGACGTGCTGGCGGGCGAATATTTCCCCAACACCTTCTGGCTCCGCTCGACCGCTGCCGAGCCGCATGAGCGCTACACCAACCGCCCCTGGACCTTCTGGCAATATACCCAGACCGGGATTGTGCCGGGCGTAAAGGGCGAGGTCGACCGCAATGCCTTTTATGGCAGCCAGGAAGACTGGATGATGTTCCTCTGGACCGGTTGCGATCCGCGCGCCGTGGCCACGCTGCAGGCGCAGGGCCGCTGCCTGCCTGCGAAGTAGGGCGGCGGCCTAGCCGCCCAGCAGGCCGCTGGCCTTGATGCCATCGAAGACAAATTGCACGGCGAGGGCCGCCAGCAGGATGCCGACGACGCGCGACACCACCGAAAGCCCGGTCAGCCCCAGAAGGCGCTGAATCGGCATGGCGATCAACAGCGTCAGCCAGGCAATGAAGAGCACGGCGACGATGGCGGCCAGCACCAGCCAGAATTCGAGATCGGATTCTGCGCCCGTGGTGAGCAGGATCACGGCGCTGATGGCGCCGGGCCCGGCCATCAGCGGCATGGCGAGCGGAAAGACCGAAATATCATGGCTTTTCCGCGCTTCGAGCTCTTCCTCGTCGGTCGTGCCCGTGCCGCCCGAATGGCGCGCAAAAACCATGTCGATGGCAATCAGCAGCAGCAGGACGCCGCCCGCCGTGCGCAAAGCCGGAATGGTGATGCCGAAGACATCGAGGATGGCATTGCCCAGGACGGCAAAGAACAAGAGGATCGCCAGCGCCACCAGCACGCCGCGCGTGGCAAAAATCCGCCGCTGTGCAGCGCTATTGTCCTTGGTCAGCGCCGCGAAAATGAACGCAATATCAGCCACGCCCACCGTGGCGAAAAGCGTAGCGAATGCGACGAGAAAGCTGTTCATCTTGGTCCCCGAACCTGAACCGTCAGGCTAGGGGATTTGCGTGACGGGGGCAAATTATCAGGCGGCCTGCTCCAAAACATCGGGAGGAAGGTGCTTCCGCGCATGAAGCACCTCCATGCCCACGATATGGCCCTCGCTGTCGTAGTCGAGGACAATGCCGGGGGAGATCTCTTCGCTTTCTTCGACCTTTCCCGCGGAAAATCGAATGTAAGCGGCGTCGGCATCGGGGTCGAAAGTGACCGCGATCACTGCGCCCGCCGTTTCTCAATCGCATCCCAGATCATCACGGCGATATCCGGCCCGCCAAAGCGCTTGATTTCGCGGATGCCGGTGGGGGAGGTGACGTTGATTTCGGTGAGATAGTCACCGATCACGTCGATGCCGACAAAGATCATGCCGCGCTCCTTGAGTGCCGGGGCGATGGCGGCGCAGATTTCGCGTTCGCGGGCGGTGAGTTCGCTCAGTTCAGGGCGCCCGCCGACATGCATGTTGGAGCGCGCTTCGCCGTCGGCGGGAATGCGATTGAGCCCGGCCACTGCTTCGCCGTCGATGATGATGATCCGCTTGTCGCCCTTGCGCACATCGGGGAGATATTTCTGTATCATGAAGGGTTCGCGATAATTGCTCTCGAAGAGTTCGAGCAGGCTCGCCAGGTTATGGTCGCCCTCCTGGATGAAGAACACGCCGGCCCCGCCATTGCCGTAGAGCGGCTTGACGATGATATTGCCATGCTCCTTGCGGAAGGCGTGGATTTCGGCGCGGTCACGCGTCACCAGCGTTGGCGGCATCAGTTCAGGAAAATCGGTGACGAGGATTTTTTCGGGCGCATTGCGCACGGCGGCGGGCGGATTGACCACCAGCGTCTTGGGGTGCAGCCGCTCCAGCATATGGGTCAGCGTGATGTAGTTCATGTCAAAGGGCGGATCCTGGCGCATATGGATCACGTCCTGGGTCGAGAGGTCGACACGGCGCTCTTCGCCCAGCTCAAAATGCTCGCCCTTGGGCTTGTCGAAGACCTTTATCGGCGCGGTCAGCGCGCTCACCACATGGCCGCGCAGCGATAGCGTGTCGGGCGTATAATGGAGCAGTTCATGCCCACGCGCCTGCGCTTCGAGCATCATGGCGAAGGTCGAATCGCCCCTTGGATTGATGCTGGCGACATGATCCATCTGGATGGCGACTTTGAGCGGCATGAGAGGTCCTCGGAAACGGGTTAGCCTCCATCGAAGGCATTGATGAAATGGCGCGGCCAGCGCCAGGGCGCAAGGAAAATCACGTCGAAGCGGACGTCCTTTCCTGTTTCGCGCGGGTGGCGCGCAAACCAGAGGTCGGCCGCCCGGACAATGCGGGAATAATTGATCCCCTCCAGCGTCTCAGCCTCCAGCGCACTTTTGCTGCGCGCCTTGACCTCGACAAAGACCAGCGTGCCGAAGCGTTCGGCGACGATGTCGATTTCGCCCAGCGGTGTGCGATAGCGCCGGTTGCGGATGCGATAGAATTTCAACTGCAGGAAGAGCGCGGCCAGCGCTTCGCCGCGATGGCCACCGCGATGCGCCTTGATGCGCTTGTCAGATTTCCGCTTTGCGGGCGAGGGCGGCATCATAGACCTCCTTGCGCTTCAGCCCGAAGCGGGCGGCGATATCGTCCACAGCGGCGCGCAGCGGCTGATCAGCCATGGCCTCGGCCAGCGCGGCCTGCCAGTCTGCCGCCGATGGGGCTGTCGGCTCGTCCGCGCCAGCCACAACAATGACAGCCTCGCCCTTGGTCTCGTCCTCGGCAAATTCGGCGGCCAATTCGGCCAGCGTGCCACGATGGGTGCGCTCGAAGCGCTTGGTCAGCTCCAGTGCGACAACCGCCTGGCGGATGCCAAAGGCCTCCGCCATCGCCGCGAGGCTGTCGCCCAGGCGACGCGGCGATTCGTAGAACACCAGCGTTTCACGTGAATCCCTCAGCTTGGCCAGGGCATTGGCCCGCGCGCCGGATTTGGGCGGCAGGAAGCCGTGAAAGGTGAAGGCGTCGGTTGGCAGGCCCGCCACCACCAGCGCCGAGAGCAGGGCCGAGGGGCCGGGAATGGGAAAGACCGGCAGGTTCTGCTCGGCCAGCGCCCGGATCAGTGGAAAGCCGGGATCTGAGAGCAGAGGCGTTCCGGCGTCGGAAATCAGCGCAATGGCCTCGCCAGCCGCAATATGGCGGGCAATATCATCGGCCTTGGCCCGTTCATTATGTTCATGCAGGGCAATGCGGCGGTTCTTGATGCCGTAATGATCGAGCAGGCGGGCCGACATACGGGTGTCTTCGCAAAGCACGACGCTTGCCGCGGCCAGCGTTTCCAGCGCCCGCAAGGTGATGTCACGCAGATTGCCGATGGGCGTGGCGACGACATAGAGACCGGGCGCCAGCGCGGGTGCAGCAAAGGCATGGCCGGCGATGTAATAGGACTTTGTCTCGTCAGGCATTGGCCAGCAATCTGCGCGGGTGGTTGATGTTTGGTTAACCTATTGGGACAATATGTTAACGGAACGTGAGCATCTCGGGCACCCCGTCGTGAATGAAATGCGAAAATCCGGCCATGGCCCCCAATGGGTCATCGCCACGGCACTGATTGCGCTTCTGGGCGCCTGCGCGCCGGGCGGAATGCAGTTCGGCTCACGCACGCTCAACATGCCATTTCCGCAATCCGATGTGGGGAGCAGCCCGCGGCAAATCTCGTCCATGCCGGCAGAGCGCTTTGGCCGCGGTCCTGTGCCGGTCACGCTGATCCTGCCGCTCTCGGGTGAACCGGGTCTGGCGCAGGTCGGCACCTCCATGGCCAATGCCAGCAAGCTGGCTGTGGCCTATATCGAGGCCAATCCCAATATCGCCGAAAACATCACCATCTCGCTGCGCGACAGCGGCGACAGTGTTGCCGGCGCCAGCGCCGCAGCGCAGGCCGCCGTGGCCGAGGGCGCCAAACTCATTCTTGGGCCGCTGCGCAGCGATCAGGTGAGCGCGGTGGGCGCGGTGGCGCGGGCCGGCGGCGTGCCGGTCATCGCCTTTTCCAATACCGGCAATGTCGCCGGGCCGGGCGTCTATCTGCTTTCGGTGCTGCCCGACATGGAAATGAAGCGCTCGGTGCAATATCTGCGCGAACAGGGGCGGCGTGGCCTCGCGGGTATTTTCCCCGCCACCGCCTATGGCGAGGCGCAGGCCACCGCCTTCCGCCAGCAGGCCATCGCGGTCGGTTTTTCGCCCAGCGCGGTCTATACTTTTTCCAGCGTCGACGAAGCGCGCCAGATCGTCGAACAGGCGCGGCCCCTCATCGAGAGCAATATGATCGACGCACTCTTCTTGCCCGACCGCTCGACGGCGCCGAGCTTTGGTGTGCTGCTGGGTGAAGCTGGGGTCAGCGCGGATATGGTGCAGATCGTCGGCTCGGCCGAATGGGCCGGGGACAAAACCATAATCTCGACCCCGCAATTGCAGGGCGCCATCTATCCGGCAGTGGACGAGGCAGGGCTCAATGCCATTTCGCTCGACTATCAGGCCCGCTTCAGCAGCGCGCCGCATCCCTTGGCCACCATCGCCTATACGGCAACGATCCTCGCCAATGTGAACACGCTGTCGCTGGCGACGCCGCCCTATAGCCCGACGCTGATGACAAGCCCGCAGGGCTTTAACGGCCGCGACGGCCTCTTCCGCTTCCTCGGCAGTGGCAAAAGCGAATATGCGCTGGTGATCAAGAAAATCGGCGCTGGTGGCGCGGCGACAGTCGACGGGGCGAAGTTTTAGGCCGCCAAGTCAGCCACGACCGCATCGAGAACGGGAAAGCCCCGGTCGGTGACGCGGATATTGCCATTGGGCAGGGTTTCGACAAAGCCATAGCCCTTGAGCGCGGCGATCTGCTGGCCGCTGATGGCCCGGCCCGAAAGCGCCATGAAGCGGGTGGGCGAAATGCCTTCCTTCAACCGCAGGCCCATGACGAGGAATTCGTCGCCCTGTTCTTCCCAGGTCAGCACATCGTCGGTGACCATGCCGTGGCCCGTCGTGTTCACGCGGTTCAGCCAGTCAAAGGGCAGCTTTTCCGTCGCGGTGGCGTGGCGCTGATTGTTGACCAGCAGGCGCCCATGCGCGCCCGGCCCGATGCCGGCATATTCGCCATAGCGCCAATAGAGCATGTTGTGGCGGCTTTCCTGCCCCGGCACGGCGTGGTTGGAAATCTCATAGGCCGGCATTCCGGCTTCGGCGGTCAGGTCCTGGGTCAGCTCATAGAAATCGGCGGCCAGGTCTTCGTCCGGCATTTTGAGCTTGCCGGCCTGATGCAGGTCGAAATAGCGCGTCCCCTGCTCAATGGTCAGCTGATAAAGGCTGATATGGCCGCGCGCCATCCACAGCGCTTCCTTCAGCTCATCCTCCCAGTCTTCCAGCGTCTGCTTGGGGCGGGCATAGATGAGGTCAAAGCTGGAGCGATCAAAGATCGACTGGGCGATACGCACGGCGGCGACCGCTTCCTCGACAGAGTGGCGGCGGCCCAGTTCGGCCAGCGGGCCGGGGCGCAGCGATTGTACGCCCAGCGAGACGCGATTGATCCCCGCCGAGCGAAAGCCGCGGAAGCGATCGACCTCCACAGAAGTCGGGTTGGCCTCCAGCGTAATTTCGGCGCGGCTGTCGATCTGCCAATGACCGGCAATGGTGTCGAGAATGGTCGACACCGCATTGGGCGACATCAGCGAGGGCGTGCCGCCGCCGAAAAAGATCGACTGCACCAGACGCCCCTGCGACAGGCTCGCCATATGGGCGATCTCTTTTTTATAGCCCTCGACAAAGGCGCCCTCGTCAAAGGGGCCGCGATGAACGTGGGAATTGAAGTCGCAATAGGGGCATTTGGCCGCGCAAAAGGGCCAGTGCACGTAAACGCCAAAAAGGTCGTTAGGCGCGCTCAATCTGGTTCTCCACGAAGAGCGCGAAAGCGCGGGCGCGGTGAGAAAGGCCGGGCTGGCCCGGGGACCAGGAATGCTTCTGTTCAGGCGGCATCTGGCCGAAGGTGATGTCATAGCCATCAGGCATGAAGACCGGGTCATAGCCATGACCCTGATCACCGCGCGGCGGCCAGACCAGCGTGCCATTGCATTTGCCGGCATAGATCACGTCGCGCCCATCGGGATGGGCAAGACAGAGCGTGGCGTTGAACGAGCCCTTGCGCTGGCCGGGCGAGGTGGCATTGGCCGCCTGCAGCGCATCTTCCACCCGCTTCATGGCGTGGTTGAAATCGCGCGGCACGCCGGCCCAGTCAGCGGTATAGACGCCGGGATCGCCATTGAGCGCATCAACGCAGAGCCCCGAATCATCGCTCAGCGCCAGAAGGCCGGAGCCCTGCGCCGCGGCATGGGCCTTGAGCCGGGCATTTTCCGCAAAAGTCGTGCCGGTTTCTTCCGGCTCGGGCAGGCCAAGCTGCCCGGCCGAAACCAGTTCCAGCCCGAAGGGCGCGAACAATTCCTGAAATTCGCGCAGCTTGCCGTCATTGTGGGTGGCCAGCACCAGCCGGTCGCCAGCGTGAAGGCGGGGAATGGCGCTCATTTGCCGCCTCCTTCCAGCGCGCGGCGAATATCGTTCCAGATCGTGCAATCGCGGGCCGAAAAGTCGCGCTCGCTCCGGGTCTTGCGGCGGTCCGCGCCAGCGATGGCGTGGCTGGATTCGGCACCCTTTGACCCGCCCCGCCGGGAAAAACCGGCGGCAAGGCCTTTAAATGAGGTTGCCATGTTCCCGAACAAGCTCATGCGCTCAAAGCCGTATGCTGCAGAAGGCTCAATTCGCCAATACCCTTTTCGGCCAGGCCCATCAGGGCCTCAAGCTCGGCGCGGTCAAAGGGGGCGCCTTCGGCTGTGCCCTGGATTTCGACAAATTTACCCGAGCCGGTCATGACGAAATTGGCGTCCGTATGGGCTTCAACATCTTCGAGATAATCGAGATCGAGCACGGGCGTGCCGCGATAGATGCCGCAGGAAATGGCGGCGACCGAATCGCGCAGCACCGGACCCTTGGTCAGGTTGCGCGCTTCGAGCCATTTGACGGCATCGGACAGCGCTACATAGGCGCCGGTGATCGACGCCGTGCGGGTGCCGCCATCGGCCTCAAGCACATCGCAATCGAGCGTGATCTGGGCTTCGCCGAGATTGGTCAAATCCACCACAGCGCGCAGCGAACGTCCGATCAGGCGCTGGATTTCCTGGGTGCGGCCCGATTGCTTGCCGGCGGTGGCCTCGCGGCGGGTGCGGCTATTGGTGGCGCGGGGCAACATGCCATATTCGGCGGTGACCCAGCCCTGGCCCTTGCCGCGCAGCCAGCCGGGAAGGCTGGTTTCGACCGAGGCGGTGACCAGCACCTTGGTATTGCCGAAGGCAACAAGGCACGAGCCTTCCGCCTTCATGGCGACATTGCGCTCGATGGTCACGGCGCGCATGGTGTCGGGGGTCCGTCCGGATGGCCGCATGGGCTATATACTTTCTGGGCAATTTGGCTGTTAACCGCCTCTTAACCCTCATCGGGACGCGCCACAAGCGCCGGGCGCTTGGCGGGCGGGCTGCAAACGCTTAAATGATGGGGCAGGGTTAAAGCGGAAGATTTTATCCAAACCACATGAAACGCCCCCCCGAAGATTTTCTCTCGGTCCTCAATTCCCGCAGCCAGGACATTTTCCGGCGGCTGGTGGAGCGCTATCTCGATACCGGAATGCCCGTTGGTTCGCGTGATCTGAGCCGGCTTTTGCAGGTCGAACTGTCGCCCGCTTCGGTGCGCAATGTGATGGCCGATCTTGAGGATCTTGGCCTGATCGCGGCGCCGCATACCTCGGCCGGACGCGCACCGACCCAGGAAGGCTTGCGGTTTTTCGTCGATGCCATGCTCGAAGTGGGCTCTGTCGACGAAACAGAGCGCGCCAGGATTTCCCAGCACATGCAGGGCAGCGCCGGACACGGCCAGGTGGAAAACCTCCTTACCGAAGCCTCGTCCCTGCTTTCGGGTCTCAGTCATGGCGCCGGGGTGGTGATTGCCACCAAGGCCGACATGGTGCTGCGCCATATCGAATTTGTGCGGCTCGATGCCACCCGCGCCATGGCCATTCTCGTCGGGGAAGACGGGCAGGTGGAAAACCGCGTGCTCGATCTGCCGCCGGGCTTTACCGCCAGCGCCTTGCAGCAGGCGAGCAATTATCTCGCCAATTACGTTATAGGTCGGACGCTGTCCGAGGCGCGCAAAGTGCTCAATGAGCGCCGGGCCGAGCAAAAGGCCGAGCTGGACGAGTTGACGCAGAAACTGGTCGATGAGGGCATTGCCACCCTGGTCGAACAGCGCGGCAATGCCGAGCCGACCGTCATCGTGCGGGGCCGGGCCAATCTCATCAATGACACCATGGCCAGCGACGAGCTGGCGCGGATGCGGCAATTGTTCGATGCGCTCGAAAGCAAGGATGGCCTGCTGGAGCTTTTGGGCGACGCGGAAAACGCCGAGGGCGTGCGGATTTTCATCGGCTCAGAAAACAAGCTGTTTTCGCTCTCGGGCTCCTCGGTGATCCTCTCACCCTATAAGGACGCCAATGACAGGATTGTCGGCGTCCTGGGCGTCATCGGACCGACCCGGCTCAATTATGCGCGCATCGTGCCGGTGGTGGATTATACGGCCAATGTCATTACCGCGATGATGGCGCGCAAGCGCTAAGTTGTGTCGAGATTCGAGCCTGGCCCTCATGGCCTTGTCGCTTCAAATCGCTCCAGTGGAGCGATTTGTCGGCGGAGCCGAACAGCGACAAGCTTGAAAACATCGCGGCATTGGCCGATATGCGGGTCAAACAATTCAAACTGCGAACGAGAACATTGATGAGCGACGAAAACGCCGCCTCGGGCGAAATGCCGGAAGTCGAAACGCCGGTTGAAGAGAATGTGGATCCGCTAGAGGCTCTGCGCGCCGAAAATGCCGAGCTCAAGGACCGCGTGCTGCGCACGATTGCCGAGATGGAAAACCTGCGCAAGCGCACCGAGCGCGACGTCAATGATACGCGCTCCTATGCCATCGCCGGCTTTGCCCGCGACATGCTGAGCGCCACCGATGCCCTGAGCCGCGCCCTCCTGACCCTGCCCGCCGAAGCCCGCGAATCGGGCGATGCGACCACCAAATCGCTGATCGAGGGCATTGAGCTGGCCGAACGCGAAATGGTGCGCCTCCTGGGCAAGCACGGCGTCAAGCAGATCGAGGCTGCGGGGCAGAAATTTGATCCCAACAAGCATCAGGCCATGTTCGAAGTGCCAAACCCCGGCGTGCCCGAAGGCACGGTGGTGCAGGTTGTGCAGGAAGGTTTTGCCATCGGCGAGCGCGTCTTGCGCCCGGCCATGGTCGGCGTCGCCAAGGGTGGCTCCGCCGCCCCCGCCACGCCAGCGCCTGAAGGCGACAATATCGACAAAAGCGCCTGAGGCTTTTGCCGGAATTTTGAAAAGGGCGCCGCACGGCGCCCTTTTTTATTAGCCCAATATATCCCGGCTCATCACCCGCGCCACCCCGGCCTCTGCCATATCGGCCCAGGCTTTTTCCAGCGATCCATTGGCGTCAATAGCCCGCGTCGCGTCTTCGATGACGGTCACGTCGAACCCGCCCGCCGCGCCGTCAATTGCCGTCCAGCCCACGCAGAAATCGGTGGCAAGGCCAACGACAAAAAGCCGCCCCACCTCGCGTTCGCTGAGATAGCCGGCAAGGCCGGTCACCGTTGCGCGGTCCGCTTCCTGAAAGCCGGAATAGGAATCGATGGCGCGGTTATAGCCCTTGCGGATGATCAGCTGGGCATGGGGAATGTCGAGATCGGCGGAGATTTTGGCGCCGTGACTGTCCCAGACGCAGTGATCGGGCCACAGCACCTGCGTGCCATAGTCGAGCTCAATGGTTTCAAACGGCGATTTATTGGGATGCTGGCTGGCAAAGGAAATATGGTCCGCCGGGTGCCAGTCCTGCGTCAGGACCACATTGCGGAAGCGCGTGGCCAGCTGGTTGATCAGCGGCACGATTTCGTCGCCCCCCGCCACAGCAAGGCTGCCGCCGGGCAGAAAGTCATATTGCATGTCGACAACGACGAGGACGTCGTCAGGCTGGATCGCGATGGTCATGATCGCTCCTCTGTTCTGGTCCAAACGGCCGGCACAAGGCCGCGCACCGAATTGCCGAGATAGACTGCGTCGGCCCGCTCAAGATCGGCAAGCGTCATCATGCGCTCCGCTGCCTTGCCGCTGGCGACCAGCTCTGCCCGTAGCGTTCCGGGCAAGAGGCCGGACGCAAGGGGCGGTGTGAAGAGCACGCCATTCAGTTCGACAAAGAGATTGGTGAACGAGCCTTCCGTCAATTCGCCGCGCTGATTGAGAAACACCACTTCATCCACGCCCAGAAGGTCATGCGCTTGCTGGCGGGGCTGGTCGTAAAAACCGCGATTGGTGGTCTTGTGCGCCAGCCAGATCGAGGTCGGATCGAGCCGTTCATCGGCGATGACAAAGCGGAATTGCGCCGGGTTAGGGGGCAGGGGGACGGCGCTGAGATCAAGGCCGGTTTCAGCGAGCGTCAGCCGCACGCGCATGGGCGCTGTCCAGCCTTTTGCCGCATCGGCAAGAAAACCCGATGCGGCCTCGCGCGTCACGGGCAGAGCAAAATAGGCCGCCGAATCAAGCAGGCGGTCGAGATGGCGCTCAAGCAGCGCAAACCCTTCATCGGGCGACCATTTGAAGGTCTCGATCAGGGTCACCGGCGGGGCGGGGTCGGAGAGGAAATTCAATTTCAGCAATGCCTCGGCATATTCGTCTTCGGCCCGGCTATCGGCCACGATGCCACCGCCCATGCCGATTTCGCCGCGCCCTGCCGAATCAATCAGTGCAGTGCGGATGGCGACATTGAAGGCGAAATCGCCGCCCGGCGCGATATAACCGATGGCACCGGTATAGAGGCCGCGCGGGCCGGCTTCGACCGCATGGATGATTTCCATGGCGCGCAGTTTCGGCGCGCCGGTGATCGAACCGCAGGGGAAGAGATTTTCCAGCACTTCGGCAATGCCCGTGCCCGGCCTGGCCTCTGCCTCAATGCCCGAGGTCATGGTGTGGAGGCTGCGATAGGTCTCGACCGTGAAAAGGTCCGTCACCCGCACGCTGCCCGTCTCCGCGATCCGGCCGAGATCATTGCGCAGCAGATCGACGATCATCAGGTTTTCGGCGCGGTTCTTTTCGTCGCTGGCCAGGGCCTTCCGCCCGGCCGCGTCCTCGGCAAGCGTTTTGCCGCGCTTCAGCGTGCCTTTCATCGGGCGCGCCTTCAGCCTGTCGCCGGTGCGGGAGACAAAAAGCTCGGGCGAGCGCGACAGCACATGATGATCCCCCGCATGGATCAGCGCGCCATAGGCCACCTGCTGGCTGGCGGCGAGGGCGCGATAGAGCCCCAATGCATCGCCATCGAGCTGGAAGGTCGCCTTCATGGTGAGGTTCACCTGATAGACATCACCCGCCGCAATCAGCTTTTGCACCGCCGCAAAGGCCTTTCCATAGGCGGCGCGGTCAAGGCCCGGTGTCAGCTCACGCGCTGCGCCCGGCGGCGCGGTAGCGAGCATGGCGTCCACTGCGGCGCGCGAAGGACGCTCGGGGGCATCGTAAAGCCCGAACCAGAGCAGCGGCGTTTCGCTCCGCCCGGGCAGCAGGTGTTGAAGCCGCTCCTCAAACAAAAATCCCAGCTCATAGGCGAGATAACCTGCGGCCCAGAGCCCCTCTTTGCCTGCCGCGGCCAATCGGGCAAGAGCATTCCGGGCGCTGGCCGCATCATAAGCCACCAGCCGTTCGCGCGGCTGGGTAAACAGCAGGCTCTGGCCATCTGGATTGAGATTGTCGTGCAGCAGCACAGAGCCGGGTGTGAACATGGCGCGATATCTAGGCCTTTTGCGCGGCCACGAAAATGGGCTATGGCAGGGCTCGCAAGAAATCTCGCGAAACACGCGCTTGAAGCCCGTGAGACACCCCCCTATATACCCCCCGAGGCCCGGCGACGGGCATATCCATACCTAAAAGGGATCCGGCCCCGAAGGGGCGCGAGGCCGCTTTCGATGAGAGGGCTTCACACCGGGTTCGCTGCAAAGAGAGGCTGAGTAATGGCTAAAGTTATCGGTATTGACCTCGGTACGACCAATAGCTGCGTTGCTGTCATGGACGGCAGCAATCCAAAAGTGATCGAAAATGTGGAAGGCGCGCGCACCACGCCCTCCATGGTTGCCTTTTCCAAGGACGGCGAGCGTCTCGTCGGCCAGCCTGCCAAGCGCCAGGCGGTGACCAATCCTGAAAATACCCTGTTCGCGGTCAAGCGCCTGATCGGCCGCCGCTATGACGACAAGGTCGTCGCCAAGGACAAGGATCTGGTGCCCTTCAAGATCACCAAGGCCGACAATGGCGACGCCTGGGTCGAAGCCAATGGCGAAAAATATTCGCCGAGCCAGGTCTCGGCCATGATCCTGCAGAAGATGAAGGAAACCGCCGAAAGCTATCTCGGCGAGAATGTCACGCAGGCCGTCATCACCGTCCCAGCCTATTTCAACGACAGCCAGCGCCAGGCCACCAAGGATGCGGGCAAGATTGCCGGCCTTGAAGTGCTGCGCATCATCAACGAGCCCACGGCCGCGGCTCTCGCCTATGGCCTCGACAAGAAGAACACCGGCACCATCGCGGTCTATGACCTTGGCGGCGGTACTTTCGACGTGTCGATCCTCGAAATCGGCGACGGCGTCTTTGAAGTGAAGTCGACCAATGGCGACACCTTCCTCGGCGGCGAAGATTTCGACATGCGCCTCGTCGATTACCTGGCCGATGAGTTCAAGAAAGAGCAGGGCATCGACCTGCGCAATGACAAGCTGGCTCTGCAGCGCCTCAAGGAAGCTGCCGAAAAGGCCAAGATCGAACTCTCGAGCTCGACCCAGACCGAGGTGAACCTGCCCTTCATCACCGCCGACGCTTCCGGCCCGAAGCATCTGACGCTCAAGCTTTCGCGCTCCAAGCTCGAAAGCCTGGTCGATGACCTCATCACCCGCACCATCGATCCCTGCAAGCAGGCGATGAAGGATGCCGGCGTTTCTGCCAGCCAGATCGACGAAGTCGTGCTGGTCGGCGGCATGAGCCGTATGCCCAAGGTGCAGGAAGCTGTGAAGCAGCTCTTCGGCAAGGAACCCCACAAGGGCGTCAATCCGGACGAAGTGGTGGCCCTGGGCGCCGCTATTCAGGCCGGCGTGCTGCAGGGCGACGTCAAGGACGTGCTGCTGCTCGACGTGACCCCGCTCTCGCTCGGCATTGAAACGCTGGGTGGCGTGTTCACGCGCCTCATCGATCGCAACACTACCATCCCGACCAAGAAGAGCCAGACCTTCTCGACCGCCGAAGACAACCAGAATGCGGTGACCATCCGCGTCTTCCAGGGCGAGCGCGAAATGGCAGCCGACAACAAGCTGCTTGGCAATTTCGACCTGGCCGGCATTCCGCCCGCACCGCGCGGCGTGCCGCAGATCGAAGTGACCTTCGACATCGACGCCAATGGCATCGTCAATGTGTCGGCCAAGGACAAGGGCACCGGCAAGGAGCAGCAGATCCGCATCCAGGCCTCGGGTGGTCTCTCCGACGCGGACATCGAGAAGATGGTCAAGGACGCCGAGGCCAATGCCGAAGCCGACAAGCGCAAGCGCGAAGCGGTTGAAGCCCGCAACCAGGCCGAATCGCTGATCCACTCGACTGAAAAGTCCCTGAAGGATTATGGCGACAAGGTCTCCGAAGAGGACAAGGGCGCCATCGAATCCGCCATTGCCGACCTCAAGTCGGTGCTCGAAGGCGACGACGCCGAAGCCATCAAGGAAAAGACCAATGCTCTGGCCGAAGCCTCGATGAAGCTGGGCGAGGCCATGTACAAGGCCAGCCAGGCCGAAGCCGAAGCCAAGGCCAATGGCACCGCTGACGACGAAGACGATGACGTCGTCGATGCCGACTTCGAAGAGGTCAAGGACGACGGCGACGACAAGAAGTCCGCATAAGCGCGACGGAATGAAACGAGAAAGCCCCGGTGGAGACGCCGGGGCTTTTTGTTGGGTGGGGTGGATGACGCTGTTGAACCCTATCGACGCGCATTGAATTTCCGTGTACGGTAATTCAATGCTGATCACGTTTGATGAAACCAAGCTTCAAACCAACATTATCAAGCATCAGCTTGATTTCAGGGATTTGTCGCTTGGGTTCTTTGAAGCAGCCGCGATCTTTGATGCCCCACAAGAGCGCCTTAAGGCCATCGGTACGTTTCAGGACCGCATCATCATTTCGGTCATATTCAAGCCAATGGGCACAGAGGCGCTGTCAGTGATTTCCATGCGGCCGGCAAGCCGGAAGGAAAGGAACCTGCTATGACAAAATTTTCGTCCAAGCGTCCGCTGACTGACGCGGAAGAAGCTGAAGTGCAAGCCATGATCGCCAATGACCCCGACAATCCGGAGATCACCGACGAGCAGGCAAAGAGCCCCATGAGTTTTGCTGAGGCAATGGCACGAGGGCGCGGGCGTCCACGCCTGCCCGGCGCCAAGGAGGCTGTGACACTGCGCCTCGATCCTGACGTGGTCGAACGGTTCAAGACTGGTGGATCCGATTGGCGAACCCGAATGGCCGAGGCGATCAAGAAGGCTGCGGGTTAGAGACTGTCTTCCTCTGGGCCGTGCCATTCGAGCGTAGCTCTCATGGCCTGCTCGCTTCAAATCGCGCCACTGGCGCGATTTGCCCTTCGGGACAGCTCTCAGTGTTCCACGTGAATCAGGGGCTGGTTGATCCGTCCGGCGCCCCTTGCTAAGACGCGCCGATCTGCCCATATGCGCAGGAACAGCCGGTCATGCCGGTTTTCCTTTTAATCCACCGCGACGACCAGACCGGCGCGACCGATAAAGCGAGTTCATTTTGGCCAAACGTGACTTTTACGATGTTCTCGGCTGCCAGAAGGGGGCAGATGAGGCAACGCTGAAGAGCGCCTATCGCAAGATGGCCATGCAGTTTCACCCCGACCGCAATCCCGGCAATGCCGAGGCGGAAAACAAGTTCAAGGAAATCAACGAGGCCTATGACACGCTGAAGGACGCGCAAAAGCGCGCCGCCTATGACCGCTTCGGCCATGCCGCCTTTGAAAATGGCGGCGGGCGTGGCGGGGCAGGCTTCGGCCCCGAATTTTCCTCCTCCATGTCCGATATTTTCGAGGACATTTTTGGTGACTTCATGGGCGGCGGTGGCCGGCGCGGGGGCGGCGGTGCTGCCAAGATGCGCGGCTCGGATCTGCGCTATAATCTCGAGATCAGCCTCGAAGAAAGTTATGACGGCCGCACCGTCGAAATCGACGTGCCGACCCTGGCCGGCTGCGACACCTGCGACGGCACCGGCGCCAAGCCCGGCACCGGGACCCATACCTGCCGCCAGTGCAATGGCCATGGCAAGGTGCGGGCGGCGCAGGGCTTTTTTACCATCGAGCGCACCTGCCCGGTCTGTCAGGGCCGCGGCGAGATGATGGACCAGCCCTGTACCGATTGCGGCGGGCAGGGCCGTCGCCAGCAGAACCGCAAGCTCTCGGTCGATATTCCAAGCGGCATCGAGGATGGCACCCGTATTCGTCTCGCCAATGAAGGCGAAGCCGGTTTGCGCGGCGGGCCTCCGGGCGATCTCTATATTTTCATCTCGATCAAGCCGCACAGCCTCTTCCAGCGCGACGGCGCCGATCTTTATGCCCGCGTGCCCATCGCCATGACCACGGCGGCTCTGGGCGGCGAATTCGAAGTGCCGACGCTTGATAATGCCCGCGCCAAGGTCAAGGTGCCGGCGGGCACCCAGCCGGGCCAGCGCGTCCGCCTCAAGGGCAAGGGAATGCCGGTGCTCCGGAGCAAGGATGTCGGCGATCTCTATGTACAGCTCGATATCGAAACGCCGCAGGCGCTCAGCAAGCGGCAGCGCGAATTGCTTGAGGAATTTGCCCGGCTCGAAACGGCCGAAACCAACCCGACTTCGGGTGGCTTCTTCGACAAGCTCAAGAAGATGTTTGAAGCTTGAGCCCGCTCGATCCCGGGCCGCAGGGGATTGATCCGCAAGGCATGGGGGCATACGCCCCTGCCTCCGGTTTTATCGAGATTGCCCTGGGGTTCGATGACAAGTTCTGGGCGCCGGCCTATGCCACCATGCGCTCGGTCTGCCTCTCCAGCCCCGATCCCCGGCGCCTGCGCTTTCATCTGCTGCACGCCGAACTGACCACCCAGCATCATGACGCCATTGCCAGCATCGGGCGTGACTATGGCGCAGTACTCAATTTCATTCCGCTCGCCCAATCCGATGTGTTGAGCCGACGCATCGCCGCCTTCCCGCCCATTCGCAAGGCGCGGTTTCACCCCGTCATTTATGCGCGGCTGTTTCTGGGCGATCTGCTGGGCGCCGATATCGAGCGGGTGCTCTATCTCGACAGCGACACCTTCGTGCGCGGCGCGCTCGATCCGCTGTTCACACTCGATATGCAAGGCCATGCCATCGCCGCGGTACAGCAGCCCGACCGCTTTCATTGCCCTGGCGGGCGCGATCTCAGGACACGAAAGGTGTTTTCGCTGGCCGAGCCCTATTTCAATTCGGGCGTCATGCTGATCGATCTCGCCCAATATCGGGCCATGAATTTCGCCGCCGCGCTGGCGGGCGTTCCGGCGGATGAACTGGCGCAGTTCTACTACGATCAGGACATCATCAATTTCTGCTTCCGCGGCCGCATTCTGGAACTGGCGCCGCGCTGGAACCTGCAGAATCCCGAGCCGGCCAATGAGGCCTATAACCCGATGATCCTGCATTATTCCGCCGACGCCAAACCCTGGGTGGCCTGGCCGCGCGTGGCCTTCAAGCAGACCTATCGGCACCTCATGACCAATGCATTCTATTACCAGTACCGCCGCGAGCGGCTCCTCCGCATGGTTCGGGGCTGGCTGCGGCTGGGCTAAGGTTTACGCGGTGGGCATCTGGCCCATATCCATCCAGAAATATTCCCAGACATGGCCGTCCACATCGGCAATGGCCCGCGAATACATGAAGCCCATGTCCTGGACCGGGCGCGTTTCCGTGCCGCCGGCTTTCAGGCCCTTTTCGGCAATGGCGTCCACTGCATCGCGGCTGTCCTGCGACAGGGCATAAAGCGCCTGGGTCTGGCTCTTCGGATCAGGAATGGGATTGGCTGAAAAGTTGAGAAACTTTTCATGCGTCAGCACCATCAGATAAATAGTGTCGCTGATGACGATGCAGGCGCCTGTCTCATCGCTGAATTGCGGATTGTGATCAAAACCCAGCGCCTTGTAATAGCCGATGGATGCAGCCAGATCGCTGATAGGCACGTTGACGAAGATCATCGGGGCAGCCATGTGGAACTCCTTCTGGACACTTTTGTTAGCCTCTTGACCGCTCGGCATTGCTCCAGAGCCGGTCTGGAACTGATACTATGACGGTCGGACGAGACCGATTTCGACAATCCGGAAGGCAGAACTTTACATGAAAACAGCGCTTACGCTTTCGGGGTCCATTCGCAAGGGCTCGTATAATCAGAAATTGCAGGCCCATATGGGCCGGAAACTGAGCGAGGCCGGCGTCGCCGTCACCGAAATCACCCTGGCCGATTACGACATGCCGATCTTCAACGAAGATCTTGAGCCGGACAATGTGCCCGAGGCCGCCGGGCGGCTGGCCGAGCTCTGGCGCAGCCATGACATCGTCTTCATTGCCTCGCCCGAATATAACGGCGGCGCGACGCCCCTGCTGGTCAATACGCTGGCCTGGCTCAGCCGCCAGAAGCCGAGCCCCTTCCGCCACGCCACTTTCGGCATTGGTGGGGTCAGCTCGGGCAAATATGGCACCATCTGGGGTTTGAGCCATTTGCGCGAATCGCTGACCAAGGTGGGCACTTTGGTCGTGCCGACCCTGCTCGGCATCGGACCAGCCGAAGACGCCTTTGACGAGGCCGGCAATCCGGTCGAAAAATCCACCATCCGCAAGGTCGACCAGATGGTCGAGGAACTGACCAGCTTCAGCCGGGGCTAGCCTCACTTGCCCCTTTGGGCGATTTGGTCTAGTCCCAAGCCATTGTCGACATCGGAGGAAGCAGCATGGCGGACCATTTGATCGTGGGCCTCGACGTTTCGACGCGCGCACGCGCCGAGGAAATCGTCACGGCACTGGGCGACAGCGTCAATTTCTACAAGATCGGCTATGAGTGCTTTTACGGCGCCGATGGCTTTGCGCTGGGCAAGGAATTGCTGGCGGCCGGCAAGAAGGTCTTCTTCGATCTCAAGCTGCTCGACATCGACAACACGGTCGAAAAGGGCGTCGCCGCCATTGCCGCCACCGGCGCGACCATGCTCACCGTCCACGCCTATCCCCAATGTATGCGCGCCGCCGTCAGGGGCGCAGCCGGCTCCGGTCTCTGCATCCTGGGCGTCTCGGTGCTGACCTCGATGGACGATGCCGATGTGGCCGAAGCAGGCTTTGCCCATGATACGGCGGGGCTCGTCGCCCTCCGCGCCCGGCAGGCGCGGGACGCGGGCATTGGCGGGCTGGTGTCATCGCCGCATGAAGCCAGTGTCGTGCGCTCCATTATCGGGCCGGACATGGCGCTGGTGACGCCGGGCATTCGCCCCGCTGGCAGCGCTCTGGGCGATCAAAAGCGGGTCATGGGTCCGGCGGCGGCCGTTGCAGCGGGCGCGAGCCACCTTGTGGTGGCGCGGCCCATCATCGAGGCGGCCGATCCGGCGGCAGCAGCCCGCGCTATTCTCGCCGAAATGAACGGGGCGATGGCGGACGCCTGACCCCTAGTCGAACAGACCGTTCTCGCGGGCCAGGTCTTCGAGCCTGGTCTGCGGGCGGGCGCCGATATGGGAAATGACCTCTGAGGCGGCAAGGCAGCCGGTGCGCAGTGCCGAACCAACGCTCTGGCCACGCGCCATGCCGAGCAGGAACCCCGAAGCAAAAAGATCGCCGGCGCCGGTCGCGTCGGCCACCGTGTCGACCGGGAAAGCCGGCACTGAAATCACCTCGCCATTGACCACCGCCATGGCTCCTTCGGCACCCATGGTAATGGCGGCGACTTCCGCATCCTTGGCGATCTGGCGCACGGCCTCGCCCAGGTCATCGGTTTCGTAGAGGGACTTGAGCTCGTTCATATTGGCGAACACATAGTCCATGGTCTTTGAGCGGATGAGATCCAGAAACTCGGCGCGGTAGCGATCGACGCAGAATGGATCGGAGAGGGTGAAGGCCGCGGCGCGCTCGTTCTTGTGGGCATAATGGGCCGCCAGCACGAAGGCCTTCTTGGCTTCCACCGGGTCCCAGAGGAAGCCTTCCATATAGGTGATGGCGGCGCCGCCGATTTCATCGGGATTGATATCGCGCTCGGTCAGTTCATGGCAGGCGCCGAGATAGGTGTTCATCGTCCGCTCGCCATCGGGCGAGACGAAGATCATGCAGCGGGCGGTCAGCGCGCCATTCTTGAGGCGCGAGGTGGTGTAATGGACGCCCGTCTGGTTGAGATCGGTTTCGAACACATCGCCCAGCTGATCATCGGCGACCTTGCCGACAAAGGCGGCGCGGCCGCCCAGCGAGGCAATGCCGGCTGCCGTATTGGCGGCCGAGCCACCGGAAATCTGCTGCCGGCTGAGCGGCATATTGCCATAGAGATATTCGGCCCGATCCGTATCGATCAGATGCATGACGCCCTCGGTCATGCCCTCGCGCTCGATGAATCCGGGCTCGACCGGAGCAATGATATCGACGATGGCATTGCCGATGGTGAGCACATCGAAGCGGGTCTGGGTCATGAGCGTCGAAATCCGGAAATGATAAAGGCCGCTGGCCGGTTTAGAGGATCATGCAATCTTAGGCAACGTTGGGCGCTCTAGAGGCTTGCGATGATCTCGGCCAGCAGGGCGTCGCTGTCCTCGCCCGGCGCGCTGGCGATCTGCCCGTCCAGCATCAATACGGCAAGGCCATGCACTTTTGACCAGGCCGCCAGCGCCCTGATCCGGCCGGTGCGTGTGTCATCACCGATGGCGCGCCGCAGGGTTTCAAAGGCCGCATCCGCCGCCATGCTGAGCCCCGGTCGCGCCGCCTTATTCAGCGTCGGAGAAAACATCAGCCGGAAGAGGTTGGGATTTTGCAGGGCAAAGATCACATAGGTCTTGCCCATGGCCGCAATTGGGTTGTCCGGCTCGCTGGCCATAACAGCCTCCATGCGGGCCGTGAATCTCTGAAAGCCCGTCACCGCCAGCGCCTCGAGCAGCGCCGCGCGGCTATCGAAATGACGATACGGCGCCGCTGGCGAAACGCCGACGGCCCGGGCGAGATCGCGCAGGCCGATTCCCGCCTCGCCTTCGCGCTCAAGAATGCGCAGCGCCACTTCGAGCAGCGTGTGGCGCAGATTGCCGTGGTGATAGGGTGCGTTGGGTAATGTTGACATTGCCCACATATACGTCTCTTCATGTGGTCAGTGTCAACATGGAGAATAGGGCATGGACTGGGATCTGGTTCTGGCGTCAGCGCATCATCTTGCCGTTTTTGGGCTTGTTGCCCTCTTCGCCATTGAATTCGGCCTCGTGCGAACCGGTCTTTCCGGCGCCAATATCAAGCGCCTTGCCGGTATCGACGGCGCCTATGGCGGCGTCGCCGGCCTCGTCATCGTCATCGGCGTGCTGCGCGTGTTTTTCGGCGCGGTGGATGAAAGCTATTATTGGGGCAACCACGCCTTCTGGGGCAAAATGGCGGCCTTTCTCGTCATGGGCCTCCTCACCATTCCGCCCACAATGGCCATCCGCCGCTGGCTTGCTGCCGCCAATGCCGAGCCGGCCTATGCGCCACCCGCCAGTGAAATCGCGGCCAGCCGTCGCTTTCTTCATCTCCAGGGCGGCGTCCTCGTGCTCATTCCCATCTTTGCCGCCGCCATGGCGCGGGGCTATGGCAGCTAACCCCGTTTGGGCGCCGGCACCGACGGCAGTGGCGTCTTGGGCTCAAAGAGACACCATTGCGCAATAGGGCAGCGCCAGCATTCGGGCTTTCGCGCCTTGCAGATATAGCGGCCATGCAGGATCAGCCAGTGATGGGCGTGAAGCATGAAGCGGGCGGGGATCTGCTTTTCCAGCGCCAGCTCGACAGCCAGCGGCGTCTTTCCCGGCGCCAACCCGGTGCGATTGCTCACCCGGAAAAGATGGGTATCGACGGCAATGGTGGGCTGCTTGAAAAAGATATTGAGCACCACATTGGCCGTCTTGCGGCCCACGCCGGGCAGCGCCTCCAGTGCCTCGCGATTGTCCGGCACTTCACCATTGTGACGCTCGATCAAAAGCTGCGACAGCGCCAGCACGTTCTTGGCCTTGGTGCGATAAAGCCCGATAGTGCGCACTTCCGCTTCGATTCGCTCTAGCCCGAGGGCGACCATGGCCGCCGGGGTCGGCGCCAGCTGAAACAGCGTTTTCGTTGCCTTGTTGACGCCGACATCGGTGGCCTGGGCCGAAAGCACCACCGCCACCAGCAGCGTAAAGGCGTTGACGTAATCTAGCTCGCCCTTGGGCTCGGGCTCGATTTCGGCAAAGCGGACGAAAATGGCTTCGGCTTCCGCCTTGCCCAGCTTCTTCACTTTTTTGCTCGCTGCCATTCTCTCGCCCCCGAATCTCTGCCAGTATTTCTGGGAGACATCATCATGCCCATGCAAGCCACAACCACCACGCCGCTTTTTGCCGCCACGCTGCGCCCGGACAATTCCGTGCGCGTTTTCGGCGGCTGGGTGGCCTTTGCTCTGGCGCTGATTATTGCCATTCCCTTCCTTGTCGCCGTGCCGGAATTCCTGCTGCCGGGCCTGGCCGGCTTCGCCCTCACGGGTGGCGGGTTGACGGCCTTGAGCCTGCGCCAGGCGAAGCGCCGCAAATTCATGCAGCAGGTGACACTCTGGCCCGACCAGCTCGAAATCACCACCTCTGCTCCCGGCTCGGCCCGCAAGCTTTGGCGCGGCAAGCCGCACGCCGTGCGCCTGCGACTGGTGCGGGACGAGAATGAGCGGGCCATTGCGCTCTTTGTCCGGCTCGGTGAACACGAGCTGGAACTGGGTTCCTTTTTGAGCACCAGTGACCGGGCCAGCTTTGCCCGCGAATTTGGCCGCAGCCTGCGCGCCGCCCGGCTGCCCGGCTAAAGGTCAAAATCGGGTCGCCTTTGCCCGCGACCAGACCTAGACAAGGCGCATGACGACCCACAGGGCATGTTGCCATGAACCAGATTTCCATTTCCGCGCCGGCCAGTGATTACGAGACGATCCGCGCCGCCATTCGCTACTTAAGCGAAACCGGGCCGGACGCGACCGACCTCACCCGTTTTGCTCGCGCCATGGGCATGAGCGAGCGGCAATTGACCGATGTATTCCGCCGCTGGTGTGGCCTCAGCCCAAAAAGCTTTGCCCAGGCCGTGGCCCTCGATCACGCCAAGAGCCTCCTCACCCAGCAGGCCAGCGTGCTCGACACCACTTATGAGGTGGGCCTTTCCTCCACCTCGCGCCTTCATGATCTTTTCGTCACCTATGAGGCCATGCCGCCGGGCGCCTTTCGCGCCGGCGGCGCCGGGCTCGACATGGTCTGGGGCATTGCGCCTTCGCCCTTTGGCACCGCCGTGGTGACAGCGACTGAATATGGCATTTCGGGGCTGGGCTTTGCCGATGCCGAAACCAGCGTGGAAGACGCCTTTGCCGATCTCGCCAATCGCTGGCCCAATGCGCGCTTCACCCGCAATGATGCGCAGATCGCCCCGCAGGTGGCGCAGATTTTCGATCCGCAGAAATGGCAGCGCGACCAGCCCG